>JACQOK010000226.1 GCA_016202565.1 Betaproteobacteria bacterium | reverse complement strand
GGGAAGTGCTCACCCGCGGCAATCTGGAGCGCCTCTACGGCTGTGAGCTGGCGGAACTCGAGCACGATGAAGGCAGGTATTTCGTGCCCCATGTATAATTTGCCCCATCACAAATTCAAGCGGACACGCTGCGCGTGCCGCTTAATTTGTTTACGCGCGTTCGAGCCGACACGGCGGGTCTGTCCTGCGTCTCGACGTGCTTTGCTGGTTAGCGAGCAGCGCTGTCTCGATTAATGATCAAGAAATTCCTCGGCCGGGTTTTCTCCGGACAGATCTTCAAGGCAAGACAGCCCCAAATCGTCCCCTTCAATGTTCACGGCGTTGCGCGCGAACGGATCAGCGCGTGCGCGCTCAAGGTGACCCAGACGCTGCAGCGCCATGATTTCGCCGCGTTCGTGGTCGGCGGCGCAGTGCGCGATGTGCTGCTCGGTCGTGAACCCAAGGACTTCGATGTCGTGACCGACGCCACGCCGGAGGAGGTGCGCGCCCTTTTCCGCCGCTCGCGCATCATCGGCCGGCGCTTCCGCCTGGTGCACGTGATGTGCGGACCGGAAACGGTCGAAGTGTCGACTTACCGGGGCGGCCATGCGATCGAAGACGCCGGGGCGCGCGTGTCCGACGAACACGGGCGGATTCTGCGCGACAACGTGTTCGGCAACCAGGAACAGGACGCGACGCGCCGCGACTTCACGATCAACGCCTTGTTCTACGATCCGGCGTCGCGGGAAATCTGGGACTACCACGGCGGTGTGGAGGACCTGCGCCGGCGGCGGCTCAGGATGATCGGCGATCCCGAACAGCGCTATCGCGAAGACCCGGTGCGCATGCTGCGCGCCGTGCGGCTTGCGGCAAGCCGCGGCCTCGAAATCGATTCACGCAGCCGCAAGCCGATCCGTGCGCTGTCGAACCTGCTCGCCAACGTGCCGCCGTCGCGGCTGTTCGACGAAATGCTGAAGCTGCTCCTGTCGGGGCACGCCCTGGAGTGCGTCACCAAACTGCGCAAGGAAGGCCTGCATCATGGCCTGCTGCCGCTGCTTGACGTGATACTCGAGCAGCCGCTCGGGGAACGCTTCGTGATGCTTGCGCTCAAGACCACCGACGAGCGCATCCGCGCCGACAAGCCGGTGTCGCCGTCCTTTCTTTTTGCCGCGCTCCTGTGGCACGAGGTGCTTGCGGCGTGGAAGAGCATCGAGGGCAAGAACGTCCCCGCGATTCCCGCGCTCTACCAGGCCATGGACCAGGTCATGCAGGCACAGGCCGAGCAACTCGCGATCCCGCGCCGTTTCGGCTCCGATATGAAAGAGATCTGGGCGCTCCAGCCGCGCTTCCTCCAGCGCTCCGGCCATCGTCCATATCGACTGCTTCAGCATTTGCGGTTTCGCGCCGCCTACGATTTTCTGCTCCTGCGCTGCGAGAGCGGTGAGGTCGATGCCGCGGTCGGCGAGTGGTGGACGCGTTTTCAGCGCGCCGGAGAAGCCGAGCGGGCGCAGATGCTGGTGCACGATGCCGAACCGAAGAAGCGCCGGCGGCGCCGCAGGCGAGGGAGAAGGGATGAGGGCGCAAGCGTGAAGGCGGAAGGATGAAGGCGGAAGGCGGACGAGTGATGTGGACAGCTCGCGCGCGTCAGAGGCGGTGTTTCTTGGCGGGACGGACGGCTTGACACTCATCACTCATCACTCATCACTCATCACTGCCTTTATTGCGCTCGGCAGCAACCTCGAGGATCCGGAGCAACAGATTGGAAGGGGTCTCCTCGAGATCGCCGCGCTGCCGGATACGCGCCTTGCCCGCGTATCTTCACTGTATCGCAGCGCCCCGGTCGGCTACCACGATCAACCCCATTTCGTGAACGCGGTAGCGGCGGTCGAGACGAGCCTCGCCCCCCGTGCGCTGCTTGACCATCTGCTCGCGATCGAGCGCGGTCACGGGCGCGTGCGCGGGTTTCCGAATGCGCCGCGCACGCTCGATCTCGACATCATCCTCTACGGGGATCTCGCGCTGCAGGAACCCGGTCTTGCGATTCCACACCCGCGCATGCACGAGCGCGCGTTCGTGCTCGTGCCCTTGGTCGAAATCGCACCGGAAGCCGCCGTTCCCGGTCGCGGCCGCGCCAGCGACCTGCTGCAAGGCGTGGACGCCGCGAGCGTGACCCGCCTCGCGCCCGCCCATGGCTGAGAATCGATGCTGCTGCCCGACAAGTACCGCTATATCGTGATCGAAGGACCGATCGGGGTCGGAAAGACGAGTCTCGCCCGCGTCATGAGCGAGCGCTGCGGCGCGGCACCCATGCTCGAAGACCCGGAAGCGAATCCCTTTCTCCCTGGTTTCTACCAGGACGCCGACCGTTACGCGCTTCCGACGCAGCTTTACTTTCTGTTCCAGCGCATCAACCAGGTGCGCAGGCTCAAGCAGTCCGATCTGTTCAACCGCGTGACGATCGGCGATTTCATGCTCGACAAAGACCCGCTGTTTGCACGGATTACGCTGAGCGACGAGGAACTCAAGCTGTATGAGCAGATCTATGCCCAGTTGCGACTCCAAGCTCCCGTGCCCGACCTCGTCATCTATCTGCAGGCCACCGCGCAGACGCTGATCGAACGCGTGCGCCGGCG
>JACQOK010000225.1 GCA_016202565.1 Betaproteobacteria bacterium | reverse complement strand
GCCCCCACCCCCGCCCCTCCCCCGCTACGCAAGGGAGGGGAGATTCGTTGCACAAGCAGGTGGTCACCTGCTTGTGCAACGATCAATCGGAGCGATGCAAGATGAATGCTGATTGCGACGTCCTGGTGATTGGCGCCGGGATTTCGGGGCTGACCGCCGGCTACCAGCTCGCCCGGCGCGGCATCGGCGTGGAAGTGATCGACGCCGCAGCGCGCCCCGGCGGGGTCATTGGCAGCGAACGGCGCGACGGCGTGCTCTATGAGCGCGGCCCGAACAGCATCCTCGACACGAGTCCGCGCATCAATGAATTGCTCGAGGATCTCGGCATTCGAGGGGAACGCATCGACGTGAGCGCGATTGCCTCGAAGCGCTTCGTCGTACGCGGCAGCGTGCTCATCGCCTTGCCGACCTCGGCTCCCGCATTCCTGACAACGCCGCTGTTCTCAGGGCGCGCGAAGCTCGGGTTGCTGCGCGAGCCATTCGTCGCGCCCGCGCCGCCCGGCAGCGAGGAATCGGTCGCGCAGTTCGTGGTGCGCCGCCTGGGGGGCGAATTCCTGGACTACGCGATCGAACCGTTCGTAGCGGGCATCTACGCGGGCGACCCGGCGCAGTTGTCGCTGCCGGCCGCGTTTCCGCGGCTGCACGCGCTCGAGCGCCGCTACGGCAGCCTCATCAAGGGCCAGATTTTCGGCGCCCGGGAGCGCGCGACCCGGAAGGACAAGTCGAAGCGCATGGCCGCGAGCTTCTCGTTCCGGGAAGGCATGCAAACGCTGACCGATGCGCTCGCCCGCGGAGTGGGACGCATCCGGACGGACACGCGCGCGATGAGCATCCGTCGGGAACAGACTGGCGCCATCGTCGTGACCGTGGAGCGCGGCGGCGAAACGGCGGAGCGGCGCGCGCGCGCCGTGATACTCGCCGTACCGGCGGACCGTGCCGCAGCGCTCATACGGGACTTTGCGCCGGATGCCGCGCGTGCACTCGACGCCATTCCGTACGCCGCCGTCGCCTCGGTCGCGAGTGTTTACCGTCGGTCGGATATTGCACACCCGCTCGACGGGTTCGGACTGCTCGCCCCACGGGTGGAGCATCGGCGCATTCTCGGGACGCTGTTTTCGTCCAGCATGTTCGACGACCGTGCAGCCGAGGGCGAGGTACTGCTGACAACATTCGTGGGGGGGCAGCGCGACCCGCATCTGCCGTCACTGCCCGACGCGGACCTCGCGCGGATCGTGCGCGAAGAACTGGCCGCGCTGCTCGGCGCGCGCGGCGCACCCCGGTTCTGCGCGGTCACCCGCTGGCCGCGAGCCATTCCGCAGTACACGTTGGGCCACCTCGAGCGCATCCGGCGCGCGGAGCAAGTGCAGACCGCACTACCGGGACTTTTCCTGTGCGCGTCCTACCGCGGTGGGATCGCCGTGGGCGACTGCATCCAGTCCGGTCTCCAGACGGCAGAGGCCGTGGAGAAGCATATCAAGAATCCCGAGCGCGGCAGGTTGGGCTGAACCAAAGGTGAAGCCCAACAATTCCCGATTGTTGGGTTTCCGATTGTTGGGTTTCCCTGCGCTCAACCCAACCTACAAACTGATCATTGTCTTTCCCGCGCAGGCGGGAATCTATGGGACCCGTCAGTCTCCGTGGCAGCTCAGTATGGGTCCCCGCCTTCGCGAGGACGACAATCACCTGTCAGTCTGTTTATGTAACGATCGATAGGCCGGCTTATGTACCGATGAACCCGGCCAACACCAGGACCAGCAGCGTCAAGCCAATCGCGATCAGCGTGAGGCCCAATATCCTCGAACCCAGCGTCATCGGCCGGGACGGCGCATCCACCAGATACTTCTCGATCTGCCCGGTTTCGACCAGCCGCTGGTATTCCAGGGTGTGCTCGCGCTTGAATTCTTCCAGGGACACGGCGCCGGTGAACATCACGATGTCGGGCGGCGGATACTTGTCCGGCCGGAAGTGATTGTTGAAGAAGTGCACCGTGAACAGGAATACGGCGGCAAGAAATGCTTCTTCGCCGTGAATGAGCGTGGCCACATTGAACACCCACCCCGGCAAAACCGAGGCGGTCGCGCCCGGGAACCACAGCATCAGACCGCTGCTGCCGATGATCGTCATCCCCCCGAACACCGCCCAATAATCGAACTTCTCCCAATAGGTCCACCGGTCGAACACTGGCCGCGGGCCCCTGCCGAAGAACCAGCGGAACATGGCAAACGCATCCGTGAAATCCTGCCACCGGGGCACCAAAGAGTTGGACCCGAACCAATCGGAAATCTTCCAGTTGCGGCCGAGGCGGAACGAGAGATAGATCAGGTGCCCGAAAAACAGTGTGGCAAAGGTCGCCGCGGCAATTCGATGTATGGTACCCGCCACTCTGGGGCCGCCGAGCGCATGCATGATGGCTTTCGCCCAGTCCGTGTCGGCGTAGAACACCGACATGCCGGTCAGGACGAGCAGCATTACGCTCAAGATCAGCGCGAGGTGTGCGACGCGCCAGCCCAGCCTGAAGCGCCGGTAGTACTTCCCCTGGAGTTGCGGCAATAATGCTTCTGTCACCACGTGGGGGCGGGATTTGCCCTCCCGGCGATCCCTGTATTCCCGGTAAAACCACAGCGCCGAATGCAACCAGAAGAAGGCGAACACCCCTGCGAGCAGCGCGATCATGAATTTCGTCGCGATCCACATGTAGGGATAGCGATCGAAATCGCGGGTGTTGGCGTGCGGCTGGAATGAAACGAACCCCGCGGTCGCATTCGCATGGCATTTCTGGCAGGTGTTCAGACGCTTGTCCGGATGAACGGTCGACGCCGGATCGCTCACACGCTGGATGCCGTGGTTGCCATGGCAGTCGAAACACTTGGCGGTATAGGCATAGCCCAACGTGCTGACCTGGCCGTGGTAGGTGTGTAGATAGGTCTTGAGATTCTCCTGATGGCAGGTGCCGCAATTCTTGGTGATGACGAGCCTGGTGGTGGGCAACTCCGGGTTCGCGACGTCGTGGGTGGTGTGGCAATCCGAACAGATCGCCGCTTTGGGGTTGGCTTTCCAGAGGACCTCGTCGCCATGCACCGATGTCGCATATTCAGCGCGTTCCTTGCCATGGCACTTGCCGCAGGCGTTGGGGATGCTCAAGCGCCACTGGGTGCGGGCGGGGCTGCCCTTCGGATAAACATAGTGGGCGTCGTGACAGTCATAACAGGTTGCATTGGTGTACGACTGGTCCGCCTTGCTGGGCCGGGCATGGACAGACTTCATGTAGCGCTCGATCTGGTCTACCACCACCCCCAATCGCGCGAACTCCTGTGTTTTATGTTCCTTCCGGGCGGTCACCCATAATGCCTCGTGGCAGCTGACGCAACTGACCTTACGCCGCACTCCTTTCTCATGCGGAATCTCGGTGATGTCCTGATGACATTCGACGCACTGCCGCTTTCCATGCACGCTTTTTTCGAACTTCTCCTTGGTCACGTGCAGCGAGCGCATTTTTCCATCTGCGCCCGGCATCCCGAAGCCCTCGTTGCCATGACAGCCGAGGCACGCCTCGTTCGGAAACTTTGGGGGGGCCGGTTCGGCTGCCTTGCCATTGGCGGCTTCCGTGGCCGTGGTTTGCGCTTGGCCTGCAACGGGTGCGCCTGCCAGAAAGATAACGCCCGCAATTACCCACGCGGCAAGCCTTGGCGCACTCACGGCAGTCGATCCCCTTGTTTGATTGATGGCATCCCTGACCCCGGTCACGCGCCGGGCGGTCAGGAAGTCTTGTATTGAAACTTGGCTTCGATCGGCTGGGTTAATCCCGGCCTGCGGATCCGGACCGTGATCGTGTAGGTGCTCTTGCCCGACATCCGGAAATAGTTGCCAAAGCTCGGCATCTTGTTGAACGTCACGAGTTCGAGTTTCTTGTTTTCGCCACCATAAACCGGCTCCCTGACGCTGGCCTCCACCTGCGCATCCGAGACTGCCGCCCGCGTCTTGCTGTCGAACAACGAAATATTGACGTGGTAATAGTCCTTGCCGCGCGGAATGCCCCCGTGCATCAAGCTTTCCTTGTCTGCCTTCGGATGCTGTGCGCGTATCGTCTGCGCCGATACCACACCCAGGTAGATCTCCGTCCCCCCGGCGACTCTCCGACGGGAAGCGGGCACTTTCGGCAGCGCGGCTGGAGGGGCCGTTTTTTCCGGGGCGCTCGGCGGGTTCAACATGTAGGCGATCGCACCGCGGATTTCAGAATCGGTGAGGTCGGCCATGCCGCCCCGAGGGGGCATGGACCCGTGCCCGTGGATCGCGGAGCGAACCAGGAAGTCGAGGCCGTGCTTGAGTCGCGGTATCCAGGCCTGCCGATCGCCGATCCGGGGTGCGCCGTCCTTGCCGGTTTGGTGGCAGTCGGCACATTTCGCCTCTACGACCTGCTTGCCTTTGCGCTCGACTGAAGGGGTTACACCGCTGATCGGCTCGGTCCAGCGCCCGCCCGACTGGTTGACCATGTAGGTAATGGCGCGCTCGATTTCGACATCGGTGAGCCTCATGTTGCCGCCATGCGCCGGCATGTTGCGAATGCCCTTGAGTGCGCTTTCGGTGAGGCTGGCAAGCCCTCTCGATGCGAGCGGAGCCCATGCTTTCTTGTCGCCGATCTTCGGCGCGTATTTCGCCCCTTCGCCGATTTTCGGCCCGCGTGTCACGCCTGGCGCATGGCAAGCCGCGCACACCGCGTCGACCACTTCCTTGCCGCTGCGTTCGCGACCCTGCGTGCTTGCCGTTTGCGACGCAAGCGACACCGCGAGAGAAAAAGCGATTACGGTGATCAGCTTCGGAATGTTGGCCAAGGATGAACAGTCTTCAGGCGGCATTTGCTTGCCCATAAACACTTTCCCGTCAGGTCAAATCGACATTCTAACCATCGACTCGACAAGCGCAAGCGGCTACCCTCGAAAAGATCATGCCCGGTCCTTCACGGCCCCGGGCATGACGCTCATTCAGTTGCTCACGCTCATTTGAGCTTGGTCGCCTCGATGGCGGCCTTGGCGCCGAACCCGACCGTGACCGGGAATGAGATCAGATGGCCGCGGCTCGTGACGTTGTCGTCGTGGACCGCGAAGGCGAAGTTGTAGACCTTGCCTTCCTTCAACGCCTTGTCATCAGGATTGGCGAGATTGAGCGACCGCGCCCACACAACTGTCCACGTGCCATCCTTCCACGTGCCCTTGACCTGCTTGTTGTCGGCCGCGGAGCCCTTGGCATTAGCGCTGCTGACGAAATATTGCGGCAGGAGATCGCCCGCCTTCCACCCGGCATTGGGGTCGAATGCCACCGCGTTCTGCTCGCGCAGCAGCACGGTGCCCGTCTTGTTGATGTCACCTTCCGCGAGCGCCTTCTTGCCGAATTTCTTCTCGTCGTACATGTACCGCGGCTGCTTGGTCTTCGCGTCCATGTTGGAAGCGAACGGGTTGGCACCGGCGTCGAAATTGCGCCACTCGAGTACGTAACCGTCATCGGCCATGCCGACCGGATTGGACCGGTGCGCGCGCCATTGGATCAGATCGAGGAAGCCTCCAGCCGCCTTGATCTTCGCGATCTCTTCCACGCTCTTGCCCGCTTCCCACGACGCGAGCTTGTCGGTGCGTGTCGAAGGCAGGTATTTGCGCACGTCGTTTTTCTTGATCGCCTGGAAGAACGCGGTCGCCTTGACTTCGTCCGCTGACGGCTGTTTCCGGCTGTCGCGTTCCCCATCGTGGCAGGTGAGCCAACAGCCCTGGTTTGCGAAGCCCGGCACCGCCCCGTCATCGATCATGATCGAAAAGCGGTCTTCATAGACGGCCGGCTGCTCGTTGCTCCGCACGGCCTTATTCAGCCTGGGACCGCCAAACGGCTTCCATTCCTTGCCATCGAAGCGGTAAGTCGGATAAGCGTCGCCGGGCGCCTTGCCGTTGGTTTTCCACTGTGCGCGGAAATACGCGTTTTCGTTGTCGTAGGCGACCTGGAAGCTCAGTTCCACGACGCCGTTCTTTCCTTCGATCGGCGTGGGTTCCAGCTTGTTGGCCTTGACCAGTTTGTTGCCCAGTTTTTCCTCCTGCCCCTTATGGCAGGTCAGGCAGGCACCGTCGCCCGTGACGACCTGCGCCCCCGGATGCTCGGCGCTGCGCAGCCATTGGTAGGTGGACTGCGCGGGGTAGAACAGCGTCAATGTTTTCGGCGGGACGCTGTTCCAGTTGATGGCTGCGGGATCAGCCGCCAGAACGGCGGACCCTCCGAACAGCGTAGCGATGCCTAAAGCAAGGGGTGTCAATCCAAGCGCTTTCATGTTGCCTCCGTGTGTTTGCCGTTTCCGGACCGATAGCTGGAAATCCCTAAGGACGTCATTTCCCGAATTTGTCGGCAGAGTAGCAACGCGCATTGGTCCGGAGGTTGATCTACATCAAGCCGGGCAGCCGCTCGTCCAAAGAACGACCGGCAAGGTGGCCGAACATTGACTTAGATCAAATCTCGCGCTCCTGTCTTAGCGCGATGGCGGCGTGCCGCGCCTCAGCACACACGGTGAGACGATCCGCCTGCGCTTTTTCACCCGCGCTGCGGGAAGCGCACAAAGAAAAAATGCTCCCCGCGTGTTGCCGTATGCGATTGAAGACAAAGAACAACAGCCCTCTCTTCGCATGGAAGATGCATGAAAAAAACATACTTCAGACGGATGGCAAGAGCTGTCAAGCGCGCAGCAGCCTGCTGGGTGTCATACGACAACACATTGAAAAAAATACCCAATCGTCAGCTTTCCCGGCGCCGCTCAACTTCTGGCATGGACGTTGCTGTATCAAGAGTGAAAGGTCAGACATCGAGGATCACATGGACAGGAAAACCAACATTCTGGTCGTGGATGATGAAGAAATCGTGCGGTTGAGCTACTCCAGAACCCTGACCAGCGCATGCCGCAACGTCGAAGTGGCGGGGAATGGAATCGAAGCGCTACGGGTCATGGAGCGCCATCCCTTCGATGTGATCCTCCTCGATCTTCGCATGCCCGGCATGGACGGCATGACGGTACTCAAGATGATCAAGGAGAAATGGCCGGAGTGCCAGGTGGTCGTCATCACCGGCTATCCATCCGTCGAAACCGCCAAGGAAGCAGTCCGGCTGGGAGCCCATGACTACCTTGCCAAGCCGGTGGGTCCGGATGACGTGATCAGCGCGGCAAACGGCGCCATGGTGCAAAAGGAATGGGCCCTGCACAGGGACTACAGAAACCAGGACGAGCGGAACGGTTCCAGTACTGGTTACCGGTCGAACCCCGCTCACTGAATCAAGGAGAGTGTCATGAGAGCGTTACGCAAAATACTGGTGGTTGACGATGATCCGGTGGTCGGCAAGAGCTTCGACCGGGTCCTCTCGGAAAAAGGCTACGCGGTGATTACCGCCCGCAACGGCGAGGAAGCGCTGAAAAAGCTCGCCGAGGAAAACTACGACGCCGTCTTCACCGACATCAAGATGCCCGGAATGGACGGCATCCAAGTGGCCGAGCGCGTCAAAGCACGGCGCCCGTGGATTCCGGTGGTCATCGTGACCGGTTATGGCACGGCTGACAACGAAGCCCGGGCCGAAGCGGCGGGCGTTTCCGGGTTCCTGCACAAGCCGCTCTCGCCCGAGATGATCGAAGGGAGCACGCAAAAGGCCTTGCTCGAAAAAGACCTCGCTGGGGCACCGGCGACAGCGACTGAAACGGCCGCCATGCCGCAACCCACGGCTGCGACCGAGGAGAGCGCGTGGAAGAGCGTCGCGCTTGTCTTCGCTGCACCGTTCGTGGGGCTCGCATACGTGGTCGCTTTGCCGTTCATCGGGCTGGGCATGCTGGCCTGGATGGGCGCCAAGGCACTGGTGCCGGAGAAGGTCGCACGCTTCCTGAAAAACATCGCGCTCTTCTTCGCGGCGCCTTTCGTGGCGCTCGCCTACACCATCGCCTTCCCGTTCATCGGGCTCGGCATGCTCGCCTGGATGGGCGCAAAAGCGCTGGTGAAGCGAGCCGACTCCGAGTAAATCTACTGTGTCATTCCCGAGTAGTCGGGAATCTAATTGCGGTCCGCACATTGGATGCCCGCCTCCGCGGGCATGACACAGTAAAGGTAATGGCCGACGACCGTTTGATCCAAATCAATCCCTTCCGCGCGGGCTGGCATACCATATCGATGCGAGCCCGAAACGGATTGAAACGGGAAAACAAGGGAACCTACATGGCAAACGGCCGACGCGACCGCGCTTGGACACGAGCGAAGTTTCACATGGGTCTTATCATCGCTGCGCTTGCGTCAGTTCTGCTGTTTCCCGCCTTGTTCGTCACCGCCTACGCCGCGGAAAACGCTCTTTCCGAAGCGGACAAGCAGTGTCTTGCTTGCCATTCGACAGAAGGGCTGGAAAAAAAACTGGCGAATGGCGATACGCTGTCCCTGCACGTTCGCGGCGAAGTCTTCGCGAATTCGGTTCACAAGGCGATCGGGTGTGCAGGCTGCCATGCCGACGTCGACCTGAAGACCCACCCCGGATCGGTAAAGAACACTGCCAAGAATGCGCGCGAGCATTCCATCGCGCGGGTCGCGATCTGCCGCCAGTGCCATGAAGATGCCTTCAAGCAGCACGAGCAAAGCGTCCATGCAGCGCGTGTAAAAGAGGGCAATCTGATCGCCCCGGTCTGCACCGGTTGCCACGGCTCACATTCGGTCACCCCGAAGACGGCATATGAAACCTGCGTCGGCTGCCACGCGGCAGCGCTGGCCGCCCACCAGAAGTGGCTGCCGAACGCGAGCGTGCATCATGAAGTGGTGTCGTGCGCGGCCTGCCACGCACCTGCCGCGCTGCGCATGGTGGACCTCAGGCTCTACGATCGCGTGGCGAAGGTCTGGTTGTCTGAAAAAGAAGGCCAGCCAGAGTTCGAGAAACTGGCCCGTTCGGCCGACGCGGACGGCAAAGGCCTCGATCCCATGGAGCTGCGTAACCTCGTGAGGCAAATCAACCGCAATGGCAACGGGAACGGGGCACCGCCCTGGAAGACGCTCCGGGGCCGCATCGAGCTTCGCACCAATGTCGAAGCGCACCGGCTGTCGGGTAAGGACGCGGCGATCAGGGGATGCGACAACTGCCACCGGTCCGGGGCCGAGCCGTTCCAGAATGTTACGGTGTCCATCACCGGATCCGATGGCAGGCCGATACGCTACGACGCCCAGAAAGAAGTCCTGACTTCCGCGCTGTCGATCGAGTCGTTGCCCGAGTTCTACGCCATCGGCGGGACCCGCAGCAAGCTGCTGGACGTGCTCCTGCTCCTTGCCGTGCTCGGCGGCGCCGGGGGAACCATTGGCCACTGGACTCTGAGAAAACTTTCCGGAAGGTATCTGAAGAAAAGCGAAAGCGCCCATGCGAAGCCCGGAGATCAAGGCCGGCCTTCCCCAGGGAATCATCCGGACAACGGTGCCAGGTAAAGGGAAAATCGACATGCAGAAGATTTACGTTCACCCGCTTCCGGTCAGAATCTGGCACTGGACCAACGCGTTCGGTTTCGTCGCCCTCATCGTGACCGGTCTTCAGATCCGGTATGTCGATTTGATCAGCCTCATGTCCTTCAAGGCCGCCGTCAACCTCCACAACTGGGTCGGCTTTGTGCTCATCGGCAATTTCTTCGTGTGGCTTCTGTTCTACCTGTTCTCGGACAAGATCAAGGTCTACCACCCGGAATTGAGTCCGATGAAGCATTTTCGCGGCAGCTTGCGCCAGCTCCAGTACTACGGCTACGGCATATTCAAAGGCGATCCCAACCCGCACCATGTGAGCGCCTACCATAAATTCAATCCGCTGCAGAGCGTGACCTACCAGATCGTCATGCTCCTTCTTGTCCCCCTTCAGTTCTTCACCGGAATCCTGCTCTGGGATCTCAAGCATTTTTCCGGGGCGGTCGAGTTCTTTGGCGGGGTGCGGGTCGTGGACACGGTGCACGTGCTCCTTTTCATCTTCTTCGTTGCCTATATTTTCGGACACGCCTATCTGGGAAGTCTCGGCCACACGCCGACCGCGCATTTCAAGGCGATGTTCACCGGCTACGAGGAAGTGGAGACTGAGGTCGAACGCGGCGAGCCGGCACAAACTTTGACCTAGGTCAATACACCATCCGTCCCACGGAGCAAGATAGGCTGGCCATAATTCCAGTACTAATACAGGCGGTCACGCCACTGGCGTGACCAAGTTGCCACCGAGGTTTGGAGTGATCTGACGCCAGGTCCTGTGCCCTTCAATGGGCCGACTCCTGGCGGTCACCGCTTGAATGGAGGAGGTCCTCATGCGGGCAGAGACGATCGTTACCATTGCCTTTCTGGTTTCGTTCAGCGCTGCGTGGGCAGACGAAACGACTTGGCGGTTCCATATGCAGAGCGCGAATTCTGCGTACCAGCGGGGTGATTACCGCGCTGCCATAGCGCAATTGGAAGCCGCACTGAAAGAGACAGAAGAATTCAGTCCTGAGGATCCACGCCTCGCGACCACCGTGAACAACCTCGCAGTGCTCTACGCCGCCCACGGCCAATACGCGCGGGCCGAGCCACTTTACAAGCTTCTGCTGGCCATCTCCGAGAAAGCGCTCGGCCCCGAGCATCCCGATGTAGCCATCTGTCTGAATAACCTCGCGGGGCTCTACCGCAGGCAAGGCCAATATGCGGAGGCGGAGCCGCTCATCATGCGCTCGCTGGCGATCCGGGAGAGGGTCCACGGGCCGGAGCATCCCGATGTGGCCACGAGTCTAAACAATCTCGCGAGGCTCTACTCCGAGCAAGGCCACCACACTCAAGCGGAGCCGCTCTACAAACGCTCGCTCGCGATGGCGGAGAAAACTCTCGGCCCCGAGCACCCCAACGTGGCCACAAGTCTGGACAACCTCGCGCGGCACCACTGCGAGCAAGGCCAACACCATCAAGCCGAGCCGCTCTACAAGCGCGCGCTATCGATCATGGAAAAAGCCTTCGGTCCGGAGCATCCCAATATGGCCAACGGTCTTGAGCATGCGGCGAAACACTATCGAGAAACCGGGCGCGCCAAGGAAGCTGAAACACTGGAGATGCGCGCCGCTCGCATCCGTTCACTGCCGAGGTGTTGCCAATAAGGCTTGGGATATAACCAGGCAGCGGCGTTTTTCCCGCTTGCACGAACATCGTGATCGACCGTAACATATCGGACTTCGATATCGATATTCGCTAACATCAGCAATGATCCCGACGGGAGGTCACGGTGGTTCACAACGCTGAAGCTGGAGCAGCCGCTGCGCCGGGAAGACGTGAGTCGGTCTTGGTCGTATTCGCCGCTTTCCTGAAGCTTGGACTGACATCGTTCGGCGGACCCATCGCCCACCTCGGATATTTCCGCGACGAGTTCGTCGTGCGGAAGAAATGGATGGACGACCGGGTTTATGCGGATCTGGTGGCTCTGTGCCAATTCACGCCGGGGCCAGCAAGCAGCAAGGTTGGAATCGGCATCGGCCTGGCCAAGGCGGGGTTGCCCGGGGCGCTCGCTGCGTGGCTGGCGTTCACGCTGCCTTCAGCGCTCGCGCTTCTGCTGTTCGCCTATGGAGTGGAAACGCTGGCGGACGACCTGGGCGTGGGATGGCTGCATGGCCTGAAGGTCGTCGCGGTCGCCGTTGTGGCGCAGGCAGTGTGGGGCATGGCGAAGAATCTATGTCCCGATGCGCGCCGCTTCACGATTTCCGTAGCCGCTGCAATCACCACGATGGTGTGGACTACATCCGCCGGTCAGGTGGCGGCCATTGCTCTAGGCGGGATTGTCGGCTGGGCGTTCCTCGGGGCAAGCCGGGACGAAACCCATGTCGACATGAGCATCTCGCTCGGCCGGCGAACTGCTGTACTGAGCCTGACGCTGTTTTTCGTGCTCCTCCTTGGTCTGCCGGCAGCAGCCGCGTTTTATTCCACGCAGTCGCTGTCGATGTTCGACAGCTTCTATCGTGCCGGCTCTCTGGTATTCGGGGGCGGCCACGTGGTCCTCCCGCTGCTCCAGTCCGAGGTGGTGCCGCCGGGATGGGTGTCGAACGACACCTTCCTCGCGGGCTATGGCGCCGCTCAGGCTGTTCCCGGCCCCCTCTTCACGTTTGCCGCGTATCTCGGGGCAGTGATGGGACCAGAGCCCAACGGCTGGCAAGGCGCGTTGCTGTGCCTCGTGGCGATCTTTCTCCCCTCCTTCCTGCTGGTGATCGGCGTATTGCCGTTTTGGGACGATCTCCGGCGGTTTCAGGCAATCCGGGCTGCGCTGACCGGCGTGAACGCGGCGGTCGTCGGATTGCTGATTGCGGCCCTTTATCACCCGGTGTGGACCAGCGCGATCAAGGGCCCCGCTGACTTCGGACTGGCTCTCGCCGCCTTCGCACTGCTGGTCTTCTGGAAGCTGCCGCCCTGGCTGGTGGTCCTGCTCAGCGCGCTCTGCGGTTGGGCGATCGAGAGGATGGGCTGAGGCGGGGGAGGGGAGGTTCATGGCGCAAGCAGGCTGTTCTCAGTTGCGCGGGAATCAATAGGGATGCCATGCGAGAAAACGAACTCTACGGCGGGCTGGTTCGCCTGCACATCCTCTACCATGCCAGCAAAGAACCGATTTTCGGCTTGGGAATCATCAAGGAGCTACGCCGTCACGGCTACAGCCTGAGCGCGGGTACGCTTTATCCCATGCTGCACTCGATGGAGGAAGCGGGGTACCTCCGCTCCACACCGCGCATCGTGGACGGCAAAACCCGCCGCAATTACGTCATGACAGCGAAGGGACGAAACGCGCTCGCCTCCGCAAAGGAAAAGGTGCGCGAGTTGTTTGGCGAATTGTTCGAAGACAGTTGACGCAGGCGGTCGCGCACGGGAAACAGCTGTAGCCCGGAAGAAGCGAAGCGGATTCCGGGAGCATGTTTTTTTGGGGGGCCTTCGTTCTCGCTTTTTTTGGGGGCCGTCGTTCCCGCTTCTCCCGGTCCCCGGATTTCATTTCATTCCATCCGGGCTACGTCACTGTGGCGGGCTTCGGTCATGTGTCTCCGGATTCACCAAGGGGTTTTTCCGCTTCCCGGATGCGGATGTTGTATTTTTTCATGAGCGCCTGGAAATTGGCGCGCTGCATGCCGGTTTCCTCGGCGCTCTTGGTCACGTTCCAGGCATTTCTCTTGAGCGTTTCGAGCACGAAGAGCCTCTCGATATGCTCCACTGATTTTTCCCGCGCAACTTTCTTCACCCGCTTGAGTTCGTCGCCGGTTTTCGGGATTTCGAAATCGTGCCGCGGCGACATATCGATGATATTCACCAGGTGCGCCTTCCGGATCACCTTGTCGGTGGCGAGGATCGCCGCGCGGTGCACGCTATTCTCGAGTTCCCGCACGTTTCCCGGCCAGTCATAATTCACGAGCACGTTCAACGCCCCCTCGGAAAACTCGCTCACTTCCTTTTCCAATTCCCTGCTGAAGGCCTTGAGGAAGTGGAAGGCCAGCGAGGGGATGTCGTCGCGGCGCTCCCTCAGGGGCGGCACCCGGATGGGGAAAATGTTGATGCGATAGTAAAGGTCTTCGCGAAACGTCCCTTCGGCCACCATGGCCTTGAGGTCCTTGTTCGTGGCCGCTATCAGCCTGACGTTGGCCACCTGTGTCCGGGTATCGCCTACCGCCCGGAATTCCCGTTCCTGGATCACCCTGAGAAGCTTGGCCTGGGTGGACAGGGAGATGTTTCCGATTTCATCGAGGAAGAGCGTGCCACCGTGGGCGACCTCGAACATTCCTTTCTTGTTGGACACCGCGCCGGTGAACGAGCCCTTGACGTGCCCGAACAGCTCGCTCTCCAGCAGATTTTCGCTCAGTGAATTGCAGTCGACTGCAACAAACGGCTTGTCTTTCCGCAGGCTGTTGTAGTGGATGGCGCGCGCGACCAGTTCCTTGCCGGTCCCGCTCTCCCCCGTGAGCAGCACCGTGCTGTTGGTGGGCGCGCCCTTGGCGATGAGGCGGTAGACCTCCTGGATCCGGGGGCTCGATCCGATGATGTTCTCGAGCCGATACTTGGAGCTGACCTCGCTCTTCAAGTCGAGGTTCTCCTTCAGCAGCCGTCGCCTCTCCAGCGCCCGTTCCACCACGAGCTTGAGTTCGTCCGGATCAAAGGGCTTGGGCAGGTAGTCGAAGGCCCCGAGCTTCATGCAGCGCACGGCGGTCTCGATCTGGGAGAGCCCCGTGACCATGATGACGTCGATCTCCGGGTGTATCTCCTTCACCCTCTGGAGCACTTCCAGACCGTCGATCCCGGGCATCATGATGTCCAGGATCAGCACGTCGTAACCATTCTCGTCGACTTTTCTCAGGGCCTCGGCGCCAGACTGGACGGCCGCGACCTCATAATCGCCATCGGCGAGTATGCGAAGGCAACTCCGGATGACGATCTCCTCATCGTCGACGACCAGTATCCTCGCCTTCATCGATCGCTCCCGGCGCTGCCCCGTCCTGCCTCTGCCACAGGTGGGTCAACCGGCAGGTACACGCGGAAGGTGGAGCCTTCCCCGACCTTGCTCTCCACCTGGATCGCCCCGCCGTGGGCCTTGACGATACCGTAGCTGACGGAAAGCCCCAGGCCCGTGCCTTTTCCCACCTCCTTCGTGGTGAAGAAGGGGTCGAAAATTCGCTGCAGGTCTTTTTCCGGGATGCCGCAACCGGTATCGATGATCGCGATCTCCACCATGGGGACGGCCTTCGCGCCCGGTTCGGGGCTCATCGCCTGCGGCAAACGGCGGGTCCGCACGGTGACGCCGCCCTCGCCTTCGATGGCGTGCTGGGCATTGACGAGCATGTTCATGACGACCTGCTTGATCAGGTTTTCGTCGAGCCACACCGGCGGCAGACTGCGATCGAGGTCCATGGCGATCTCGATATCGTGGAGATGCGCCGGCCGCTCGATGAGACGCGTCGTTTCTTCGATGATATGGTTGAGATCGGCGAATTTCTTCTCCGGCGCCTTCTCCCGGGCGAAATCGAGCAGCCGCCGGATGGTGGCGGCGCAGCGCTTGGTTTCCCGGATGACGAGGTCCATGTCTTCCGCGTCGGGACTGCCATCCGGCATCTTTTTCCGCATGAGGTGCGAGAAGGTAAGGATTCCGGTCAGCGGATTGTTCAGCTCATGCGCGATGCCGGCGGCGAGCAGTCCGACCGAGGCCATTTTTTCCCCGTGCGCGGCCTCGGCCTCGGCCATGCGCAGTTGCCGGGTTCTCTCATCCACCTTCTGCTCCAGCTTGTGCGCCCATTCCTGCAACTCGGCCTGGGATTTCCTGAGCGCTACGGTCATGCCGTTGAACGAGGTCGCGAGCTGACCAAACTCGTCCCCGTTGCGCACCGGGATCAGCTGCTCCAGATTGCCCGTGGCGAGCCGCTTCGCCCCCGTTTCCAGGTCGCGCAGGGGCACATACACCAAGCGGTGCACGAAGAAGCTTACAAAGAGCGAAGCGATCAACACGAATCCCAGGGAAAAACCCGCCATGGTTGCGGCGCTCGTCCGCATAGTGCGGTCGATCTCGTCGAGGGAGTAGACGATATCCACGACGCCCAGGACCGACTCGGCCTTGGTGTGCACATGGCAGCCCGCGTTGTAGCACGAGGGCTCGTTGCGGATCACTTCCATGCTGGCGAGCATGCGCCTGCCGTCCGGAGCGGTGAAAATCCGGGATCTTTCGCCCGTGGGAAGCTGCACCAGCGGTTTTTCGCTCTGGTGGCAGAGAAAACAGGCTTCGGCTTTCCGGTCCACCTTCTGCCCGATCTCGGGCGCGTGGGTGGAATCGATGATCACCCCGTCCTTGTTGAACATCCTGATCCGGTCGATGCCCTTCTGGCTGCCCACGTCCTGGATGATCCGGTGCACGTAATAGGCCTGGTTCTGAAGCATGGCGAAACGCGTGCTGCGGGTGATCACCTCGGAGAGCTGGGTGACGTGGTTCACCGCGGCCTGAAGGCGCTCCTCGCGCTGATGCCGTACGACCAGCACGATAAACACGAGCAGCGTCACCGTCAGGGCAATCGCCAGGTAGAAGCCGACCTTGAACTTGAGCGTTTTCGGCATCATTTTCGCCACCAGCCGTGATCCGCGACCTCCCCCGCGGCGGTAGTGTGAAGTCGACGACAGACTAGCAACGCGCACCGGACGGGTGCTTGATCTACATCAATCAGACGCCGATGCGGGATCGAATGCGGTCTGCCAGGGAACGGGACAACAAAAAAGCTGGCCGCAGCCAGCTTTTCTGGGGAGCGATGCAAACTACTTGGTGGATAGCGCCTGCTTGACCGCCGCCTTGAGTTCGTCGTCCGAAGCCGCAACCTTGGGATGGCCCTTGCCTTCCTTGAGTTTCTCAACCACTTTGGCCTGGGCGCCCTTATCGCCTTTGTACTTGGCGGCCGACTCCTTGAACGACGGCCCCACCTTCTTCTTGTCGGCCTCGTGGCAGGCGGCGCACTTCGACTTCACCACGTCCGTGCCCGACTGCGCGTAACCCACACCTGCCGCGAGCACGCCGGCGGCAGCGAAAACCAACAGCATTGCCTTCATACCATCTCCTTTCTGCAGAAATGAACTCCCATTTGGTAACGCTTTACCGCGCGACGCGGTTGACCGCCTTAACCCTCGAAAAAAACGCCTTCCCGTAATATGGGAAGGCGCCGTGTCATGTGGAACATCGGGCCTGGTCTGGACCTAGAACTTATACGTGGCTAGTACGTAGAAGATGTTCGCAGTGTAGTTCTGGAACGCGCTCTGCCCGCTCAGGTACGAATTCGCGGCCGGGTTAGGCACGACAGCATTGGGGACGACGTAAGTGAACCCGTCATAGCCGATATCGCTGAAACGATACCGCTCATAGGCATAGCCGCCGGTGAACGCCCAGTGCCGGTCGTACTGATAGGTACCTTTCAGGTTAAGCGCAGTCCGGCGCGTGTTGTCGAAGTTCCCGATCGGGAGCAGCGTGATCGGCGATACTACCGGGGCAATGCCCCCGCTGGGGAGTGCCGCGAAGTCGACCGTGCCCTCCGTCCGCGCATAAATGAGCGACCCGGCGAGTTTCAGCCGCGCTATCGGCAGCCAATCCGCGCCCAAACCCACTTGCCAGCTCTTGTCTTTGTTCTTCGCATCCCAGTTATAAGTGGTGCTGAAGGGAGTGCCCGACGGCGGCGCGCTTGGATCGGGGTTGCCGGTGCCGACGCGGTGTCTCGAATCGATCTTGAGAAATTCTATATCACCGAAGAGCAGGACCCGGAAGGCTTTCGGGTCGCCATACGACACGCTCGCATAATATTCCTGGCGCTCGTCTTCGGTTCGGCCGAGAATCGTGTCCTTGTAGTCGTTCTTCTTGTAAATGGCCTCGAACCCCAAGTCGAGAAACCGGACCGGCGGGGAAACATCGAGGACGAGCTTGACCAGATTCTGGTCCACGTTCGCGAGATCGTAGCGCCGGACAAACGCGTCGATGGGATTGCTCGGATCACTGCGGTGGAAGGTAGAGCGCCGCTCGAGGTATTGGTACTTGAGACGCCCGGTGAGGGAGTCGAGCGAGCTGTTCTTCCACTCGGCGGTGTACTTCCGGTCCTTGTTCTCGGTAAAGTCGATCCGCTCGCGTTCGGCATCGAGATAGTCGAACCCGGCCGAGACCTTGTTCTGCCGATTGATACGGTAGCCTGCCTCGACGCCAAGATTGTTCTTCCTGTAGTTAAAGAGTTCCGGCCTGCAGACATTGGCTCCCGCGACGTTTGCGCAGTTGGCTTGGGGATTGGTCGTGCCGAGCAATAGTCCCGAGCCGACCGCTGGCGTGAATTCCATTTGAGTCGAGTTGTTGTCCTTGCGCGAGTAGTACCAGTAGGCGCGGGTATCGACCTGACGCGCCGGCATCGCGGTCCAGGACAGCGAAGCCGTCTTGTAGAGGACTTCGCCGTGGAAGACCGGGCTGTTCGGATTGGTCGCCGCGAAGACACCGTTAGATAGGAACGTCTGCAGCACGGAGACGTCGTCGGTCAGCTTGCTGTACGTCACACGCCCGGCCAATGTTGAACTGAGCGGCAGCCGCGACAAGTGGCCGTTGACAGCAAATCTGTTGAGCTCGTTGCTCGGCGGCAGCGGAGTCGTATCGAAAAGGTTGAAGAAGCCGTTCGTCCACCGGAGCAACTCGTTGTCATTGGAAAACTTGCTGTGCAGCCAGCTCAACGAGACGTGCCCATGCTGGGCCTGGTAGCCGCCCTCCAGCGTGAAATTCTGGGTCTTGTAATCGACGGGAGACGGCAGATCGACAATTCCGTTAAAGCTGGACTGTGTACTCGAAATGACCCTGACGCCCTTGAACGTGACCTGGTTCGCATCGGCGCGGATGTAGAACGGCGAGTTGCCCGAGAATTCGAACATGCCGCCGATATCCCGGCGCTTGTACGAGTTGTCGAAAGTGCTCCACGTGCTGGTATTCGCGTTCGGAAACGTCGCGGTCAGGACGGAACTGCCGATGCCCGAATACGGCGAGATCGCACCGGCGCCGGAGCCGAAATTGTGGCGCAGTTCGTTGTCGTAGAGCCGGTACTTGAACACGCCGTATTGCCCGCCCCGCAGATCGAGGTACTGATCGTCTCGGCCGAAATTTTCCCCGAAGCCGTCGACGTAATACCGGTCGCCCCGGCCTCTCACGTCGAGAATGCCGATGGGACCGGAGTCGAGGTCACGGTACTCGTTCAACTTTGATGAGTCGCGCGCCTTGTCGTCCACGGCGCGCAGACCGAGGCTCGCTTCGCCCGACCATTTGAATCCACCCTCGGCAGCAAAGGCGAGCGGGGACACCAGGAAGATGTTCGCGACCAGGATCGATATCAGTTTGGGTTTCATTTTCTCGCCTCCCTACCGGTGCCAGACTTTGCCGCGCACAGCCGGCGCATTGCTGCCGTGGATGTTGTAATGACAGTTGACGCATCCGCGCGCGATGAGCCGCGTGTTCGGCACCGCGGCCGTCGCCGGGGGTACGGGGATGGCATTAAACCCGCCGCTGGCACCGTAGATCGTGCCAGGATGGCGCGAAGCGTCGTGGCAGTCCTGGCACAGGTTCGGCGCTTTTTCAACGAGGAGCCGGTTGTGGTTCGATCCATGCGGGTTGTGGCAGTTCAGGCAGCTCTCTTCGACCGGCGGGTGTTCCCAGATAAACGGCCCGCGCTTGTCGGCGTGGCAGCTCGTGCACAGCTCCCGGATCGACTCGCTGTTGACCATGGCGGGCGAGAGCGCGCCGTGCGGGTTGTGGCAGTCGGTGCACTTGAGCTTGCCTTCGATGATCGGGTGATGCGAAGGCTTGAGCAGTTGCGAGCGGATCTGCTTGTGGCACGCGGTGCAGGTCTCGTATTGCAATTGCCGAACCGTAGTCTGGTATGGTGTGACGGAAGGATTGGGCTTGTTCAACGCTATGGTTGACCCCGGGCCCGCTTCGCCATGCAGGATGTGGCAGTTGTTGCAGGAGACCTCGTTCTTCCGGTGCTTGCCGGAATCCCAGAAGGCGAGGTGGCGGTCGTGAAGGTGGCAGGCGCGACAGGTGTCGCTCTTGACGTCGGCAGACACCTTTGGGTCGTTGAACCCGAAAATGCCGCCTACCCCCCTCCCGCCGCCCTTCTTGGCGTGCTCGAGAGCATTTTGGCCGTGGCATGCCAGGCACTCGCCGCGATTGGACGGGCCGCGGAGGTTGCCCTGCTGGCCGTGCTTGGTAGCGAGATAGTTCTCGACATAGGGGGCGTGACAGGCTTTGCAGATTTCTTTCACTTGCTGGCCGCTTGGCGGCTGCTCAGCGGCAGCGGCCCCGCCCGAATGGCTCGCGAGCACCGCTGCCAGGATGACAGCCGGGATCGACGCCAGCGCCGTAAGTACGCTTTTCCCCTTCATACCGAGCCTCCCTCGAGTCCGGAAATGGTTTCTCACGTGTGCACTGCTGAAGGCGGGTCCCGGCACACGTCGAGTTTTGCGTTACAGAATACGATAGCCAAAAGCCAACGCTTTGCCGACGCGGTAGCTATTGATCGATGGGATCGAGAATCAGGGGACAGGCGGGCGATTGCCCGCGGGAGGAAAAATAACGCCCTGTTATTCATTCTTTTTCATCCCTGATTACCGTTTGACACAAGTTACAAGAAAGCGAGATAAGTCTTCTTTGATGTGGATCAAACAAATGCAGACTGTTGCAAATTCACCACAAGTCTCCCAGCTCCTCTACACAACAAGAAGCGGACGCGCCCACGCCTGCGACGCGCCAAGCGACGTGTTAAAGAGTGGAGCTATGTAAGCCTGTTGTAAGCGAACAAGCGTCGGCCTCGCGCGCCAAACGCATTCGGCTTTGCCGTGCTCGCGTCAAATAGGCTGGCGTTATGCGAACGCGAAGGGAAGACCGCCATAGACCGACAGGAACACAGCGAGAAAAAGGCTGACCCCCACGGCAATGAAAGCCACATAAATGGCCTTGATCGCGGCCGCAAGCATGTTCTTCGTCATCCCGACCGCTTCCTGGCCCAGGAAAATGCTGTCTACAACGGTCTGCAGATGTTCGCCCACGTCTTCCAGCAAGGCCTGGTCCTCTTCGTTGAAACCGCCGTCGCCTTTCTTGTTGAGCACTTCAATCGCTCCGGCAATCTCGCCGCTGTGCTTGCTGCGAATGGGAACGCAGATGATCTCGCGAGTGACGAAACCGGTCTCTGCATCGATTTTCTTGTGCGTACCGGTCCGGCTTTGAAGGTCTCGGGCGATGAGGGGTTTGCCGGAGGCAATCACCTCACCGACGATGGAGCCGTTCGTCGAGACTTCTATTCCCCGCTCCGTGATGCCGGTTCCTGTCTTTACCCAGACTTTTCGGTTGTCCGGATCATTGATGAATATGCTGCAACGTTCGGCGTTCACCAGACGCGGGGCAGTGCGAACATAGAAATCGAGAAGCTTGCTTCCCCGCTTCGGGTCGAATTCCTCGAAGAGCGCCTTTTGCCTGGAAGCAATGCCATCAAGTTGCAGTTTGACCTCTGACAGCATGACATCTCCTTTCCCAACTTGGAGCGTGGACGGCGAACGCACGCTTATTTTGCGATCGTCGATCGCGAATCACGACGCCGATTCGTGAGTTGAGCTTCACACCGCTATCGGATTTACTCGAGCCTGCTCAGCAAAGCCATGCCGATCAGGGAAAAGACAAAAAAGCCGGCCCCGAGTGCTATAACGCTTCCCATAATGACCCGGCTGGCAAGACTGACGAGCCGGCTGCTCATGCCGACCGCTTCCTGGCCGAGGAAAATGCTGTCCACAACGGTCTGGAGATGCGCGCCTACCTCCTCGAGGAAGGCTCGATCCTCTTCGTTGAACCCGCCGTCGCCTTTCTTGTTGAGCACTTCAATCGCTCCGGCAATCTCGCCGCTGTGCTTGCTGCGAACGGGAATGCAGATGACCTCGCGAGTGACGAAACCGGTCCGCGCATCGACCTCCTTGTGTGCACCGCCGCGGTTTTGAAGATTGCTCGCAATAACGGGTTTGCCTGAGGCAATTACCTCTCCCACGATGGAGTCGTTCACCGCGACTTCTATTCCCCGTTCCGCGACGCCTGTTCCGGTCTTCACCCACACTTTCCGGTTGTCGGGATCATTGATGAATATGCTGCAACGTTCGGCGTTCAGCAGGCGTGGCGTGATACGAGCATAGAAGTCGAGCAGGTTGTTTTCCCCTTTCGGATCGATTTCTTCAGAGAGCGCTTTTTGCCTGGAAGAGAGGTGATCGAGATGGAGTTTTACGTCTGACAGCATGGCCCCTCCTTATTCGGTAGTCGTGCAAGTCGTTGTCAACCACCGCTTGCAGCAGGCGCGCCAGGCACAAATAGACTGTCGCGTCTGGATCGTCGACGCAGGCACGCTCGAGCGCCGTCTGGAATGGCGGGAGCCAGTAGCGAACGAACGAGGCGAGAAAATCGTCGGCCCCCAGCGCGAGATCGACGCCGGCGCCTTCGGACGCGCATAGGTATGCGGCGAACTCCAGCTGCAGCGCAATATGGTCGGCAAGATCGTGAAAACTCTCTTGCCGCGCCAGACCGGCCGCGCGATAACAGTTTTCGAGCGCAGCTGTCGCCGGCCCCATCACCGCGCCATCGAGATATTGTCCCGCGTTGAGCTTCACCGGCGCGGGCGGGGCCAGAAACAGCCTGCTGTAGGCTTGCAGCAATGCAAGGCGATCGGGAATGCCGGCAATCGCCCGCCGCAACTCGCTCAGAGCGAGACTGCCCGGATAGCCGAGGGCATCAGCCAGTTCGCCCAGATCATCCGCCAGATGCGATTTGATTGCATCGTAGGCCGGCTGATCCTGCGGCGGCAGAAATGCGCGCGCGAGGCAGAGATAAAACGCGGCGCGGTCGATCGGCTTTGTCATGAACCCAGCTCGTGGACGGCAGTCGACTCTCCGCGCGGGGCTGCTTTCGGCTCGGCGCTTGTGCGAACCCGGTGCCGGGGATCGGCGGCCAGATGGAATAACCTCTCGCCAAGCCCGTAGCAGGCCAACACGATGGCGAATCCGAGCACCGCCAGCATCCACTCAGTGAATGACGGCACATACTCCGCGAGCCCACTTGCCCAAGCGCCTTTGAACATCGGGAGTGCCTGACCGGTGACTAGAAACGTGTAGCGGTCAACGAACATGCCGAGCAGCACCAGGATGGCGGCAGTGGTTTGCCACGGAGCCTGGCGTTGCAGCTTTGGAGATAGCATGAGCACGAACGGCAAGGCGAGGCCCGCCCACACTTCAAAGTGGAACGCCGGCGAGCGCACCAAGGCATGAAAGCTTTCCAATCCGTCCAGGTGGCTCCACAGGCCGGTCCACATGCGCACCAGCACCGAAAAGAGCGCGATCCCGATCAGCGTGGCAAAGACCCCCGGCAAGGCGTGACCGGAGGCCATGTTGCGTAGCTGTTCGGGCATCCGATCCTGTTTGAACCCGTACGCCACGTACGTCGCGAGCACGATGGCGGCCGCCCCCGACAGGGCCGCGGTAAGGACAAAATACACCGCGGTGAACGTGCCATACCACACCGGGCGCATGAACATGGAGCCAAACACCAGCCCCAGCATGCCGCTCGCCGCCACCACCGCGACGAACGATGCAATGCTGAGGCTCTGGCTCAAAGGGCTCTCCCAATCGTCGTGCCACAGCCGGTCGAATTTGATCAGGAGCAGCACGAGGTCGATCAGATAGAAGATGCCCATCCAGAACATGGGCGAAAGATATTGCATGCCGGCCGGCATTGCCCACAGCATCCGGAATGGGTGGCCCAGTTCCAGCGCGAGCGCCGTGAATGCGGCGCCCAGCGTGATGATCGCAAGCCACACGCAGCGCTTGGCGATCGGATAGAAGTCCCGAAACCCGAACACCATGGAAAGCGAGGCGATGAACGTCAATCCCGAGGAGATGAGCGCAAGGAAGATGTAAACCGAAACGGCGAGACCCCAGTTGATGCCGTCACTGGAGGTGTTAAACGCGGCGCCGCCTTCGGTGAACAGCATAATGAGCACGAAAGCGAAGCTGAGCACCCCGATCACCACGCCATATTTCCACATTTCGCCGGCAATGGATTTTTCCCGCCCCAGCATGAGCGAGAGGCGTAGAAATTGCAGCGTGCCTTCGCGGCGCCACAGGTTGAGCAGGTATTGCGCGACTTCCGCAAAACTTCTCGGTTCGGCCAAGTAGTTCATTTCGGATCTCCCTCTCTACGATTTCGCCGTCGAACGGCTGGTCGGCACCGCACCGCCACTGCCTGTGAGGTAATACACCTGTGGTTTGTTGCCGAGCTGGTCGAGCAGCCGCACACCGTTCTTGTTCGCGATCATCTTCGAGACCTCGCTGTTGGGGTTGGCGAGGTCGCCGAAATACCGTGCGTTGGGCGGGCAGGCGACGACACAGGCCGGCGCAAACTCACGTTGCGCGGGATCGGACGGATCAAGGTCCGGTGTGCCCTTGGGCGCCTTCGATACGCGGTGGTAACAGAAGGTGCATTTCGACACGACACCGCGCGGCTGGACCCCCACGCCGCGCCTCCAATCTTCGCGGTTGTCGGGCATTCGCCACGGCGGGCTCCAGGAATGATCGTCTTTACTGCGGAATACCTTGCGCATGTCGGGTGCGGCAAGCGGTTTCTCGTCGGTATAGAAGCGCGCGCCATACGGACAGGCGATCATGCAGTACTTGCATCCGATGCACTTGTCCCAATCCACCAGCACGACGCCATCGCTCGTCTTGTAGGTGGCGCCGGTCGGGCACGCATACATGCACGACGGCTTCTCGCAGTGCATGCATGGCCGCGGAAACCATTTGACCTGCACGCTCGGGTATTCGCCTTCGGTGAAGAAGATCACATCCTGCCAGTTTTCACCAGGCAGACGGCTGTTTTCCATCGCGCACGCCGCCGTGCATGCTTGACAGCCGGTGCATTTCTCGAGGTCTATCACCATTCCCCACTTCGCCATGATCGTCTCCCGTGTTCTAAACCCGTTCTACCGTGACCTTGGTGGCGTAATAGGCAGCCAGCCCCGAGATCGGCTCGGATTTGTTCACGATAATTTCTGATGCG
The DNA here is from genome assembly GCA_016202565.1 of Betaproteobacteria bacterium. Taxonomy (GTDB): domain Bacteria; phylum Pseudomonadota; class Gammaproteobacteria; order Burkholderiales; family SG8-41; genus DSOT01. The sequence continues at coordinate 6,322 of JACQOK010000225.1, read as the reverse complement.
CTGCCCGTAGGGAGCCTGCTCTGCCGTGCCCAGCGGCCTTGCGCCCAGTGCCCGTGGATATTCGGCAAAATCACCGTATCGGGCCGCACGCCCTGGTAAAGCCGGGCCACAGCCTCGATGCTTCCCGCGGAGGACTTGATGCGGACGCGGTCGCCGTCGGCGATGCCGCGTTTCCTGGCCGTGTCCGGGTGGATTTCGAGATAGACGGTCTTTCTGCCACCGGCCACCGGCTGAGCAATGCTGGTCGCGTGCGGCAGGTTGCCGGCGCGGCCCTCGGCTTGCAACGGCACTTTCGGCGAAATGAAATGCAGGTCGCCCCCGCCGTAGAATTGGGGCGCGATCCATTGCGGGAAGCCGACGCGCTCGACCGGCACGCCGAGCGCTTTGTTGATATACGCGGCATACTTCTCGTTGTCCTGGACGTAGCTCGATCTGAACTCGAACTTGCCGGAGGCGGTCTTGAGCAGTTTCGTCTTGACCTCTTCGGGCTTCATCGGCTTGTTGTAGCCGGCGCCGTCCCATTCGAAGAACTCGCCGCGCACCTGGCGCCACAGATAGGGCTTCTTGTACCAGCAGCCTTTTTCTTGCCACGACTCGAAGCTGTTGACGCCGTTGTCGCCCGGTTTCTCCTCGAAGCCCTTGGCGATATGCTTGAGTATGTTTTCGGTACTGCCGAGCGCCCTGTAGTACTCGCCCATCGGGCCTTTCATGCGCTTGCCGATCTCGATCAGGATGTCGCCGTAGACCTTGGTGTCATACAAGGGCTTCACCGCCGGCACGCGCAGAGTGGTCATCGGCCAGCCCTGGAACGGATAGATCGGCGCATCCTGCAGCCGCTCGAGGTAGGTGTGATCGGGGAGTACCAGGTCCGCAAACATCGCAATTTCGCCGGGGAATGGCGACGTGTCGATGACGAACATGGTCTGCAACGCCTCTTCCCACTTCCGCGCTTCGGGGGCCGAGTAGATCGGCGCCGTCATGTAGAACAGGATGGTGTCGAGCTTGTACGGGTTACCCGCCAGATGGTTCGCGGCTACGGCCTGGCTTTGATTGCTCGCCATCAGCCACTCCTTCTTGACCAGATCCACGCGCGGGTGCCGTTTGCGCTCGTCCGACTTCGCATAGTCGTCGATGAAATCTTCCGACTTCGCCGGCAGCCTGCCATAGGGCACGCCCATCTGATTCATCAGGCCGCCTTCGGCATACATGGAGCCGATCAGAGCGTTCAAAGCATGGATCGCCATGCCGTTGTAGACGCCGTTCGAGTGCGCTGTCGGGCCCCGCTCGAACAGCGCCATCGCCGGCTTGGTCGTTGCGAGTTCGCGCGCCACCGCGACGATGTCACCTTCGGGGATCGTGGTGATCCCCGCTGCCCATTTGGGCGTGCGGTCTTTCAGCTCCGCGTTCCACCACTCGATAAGCCCTTTGGTCCATTTCTCGGTGAAGCCCGCCGGGTCCAGCGTCTCGCCCGCCTTGAACTGATTGGCGCCGTCATTGAAATTGCCGGCGAAGTTCCTGTCCCACAGGCCCTCTGTAAGAATGACGTGCGCGATGGCGAGTGCCAGCGCGCCGTCCGTGCCGGGCTTCACGAGCAGCGCCCGGTCCGCGGCAGAGATGGTGGTGTTCCAGTGCACGTCCACCGCCGTGACCTTGGTCTTCGGGCTCTTCGTTCGGATGTGACCCCACACCTGCAGGTTGTTGTTGTACGGGCGGTAGGCCTCGAGAAAGCTCGCGCCGAATACCAGCATGTAGTTGGTATTGGCGTAATCGTAGGCGTTGTAGCTGTAGTTGCCATCCAGCAGGAGCTTCGCTTTCTTGCCGCCGTCGGCACACGTTGCGGAATGGCCGATCGCCACGTTGGGCGACCCGTAGAGCTTGCCGAAAGTGCCGTGCAATCCGGCATCCGTCGCGCCCCAGCCGCGCCCCTCCAGCAGCGCGAAGCGGTGGGATTCACCCTTGTCGCGCAGATTCTGCAGGCGTGATGCGACGGCACTGAGCGCTTCGTCCCACGAGATCGGCACGAACCCGGGATCTTCGTTGCGGCCCTTCCTGGGGTTGGTGCGCTTCATCGGCCCTTTGAACCGATCGGGATCGTAGAGGAGATAGGCGCCGAGGTAGCCTTTCGGGCACAGCTTGCCGTTGGAAATCGGGCTTTCCAGCGAACCGTAAATCGCGTGAACCCGACCATCGGTCGTGTAGACATCGATGCCGCAGCGCGCCGGGCATTGATTGCAGACGTTCTTCGTAATGACGGTCTTGCTCGCGGCCGCCGTCTTGGCGTCGGCTGCCGCACTACCTGCGATCGGCACCGGTCCCAGGCCGGATGCGGCGGCGGCTCCGGTCGCCGCAGTCGCTTGCAGAAAGCGCCGGCGCGAGACAACGGTATTTAGAATATCGAGCTTCATGCTGTTTCCTTTCCCGTCGAGTGCTTCACGTGTCAATCAATGGACCTCATCGATCCTGCAAGCGAGTTGATTGGTAGGTCATCACGCGTGCCGTGAGACGCACCGAAAAGCTGTGAGAAGCTCGCGCGTGCGAGATCGCGCGTCTTCTGGCAGGTCGGACAAATGGTGTCTGAGTCGGAGTCCGCGAATCTATACCCGCAATCGCGGCATTCACGCAGCGCCCACTGCGTTAGCATCGTCCTGCCGCGTGGAACCTCGCCAGCACCTGGCACCAGAAGCTCGATCGCATGTTGCGGACAGGCCCGCGTGCAGTCGCCGCATGCGATGCATGCCCCGGCGTCAAATGCGATGCCGGCCACGCCGCCCTCTTCACTTTCGTAGGAGTGCAAGGCGCCGGTCGGGCAGATGGCGGCGCAGACGTTATGGTTCTGGCATGCATTCGATACGCGGAGCGCAGGAAACAACGCGGTGGGCAGTGGCCGCCGGTGCTGCTTGCCTAACGCGGCAGCTTGCGCCAACAATTGCAAGCGTGCGGGGACTTCGATTTTGGCAGGAGTAGGGCGGCGTCTTTCAGTGCGCTCATCGCGTCGGCCGGCCACCGCGGGCGCGATCGCGCGTACCGCGTCGCGCGTGACACCGGTGAAAAACTCCCGGCGGTTCATGGGTCGCGCCGCCAGCGCATCGGGAATTTCAGCCGGCATTTGCTTGCGCGGCAGGCGTTTGCGTTCGAAGCGTGGCAGCGCTTGCTCCGGCACACCGAGTTCCGCGAGCAATTCGCGCGTCGCATCCAATACTTCTTGTGCCGGGTGATTGGCTCTCGAGGCGGCGCTGCACTGGCCGCACCAGCCGCGATCGACCAGCATGATGGGGCGAGGTGCACAAGCCGTGTGCCATCGTACGAGCTCGTGCAACGCGATACCGCCCAAGCACGGCACGCGCAGGGCGTCGCGGGCCGAATGCGGCGCCGGGACTTTCCAGCAATCAATATCGAGTGGCGCGGCGCTTATCGCGGACGAAGGGCTTATCCCGAAGCCTTCCGTTTGCAGCGCACCGGTCGGGCACGCCGCGCTGCACTGGCCGCAGCGCAGGCAGCCATCGGCCAGATCAACGTAGTCGTTACTTACTTCGAGAAGATGGGTCGGGCACGCCTGTGCGCATTTCTCGCAGTCGCTGTAGCGGGAACGCAACCTCAAGCACCGGTCTGCGTCGAGTTGAGGCGCTGTCGCCTCCCCCACGCCGCCAAAATCGGTGAAGTATGCTCCAGGTCGCCGCAAGGCAGCCGACGACCCGAGACGTTGACCCATGGGGCCTCCTCCGCGTCGGTGAGGGTCTGAGGCACACCGACGGCATCTTCGGCGCATTCTCTACGGGCAAAGTCGATGCCGTACTGATCTATATCAACGATTGCCTTGCGCCGGACCAGAAAGCGCCCGCGGGTAATGCAAACGCGCATCGTTCGTCTCCGGCAATATTAGAAATTCCGAATATTGAAAGGCGGCATGGCGCGCAATGGGTTTCAAATTCCCCCCATCGGCTCGGCCACGGTGCGGTTGGAGTTGATCTAGATCAGGCCGCGCTCTATTGCAGCAACAGATAATCGACCCGACGATTTCCGTTATTCAGGAGCGTTGAGGCAATGCCAAAGTCGCGCATTCGAGTGCAGGACTTTCTGTCCAACCTGCCGTTATTCAAAAACCTGGATGGTGAGCAGATCGCGCGTCTTGCCATGGGCACCGGGGAACTCGAGGCACCGCGCGGCACCGTGGTGTATCAGCGCGGTGACCCGTGCAATGGCTTGCATGTCGTGGTCTACGGCCAGATCAAGCTTTCGCTGCAGACCAATCGCGGCGACGAAATGGTGGTCGAGCTGATCGGGCCGGGGACGAGCTTCGGGGACGCTCCCCTGTTTTCGGGCAAGCCCCACATCCTCGCGGCGGAGGCGCTCGCCGACAGCAAGCTCCTGTACGTCACGAAGGAAGTCCTGCTGGACGAACTCGAACGGGATCCGCATTTCTCGCAGCGCGTGATCGCCATCCTGAGCGACCGGCTCTATCAGCGCTTAAGCGAGCTGGAAGGCTACTTCCTGCATTCCGGCACCGAGCGCGTCGTCAGCTACCTGCTCCGCGGGGAAAACGGTCATCCCGCAGGCAACTTCGAACAGGTCACGCTGCCCGCGACGAAAGGGATTATCGCGTCCCGTCTCAATCTGACGCACGAGCACTTTTCCCGCATCCTGCGCGAGTTGATCACGGCAGGACTGATCGAGGTTGACGGACGCGAGGTGCGCATCCTGAACAAGAAGCGCTTGTACGGCTACGCCGGCTGACCCGGCAGCGGAATCTCTTCAGCGCGCGCCCCGTTCGTACCAAGGCTGCGTTGCGTTGACGATTCTCACCACCGAGAGCATCACGGGGACCTCGACCAGCACGCCGACCACGGTGGCGAGCGCGGCGCCCGAGTCGAAGCCGAACAGACTGATCGCAGCCGCCACCGCCAGTTCGAAGAAGTTGCTCGCGCCGATCAGCGCCGAAGGGCCCGCGATGCAGTGCGCGACGCCGAAGCGGCGGTTGAGGACATACGCCAGCGCCGAATTAAAATACACCTGGATCACGATCGGCACCGCGAGGATCGCGATGATCAGCGGCTGGGCGAGAATCTGCTCGCCCTGGAACGCGAACAGCAGCACGAGCGTGGCGAGCAGCGCAGCGATCGAAAACGGCTGGATCCGGGCGAGCACGGCGTCGAGCCGCCGCTTGCCGCCCCGCAGCAACCTGCGGCGCCAGGCCTGCGCGATGATCACCGGCACCACGATGTAGAGTCCCACGGACACGAACAGCGTGTCCCACGGCACGGTAATGGCCGAGAGCCCGAGCAGCAGCCCGACGATCGGCGCGAACGCGACGATCATGATCGCGTCGTTGAGCGCGACCTGGCTGAGCGTGAAGTACGGGTCACCGCGTGTGAGCTGGCTCCACACGAACACCATCGCGGTGCACGGCGCCGCCGCCAGCAGGATGAGGCCCGCCACGTAGCTGTCGATCTGATCGGCCGGAAGATACGGCGCGAAGATCTGGCGCAGGAACAGCCAGCCGAGCAGCGCCATCGAGAATGGCTTCACGAGCCAGTTGACCGCAAGCGTCACGCCCATGCCGCGCCAGTGCCGGCGCACCTCGCCGATCGCGCCGAAGTCGATCCGCAGCAGCATCGGGATGATCATCACCCAGATGAGGAGCCCGACCGGGATGTTGACGCGCGCCACTTCAAGGCGCCCCAGTGCATGGAAGAACGCGGGCAGCCACCGCCCCAGGACAACGCCCGCGACGATGCACAGGAACACCCACAGCGAGAGCCAGCGCTCGAAAAAGCCGATCGCCGGCTTTAGCGGCGCGAGCGCCGTCACACCGGCCGGTGCGCTCATCGCGCCTTCTCTTCGGTTCCGCTCCTGCCGATGGCGTCGAGCCGGGTCTTCAGGACCAAATGATCAAGCTTGTCGAGCGGGAGATTGAGAAACAGGTTGATGCGCGTGGACAGCACCGCAAAGGCGTGCACGAAAGCCTTGCGCTTCTCGTCGTCGCTGCCTTCAACCTTCGCGGGATCATCCACGCCCCAATGGGCGGTCACGGGCTGGCCGGGCCACACCGGACAGACCTCGCCTGCGGCCTGGTCGCAGACGGTGAACACGAAATCCATCCGCGGTGCGCCGGGCGCGGCGAATTCGTCCCAGCTCTTGGAGCGCAGCCCCGTGGTATCGATCCGGTTCTTCGCCAGTATCTCCAACGCGAACGGATTGATTTTTCCGGTGGGGTGGCTGCCGGCGCTGCAGGCCGTGAAGCGGCCGCCGCCTCTCGCGTTCAGATAGGCCTCGGCAAGGATCGAGCGCGCGGAGTTGCCCGTGCACAGGAACAATACGTTGAAGG
>JACQOK010000224.1 GCA_016202565.1 Betaproteobacteria bacterium | reverse complement strand
GATCACGATGCAGAGAATGACCAGCACCCAAAACAGCACCACGCTGATCATGCCGAATCCCATGCCCCAGCCCCAACCATAGTCACCCCACATCATCGGCGTTCTCCTTTCGAATGAAACAGACGGTTTGCTTCGGCGGGCGGCGGCGGCGCTGCGCCCGCCTTCGCGAGGCTGCGCACCCGCAGCTGCAACGCGTCAATCGCCAGCACTTCCACGGCGTCACCCACGGCGATAGCGCTGTCGCCGGTTTCGGCCGACCAGAGCTCGCTTTTCACCCATACCATGAGCTTGCCGCCATTCGCCGCGCGCACCGTACCGATGGCGTGTAGCAGAGCCTCAGCGCCGGTGCGGACCGGTTTGCGCATGGCTATCACCGCGAGCACGAAGACCGCGGCCGTCAGAGCCAGAATCGCGCCGTAGAGCGGGAGTGCCGCGCCAAGGGGCAGCAGCCAGAAGACCGGCAGCGCAAGCAGCGGAAGCGCAAGGATCAGGTGGCACATGGCTGTCTCAAGCGCCCTGGCCGCGCGCGGATAACCGGCCCAGCCGCGGCACAAACGCCGGCGTGCGCTCCACGTAGCGGGAGTACTCTTCGCCGAACTCGGCGTGCGCCTGCTGTTCCTCCCGCCGCGCGAGACGCACGTACATCCAGGCGAGGATCGGGAACATCACCAGCGTCACCAGCGTAGGCCATTGCAAGAGGAAGCCCAACATGATCAGCATGAATCCGACGTACTGCGGGTGCCGCACATGGGCATAAGGCCCGCTCGCTGCAAGTTCGCGGCGCCGCTGCGCCTCATAGAGGATGCCCCAGGACCTGGCGAGCAGTATGAACCCGCCGGCGATCAGCGCGTACGATGCGACGTGGAACGGACCGAAATGCGGGTTCGTCTGCCAGCCGAACAGCATCTCCAGGAGGTGACCGCCGTCGTGCGCAAGGAAGTCGATCTCCGGATAGCGGCTTGTGAGCCATCCCGACAGGAGGTAGATGGTCAGCGGGAATCCGTACATCTCGGTGAAGAGTGCGATGAGAAATGCGGAGAAAGCGCTGAACGAGCGCCAGTCGCGCTTCGTCCGCGGCGTGGCGAAGCTGAACGCGAAGATGATGAAGATGGTGGAGTTGATGATTACTAGCGCCCACAGGCCGTAAGCGGGCTCCGGTTCGGTGATGACAAGCGCCCATTGAGCGCAGTTGGACTCGTGTTCACTCATGTCTCTTCCCTTAAACCATGTGCACCAGGATTTATAGGCTCAGACATCGCAATTTGCTCCGCCCTGCTCGGGCATCAGGCCGCGCCGCTGCAGTTCGCTGGAGACGTTCGCTTGCCAGCCGCTCCCGCTCGAAAATTCGGCGCTCATTACCTGGCGCGGATCGGCGTCCTGCCACTCGGTGCCCCTCGCCGCCTTGAAGTAAAGCGCGGTATGAGCGTAATGGTGGGGAAACCAGAAGCTGTTGAAGGCAAGCGTTTCGCGGTAGAGCTCGTCCTCGTTCAGCCCTTGCGCAGCGCCGAGCGCAAGCAGCCCGAGAAGCGCTGATCCATGGTTGCAGTCCTGGAAGAACGTGGAGTTGTTGCAGCACGGCCGGAAAGTGCTCATGGCGATGCGGAACACCAGCGCTTCCTGCGTCGCGGTGAGGGCGACGATCGGGAATTTGTTGAAGTAGACGCCGCCGTTCGCCTCCCTTCCGAGGGTCCATCCGCCGGTGGAGGCGAAGCGGGAAAGCTGCGGCCCGTTGAGCGGACTTTCGCTGTTCACCGCCATGCGGTTCGCGAGCCCCAGCGCCCACAGGAGGTTCACGTGAATGGCGGCGTTTTCCCGGGTGAGGAAGATCGGGCGGGGCGAAGGCTTGGTCATGAGATCGGTCGTCTCGGCCGAAACCGGACGGCCCCGCCGCGTGTAAAGGGCCTCGATCTTTTGCGGATCGATGACGCCTTCCTGCACGAGCTTTATGATGCTGTCCGCCAAAGCTATTCTGCTCTGGTGGCCGGCGGCGGGTACCGCGGTTGCCAGCGCCTGCTCATGCACGTGCTTTATATCGGTAGCGGGCGCTGCGACCGCCAGCACGGGGCTCGCCAGAAAGGCGAGCAGGCTCGATGCGATCGCGGCTGGCTTCCGCAGGGATATTCTCGAGAGGCTTCTGGCTGTGTCCATCGTTCGCATGCTCCTTGATCACGCTGTGTTCGGGCTTATCGGCAGCTTGCTCATTCCGCCTGCAGCGTGCGCACGAGGGGCAGCACCTTCTCATCGAGCGTCTTCCTCGTGATCGCGCCGATCACCTTGTGGCGGATCAGGCCGCGCTTGTCGACGACAAACGTCTCGGGCACGCCGTAAACGCCCCAATCGATTCCAACGCGGCCGTCAAGATCGGCGCCGGTGCGCGTAAAGGGATCGCCGAGTTCCTCGAGCCAACGCGCGGCGTCATCCGGCCGATCCTTGTAGTTGAGCCCGTGCAGCGGAACGCTCCCATCGGCCTTGAGCTGCATCCACAGCGGATGCTCCTCGCGGCACGCCGTGCACCATGAGGCGAACACGTTGACGATCGAGACTTCGCCGCGCAGATCGTTCGAAGCAAGCCCCAGCGTGCGTCCCTTGACCGGCTCGAGCCGAAACTCGGGCACGGGCTTTCCGATGAGGGGCGAAGGAACCTCTCGCGGATTCAACGTCAGCCCGATGCCGAATAGCACCGCCAAGCCGAGGAACAGCAGCAAAGGCGTGAAACTTGCGATGCTTCGCCGCGCGCCGGTGGTGCCGGCGTAACCGCTGTCGCTCATTGTTCGGTCGTTGCCATGATCGATCATGCGCGTCTCCTAGCTCTTGCGGACGGCTGCGCCGCACTTCGAGCAGAATCGGTCACCTGAGGCGAGCCGGTTACCGCACCGCGAGCAGAAGCCGGCGCCGCCCGGTTGGGTGCCGGACGCTTTCTCGCGCCGGCGCCACCAGAAGATGCCCGCAACGGCTCCCACACTGACGACGGCGACGCTGAGGAGACCGAGGAGCCAGTCGGGAAACCGTTGACTGGAACTTGCGGGCGCCTGCGGTGCTGCCGCCGGAGCGCTCATTCCGAGTATCTCCGCCGAGGTTCGCGAATTTCTCTTCGTGTAGCGGATTTCGATCGGTAGCTGTTTTCCCGCCTCGCGGGCGCCCAAATCCGCCGTACGGTAGAGCAATCCGTCCGGACCCTCGACTCCGGCGCGAAGCTCCGGCGCCACCGAGATGTCGCTCGACGCCGCAGGCTCCTGGAAACGCACGTTCAGTCGCTCGACAGCCAGATCGGCTGGCCAGACGTAGCTGTAGCTGCGCTCTGGCGTACTGGTCGCGAGAGGATCGTAGAACTCGACGTGGATGAAGCGCTGCGGCGCGTTGAACCGCAATGTGATGAAGCCGTCGCCGTCCGTCCGGTCGTAGGCCAGATTCAAAAGCTCGGCCCTCGCCGAAGCGGCGAACGCGACCGCTGTCGGTCCGCCGGAGGAGGCGGGGATACGAAGGGACACAGCGGCGGGCAGGGCAAGCTCGGGCGCCAGCTCGCCTTTTAGGATTACCAGTGCGGCGCGGCGGTCGAACTCTGGCCAGATGTCGATCTGCAGGTTCGCGAAACGCGGGTTTTGCTGGGCCACGCTGGGGCCCGGCGGGGCGGCGGCAAGCGCAAGTAGGGGCATGATGACGAAGACGATTATTGCCATGGTTGACGCGAAGACTGTCGCCGCACCGCCGGCCGGCATGTCACGCCGTCGCCTCGCGCCCCTCCGGTTCGGTCCCCCGGCTGTCGTCTCGTGATCGTTGTCATTGAACATCATCATCGCTTTCTCCACTTGCACGAGCATTCCTGATGCACACGGTTCATCATTCGGCGCAGCAATCCACCAGCTTGTTGACGATATCCTCGAGCGTCCAGGGCTTTTCGCTTGCCGCGATCGTCTTGAATCCGGACACATCAATGAGCTTCAACCGCAGCGCCCAGAACAGCGAGTAGGCTTTGTAGGCACGGTCAAAGATCTCCTTTGCGTCGTCCTTCTTCCCGTCCGAATGGAGTTTCGTGCCGACCTCGATCAGCCGCATGGTTGTCGCGAGCAGGTGCTTCGTGATGCACCACGTCTCGCCTTCATGCCGGCTGATCATTCGTGCCAGCAGGTCCTTCCGCATCGACCGCACTTCCTGCAGGAGGTCGAAATACTCCGGTTTGTCGGTTTTCGCGCCGGTGAAGAAGAAATGCTCTTCGAGACTGATCAGATTCATGATTGCGATGCTCAAATCCTCTTCGGTGGAAAGATCGACGCTTCCCGATTTTTTCAACGCTTCAACCCGTTCGAGCAATGCTTCGAGAGCGGGGGTTTGTCTGGCAAGAGTGGTGGCTGTCATAGGGCGAAGATAACAAGACCGAGTGCGATCATCGCGTTGCCTCCCCAAAGCCGCATGGGCCGCGTGCTGCTTTTTTTCCAGGCCTCGACCTTCGCGAGCAGCGCCTTATCGCTGGAAATAAGCAGGATGATCACAAGGGGCAGAACGAAGATCAGGTTGTAGAGCATGAGATAGCCGACGCCGGCCGTGTGGGTGGCGTGGTCGTGCAGCAAGCCGAGCACCATGAGGTAAGGGCCGCCGGTACAGGGGAACTCGCAAATACCCACCAGTCCACCCAGAAGAAACGCGGATGGAAGCGATCCTTTTTCCATCAGCGCCGCTATTCTGTTGTGGGCGGCATGCGGGATCCTCAATTTAAGCGGAAACGCCGGGAAGAACTGATTGGCGATGCTGATAAGGCCGAGCGCGATCAGCAGCGACGCGCCCACCTTCGCCATGAAATGCGGCGTGTCGAAGAGGTGCAGCGTCTGGAGTATGCCGAGGCCGATCAGCGTATAGACGACGAAGATGCCGACAATATAGGCGATTCCGATCTCGAGAACGCTCGACCTCAACTTGCCGAGACTGAGGAGGAATGCGATCGTGAGGATCAGGATCGAGAAGGCGCAGGGATTGATGCTGTCTATGAGCGCCGCAACGCCGACGAGCGGCAGCAGCCATCGACCCTCGTTCGACAGGTTCCAGAGCGCCGTCGTCCCGATGTTTCCCAGTTGGAAGAAAAGCACGGAACCGACAAGCAAGGTGCCGATTCCGATGAGCGCAGCGAGTCTTGTGTTCATATCGCTTTACGGCTTCACCATGGCCGTGAAGCGAAGCGCCAACGGCGGGCTTTCATTGCTTCGTATCGTTACGACCCTATCGGTTGGACCAACTCCGGCGGGTCCGTGGGCCGCCGGGTCGAACACCACATCCACCTGGGCGCTCCCTCCCGGCGGTATGGTTTCGAAAATGGCCGGGATTACGCCATGTCCGGGCATGCCGAACGGTCCTTTCCTCCCTGCCGGCGTTATCAATGTTGCAACCGTACACATGCAGGAGGTGTACATCTTGTTAATGGTCACTGCCGAATCGCCCGTGTTCCTGATACTGAACCGGTGCGAGACCGTTCCCGCCGCCATTGAGATATTCCCGAAATCGAAAAATGGCGCGGGTGACAGGAGCGGGCCGGTGTTAGCGTGCGTGGTGGCGACCTGCGGCTGCACATCGTAGCGCGGTCTCGCGGCGTTCTCCTGGGAGCGGAAGATCCCGAACGCCACCACGGCGACCGCGAACGCGATCAATCCCCAGAAAATGCTGCCCATAACGCTTGGCGCTTTCATAAGTTCCCTTTCTCCCTGTTGAGTGTTCCAAAGTCCTGAAATCCCGGCTGGCCGCGGGTTGCGTGTTCACACCGCCGATGTGCCTTCTCCGGACGCTTATCCCTTGCGTTCATATTCGGCTCCAGTCGAGACGTCGGCCGGGAAAGCACAGAACCTTTGTGCCGGAACGCCGAGCGCGGCATTGAATTTGCTCGACATGTTCTGGAACGCGATTAGTCCCGTCAGCTCGATGATTGCGTCCTCGTCGAAATGCTGTCGCAATTGCGCCATGAGCGTGTCGTCCACGCCGCTCTGGGACGCGGTCATCGCTTCGGCATAATCGAGCGCGATGCGCTCGCGGTCGCTGAACAGCCCGCTTTCGCGCCAGTCCGCCAGCGCCTGCGCTTTCTCCTGGCTTGCGCCCCGTCTCATCAGCGTCGCCGAGTTGAGGTCCACGCAAAACGGGCAATGATTGATTTGCGATACGCGGACCGTGATCAGGGAGCGCAGCGCCGGCTCGATGGGCGAGGAACGGCGGTCGATCATGCCGTAGAGCGTTGCGACGCCGAGGAAGAGGCGTGGCGCGCGCGCCCACAGCAGCGCGGAATCGAGGACGGCCCCGTACTTGCGCCGCTGGTTCCAGAAAAAGGGGCGCAGATACCACGGATACTCGTTCAACGGCTTAGCTGGAATACGCATGATGTGTCCTCACAGTCCTGCGCCGCGGCGCGATTCAGCCCGCGCCCGTTCTCCAGTCACGGCACATCAGGTTCTCCTCGTTTCTGTCACCCGCACTCCTGCAGGGGTCGCCCGTGCTTCGAGCTTTTGTATCCGCAGCTTCGTGCGCTCTGCTGCTACGACTTTCACCTGGTCTCCCTGCCGCACGGGGACGGTTGGCACCGCGTCCCATAACTCGCTGCGCACTTGCACATGCAGTTCGCCGAGATCGCCCACAACGATGTGGCCGGTTTCACCGATCATGCCGTCCGCGCCGTTCTGCTTGGGTTGGCGCATGGCGCGTATGGCATACCAATAGATCGCAGCGGATAGACCCAGCACTGCACCGTAAACCGGTAACGCAGCCGAAAGGGGCCAAATCCAGAACACGGGCAGCGCCAGCAGTGGAAGGATGAGAAGAACGTGGCACATAAGCGCACTCAAGTTCTATGCTGCGCAGACGCCGCTCCGCCCGGCAGCGGATGGTGGACTTCCACCGTTCCACACTTGAGCTCCACCATCGTGCGCAGCGTTGCCTGTTCGGCGCGGAACACGTCCAGGACGAACGGATCGAACTGCGTTCCCGCATGCGCAGCGATCTCCGCGCACGCGGCGTCGAAGCCCAAGGCGCTGCGGTACGGCCGGTCCGAGGTGACGGCGTCGAGCGTGTCGATCACCGCGAACAGCCGCGCCCACAGCGGGACCGCTTCGCCCGCCAGGCCGCGCGGATAGCCGGTTCCATCGAAGCGCTCTTCGTGATTCAGGACGAGATCCGCGGCTTCCGCCATGAGCGGTACATTGGCGAGGATCCGGTGCCCGATCTCGGGATGCGTGCGCATGATTTGCCACTCGTGGTCCGTCAATGATCCCTGCTTCAGCAGGATCGCGTCGGGGATGCCGACCTTGCCGATGTCGTGCAGCAGCGCGCCCCAGTACACCTGGCGCAATTGCCGGGAGTCCGCAGTGAAGTGTTTCGCGAGCACCAGCGTGTGGCAGGCGACCCGCCTGGAGTGCAATCCGGTTTCATGTTCCCGGGCATCGAGGGCGCACACCAGAGCCTCCGCGAGCGCAAACTGTGCTTCGTCAGCTTCCGGTGGGAGCGCGCACTGTCTGCGGGCGGCGAGAAAACAGCTTTCGCAGCCATACTCGCCGTGCTCGCGCGTGTAGGGCGCGCCGGAAATCGGTGCACCGCAATGACGGCACACTGGTGAGGCACTGACATCAAGTGCGGACTTGCTCATAGAACCGCGTGATGAGTCGAAGTCCATTGCGGCCGTCATTTACCGTGGAAAAAGTTGTAAAGCGGCACGAACACGAGGCCAAAGTAGATGCCGTATAAAAACGATTCCAGCAGGCCGAGGAAAAAGCTTTGCCAGGTGAGCCAGGTGAAACCCGGCAGCAGCTTCAGCCACGCTTCGTACATGCGCTGGTCAAACGCGAGGTCGTAACCCACGCAAATCACGTAGGTAATGGCGAGAAAGGACCCCATTGCCAGCCCGACATCGCGCCAGTAGAGCCTACCCATGATGGTGTCCTCCCTGCTGATCTTTGGCTGGTGCGGAAGCGCCGATGTATTTGTCCGGTGCCTGCTCGAACTGGTCGCGGCAGGACGTCGAGCAGAAGTAGTAGGTACGTCCCCCGTGTACCGAGGCTGCCGCTGCATTCTGCGAATTTACCGTCATTCCGCACACCGGATCCTTGTTTTCACTCCCGGTGCCGGGCCCAGGATTGCCGTGACCGCCTCCATGGCCGTGGCCGCCCATCATGTGTGCGCCGCAGCCATAGCGCATCATCAGGAAAAACAGCCCGCCCCAAAGCAGAATCCACAGCAATGATTTGATGCTTTCTGCGTCCATACGTTGACTCCTTGATCAGTTGGCCGTCTGTCTTGTGCGCGCCCAGTTCCGGACAATCAGGACCGTAACTGCGGGTATGAGTATCCATTGCAGTAATGGCGACAGACCGATGCCGAAAACCAACGGCATGCTCGAGGAGTAAGCCCAGTAACCGGCCTGATATACGTTGTACCACTCGGCGTAAGCGGTGTATAAGACGCCGGAAAAAATCGCGATTGCGCCGCCGCGCCACGGATAAGATGCCGGCCAGTTCGCACCGCGGAGCGCGATTGCGGTGATCAGGAAGCTCACGACTGCAATCGCAACGTCCCCGGCTGTGCAATGCGCAACGGCATAGGCGATCTGTCGCGTGTTTTGTGCCGACGGAATCGTATAGAGCGGCAACTGCGCGATTTCCCAAGCGAGATTCAGGAAAAGAGAGGGCACGGCCCACGCAAAGATCATCCCGAGAGCGTCGCCGCGGCGAATTGGCAACATCCGGTTCCTCAACGCGTGTCCGATCATGACTTGAGACTTTCGCAAACCCTTTGCAGGCGCGCTCGCACTTCCTTTCCGAGCGAGTGCACTTCGGGCTTATCGACCAACTGCAATACCGCTTCCGGGTCCATGAATCCAACCCAGATGCTCCTGTCAGCCTCCTCGCGCACCACCACGTTGCAAGGCAGCAGCAGACCGATATCGGGGTCGGCCTCGATGGCGCGATGGGCGAGCGGAGGGTTGCATGCACCGAGAATGCGGTACGGCCGATGCTCGATATTGAGCTTGGCTTTCATCGTCGCCTTGACATCGATGTCAGTGAGCACACCGAAGCCTTCGGTTCTTAACGCTGCAGTAACTTTCTCGATCGCAGCGTCAAACGGCACGTTGAGCTTGGTGCTGAAGCCATACATGAACGATCTCCTTTAAGATGGGGTGAGCGTCGATCGACAGCGCTTCATTTGAGCTGCCACCGGAACGAGCGCGGTGCCGGTTCACCCGGCCGCTGCACGCGCAGCTCGATTGCGCTTGGCGTCGGGGTGACTGGGTCGAATTGGAGCGTGCCCTCGCGATGGTGGCCGCCGGGTCCGGCGCCCTCCCATTTGACGGGGGCAAGCCGGCCGCCCTTGTCGTCAAGCAGCGTGGCGGTCTTGACCAGGTCGTCATTCAGTTCCCCCGAATGGGTGTCGAGCACCACCTTGAAGTTCCAGCTCTTGGCGCCCGCGACGAGGTTCTGCGGCGTGATAGCCATAGTCACGCCGCGATCAGCGCTCTTCTGCGTGCCAAGTTCAGCGGCGAAGGCGCCGGCCGCGAGCAGGGTGACGATGATTCCGGAAACGAAAATGGTCAGGCGTGTGCGCATTGTGCGTGCTCCTTTGTGGCTTTCCAGAGTTTGTTGCCGATGTAAGCGATGCCGGCGGCGTTGAACGCGATGCCGACCCAGAAGAATTCGACCTGGTATTGCGTGGCGAAGGTCACCAGCCCCGTGGCGCCAAGTACGGGCGCAATGTTGACCAGGTAGTGCGCGCAGCAGGAGATCATCGCCGCGGTCGAAGTGGTGCCGGACGCAGCCATCACGGTGCGCGCGTCCTTCGACTGGTGCAGCAGTTGCCGCAGCCGGGTATAAAGCGCGACCTGCAAGCCGAAGCCCGCGCCGAGCGGCACGATGTAGAACCAGAAATCGGAAAACTGGCTCACGGTGAACTTCCAGCCGGAGACGAGCGTGAGCACGCCGAAATACGCGGCGAGCAACACGCCGAAGGCGAGCATTCCGAAACCGGTGGGCCTTACTGCAGTGACGACATATGCATTCATGATGATTTCTTCCTTGGCGTTAAGCTCCTCATGCCAGACGTTGAAACAGTTGTCATGGCCGGGAGCCGGCGGCAAGTCCGAGAACGTGACGTGCAGCTCGCCGCCGGTCCGATCGTGGCGGTCGACTCACTCAACGTCCTGGCCCCACCACGGTGCAAAGCGGCGAAGTTGCCCTTTCTGCTCGCTCGTGAGAATGCCATTCAACTTCTCGTGTTCGTCGAGGCGCGCCTGGAACATCTGCAACCGCATGTCCTGGAGCTTCTTGTATTGGCTGGTAATCGCAGCGCGATCGCGCTTCTCGCCTGCCAGCAGATTGCGCAGCTTGAATGCCTCTTCCCGCATCTTGCCCATCAGGTCCCACTGCTTCTTCGCGAGGTCCTCGTGGATGGCGTTCACCTTGCTCCACTGCTCGGGCGAGAGATTGAGCTGCGAGAGCATGCCGTAGCCCATGCCGCCCATCATGCCGGGCCCCATCATCCCTCCCATCATTCCGCCGCCCATCATGCCGGGGCCCGTCATTCCACCACCCATCATCCCAGGGCCCATTCCGTAGCCCGGACCGTAACCTCCGCCTGCTCCGGCGCCGTAACCACCCATCATTCCCGGTCCCATCATGCCGGGGCCCATGCCCCAGCCCGGTCCGTAACCGCCCGAGTGAGCGAGTGCGGTTGTGCCGAGAGCAGTCGCCCCTACCAGAGCAGCGGCGATCAGTGTTTTCCGCAGAGTCGTGTACTTCATTGCGGTACTCCTTTCACAAACAACGTTAGACGAATGAAACGAGGTGTGACCTGCGCGCGTGCGTGCGCAGGCCGTCGCGCCGCGAGCGGCGCTGTCGAGGACAGGGGCTAAATGAGGAACCGCTGATGCAGCAGGTAGAGCGGCGTGCCGCGTGACGGAGAGTCAGTGGTCGAGTATGCGAGTGCAGTGCTCGCTTGCCGCGGCAAAGGTGCGGCACTCGCGGGAGCTACGCCAGATGGGAGATCAACTCGATTCGGAGCGCTTCCCATGTCAGGCGAACCGAGCGCCACAACGGACAAGGATTGGCAGGACCCGTTCTCAGAGCCGGTGTCACACGGGCCGGGAAAACCCGCCATGTCACCGAAAAGCCGCATCGCCGCAGGCCGGGCAGCATCCTTCGCGATCAGGCCGTGGCAGTACGGTACGAGGACAGAGAACAGCCAGAACGTCGCCCACCCGAGGAGCAGCCAGGTCGCCAGGCGTCGTCGCCGGCGTGACGTCACGCCTGACCCGGCGCTGCTGCCGTTATCGGAAATGATGCCGTGCGACATGGTCGCGTAACGCGCTATATGAGTCACAATTACCATCGACAACATGCTAGAACCCCAGTTTCGGGAAGGGGTTGATCCAGATCAAACACTCTGCGGTATGCCGCCGATGGGTGGACGCCCGTTCGCTTCGCGGGCAGAATTCCAGCCGCGCTCTAATCCGTTGGAGTTCACCATCTAAAGGGGGGAAACCATGAAACAGCGCGGTATTTCGCGGTATTTTGCGTTCCTGCTGTTTTTCTTTTCGATCGCCGCCTTCAGCCAGGAAGGGGCAATCAAGCTGGCCGAAGGCGTTTATGCGATCAAAGGGCCGGGCGCCGGGATAAACACCGGTGTCGTAGTGGGCGACCGGGGCGTCTTTGTCTTCGCCTGCGACCTACGGGATTACGACCGCCGCCTGCAGGCCATCAGGAGCGTGGCGGGAGACAGGCCGATCCGGTTCGTCGCTAACGGCCATCACGCGGGGGACGACACCATGTGCAACCATCTCTTCGCGGAGCAGGGCGCCGTCGTGGTCGGTTCCAAGGAGTTGGCGCGCCAACTCCTTCCGTACTGGCCAAAGCGGGCCGCTCAGGAACTCAAGCAGGGCAAGGTCAAGCGGGAGTATCTCGAAGGCAAGAACGTCGCAATGGCCATGCCCGCCATCACTTTTGACGACAAGATCACGCTGGACCTGGGAAACCACGTGGTCGAGCTGATCTCCCTGGGCAAAACCCACACGCCCGACACCATCATCGCTTGGCTGCCGAAGGAGAAAATCCTGTTTGTCGGCGACCTCCTTTTCGTCGAACATCACCCCACCGTCGATGACCGCTCGGATGTGGGCAACTGGCAGCGGGCCCTGAAGACGCTCGCCGGCTGGTCCCCGGCGTCCGTGGTGCCGGGACACGGCGCCTTCGCTCCCGGCAATGGAGCGAAACCGCTGCTCGACCAGGACCGTTACTTCGAGACCATGCGCGCCAAGGTCAAGGCGATGAAGGACGCCGGAAAATCCGTGGAGGAAATCAAGAAGGGCGTCCAGCCCGAACTGGGCGAGTTTGCGAAGTGGCCGCGCGAGCGGGCCATCCCCGCCACCGCGGAACAGGTCTACCGCGAGCTCCCGGCAAAATAGAGCAGCCGCGCGCCCGCGTATCGGCAGAGCTGGCAGGTCCCGCGGGGCGCTGATAGGATGACAAATCGCATTTCGGTTACCGCGTTCAAAGGAGGATAACGCCATGCAAGGTCTGTGTCTGATCCGGTTGTTTCCGAAAGTGCTGATTGCGTCCTTACTCGTCGGTCAAGCCACATTTCTCGGCGCCACCACACACCCCCAGAGCGGCTCCGTAAAGGTGGAGTGGTTTGGCTGGTCGTTCTACCGCTTCACTTCGCCCACCGGGAAGATCATCCTGACCAATCCGTTCATCACCGGCAACGCGGACGCCGCAGTCAAGGTGGAGGAGATCACGAAGGCGGACCTTATCCTGGTCCCCAACGGGCACCGCGATGAGATCGGCGACACCATCGCCCTTGCGAAGAACACGGGCGCTAAAGTCGTGGCGCCTTTCGAGCTTGGGAGCTGGTTCGCCGGCAAAGGAGTCCCGGAAGCGCAGGTGCTCCGCCGCAATCCGGGCAGCCGCCTGGTATGGGAAGGAATTACGATCCGGGTGGTGGGGTCGGTGCATGGCTCGGGATCCGGTCGCGACACCCCTTCGGACCTCGCCCCGATCTACGGCGGGGCTGCAGCGGGTTTCATCATCACTTTCGAGAATGGCTGGACAGCTTATTTCCCCGGCAGCTCGGCGGCGACGCAGGACATGGCGCTATGGGCGGAAGCCTACAAGCCCGATGCCATGATCTTCCTCATGCATCCGACCGGAGAGCCGCGCGATGCCGGTATGGCGATAAAGCTCGTCACGACCAACAATCCGAACCTGAAGACACTGATGCCCCAGCATCATCGGGTCACGCCGCCCGCCGGGGCGCTGACGGTCGCCGAAGTGCGCGCCACGCTCGATTCCATGGGCATCCGCATCCCGATCACCGATCCGGTGCGCAAGCAGGTCTACGAATTCAAGAAATAGATGGTGCGCTTTAACTTCCGAAGCGTCTCGGGGGCTATGATGAAACGACATCGCTGGTGGGTGGGAGATTGGGCTTCGGGGCGCACGGGACCGGCGTCCCGAGAGGCCCGAAGCGTAAGCCAACGGTCTTAACGCCGACTAAGCCTGCAACGCCACGAAAGGAGCTGTGCTCATGTTTACCCGACTTCTCATCCTGCCGATCTGGCTGGCCGCGTTCGCCGCCCCCGCTGTCTTTGCCCAAACCCAGCCGACCGGACTCGCCAAAGCCACCTTCGCTGCCGGCTGTTTCTGGTGCGCGGAGGAGGCGATGGACAAGGTTCCCGGCGTGATTTCGACCACCTCCGGCTACATGGGCGGAAGCAAGAAGAACCCGACCTACCAGGAAGTGTCCTCGGGCGCCACCGGCCACACCGAGGTGGTGCAGGTCGTGTACGACCCGAAGAAAGTGAGCTACGAGCGGCTGCTCGAGCAATTCTGGGTGAACCACGATCCCACGGTGAAGGACCGGCAATTCTGCGACGCCGGCTCGCAATACCGGCCTTCTATCTTCTGGCACGACGAGGAACAAAAGCGGCTTGCGGAGGCCTCCAAGACGAAGTGGGAGAAGGGAAAGCCATTCAAGGAGCCGATTGTCACGCCGATCGTGAAGGCGGCCGAGTTCTGGCCGGCCGAGGATTACCACCAGGATTACTACATGAAGAACCCGGTGCGCTACAAGTTCTACGTTACGGGCTGCGGCCGCTACGCTCGATTGGACCAGCTCTGGGGCAAGCTCAGAAAGTAGGGTAAGTTCGCGGACTGCGCTCCCACCGGTCCTATTTGGCATGAAGCACGTTTTCCGTGCGAAAGGATGAGCCGTGAACCGCATTCAGATCCGGATAGGCCGGCGCAGACTCCTGGGTGCCACGCTGGCGCTGCCGCTTGCCTCCTCGATCGGCTCCGTCTTCGGCCAGCCGCTGCCGTTGACACCGACCTGCGGCGAGAAGCCGGGGCGAACCCCGTCGCAGACCGCGGGCCCCTTCTACTCACCGGATTCACCGCGGCGAAGCTCGCTCATCGAGCCGGGCAGCAAGGCGGAACGGCTTGTGCTGGCTGGTCTCGTGCTCTCGCCGCAATGCAAGCCCGTGGCGAATGCGTTGCTCGACTTCTGGCATTGCGACGAGACGGGCGAATATGACAACAAGGGCTTCCGTTACCGCGGGCACGTGTTCGCCGACGCGCAGGGCCGCTACCGCCTGGAGACCATCGTGCCAGGCGAATATCCGGGCCGCACGCGCCACATTCACGTCAAGGTGCAGGCGCCCGGTGGGCGTGTTTTGACAACGCAGCTCTACTTTCCGGACGAGCCGCGCAACCGCTCCGACGGCATCTTCCGCCGCGAACTCACGATGCAGGTGGCGCGCAAGGGCGAACAGCGCGACGCGAAATTCGACTTCGTCGTAGCGGCTTAGGCGCTGCCGGTATGATGTTCTAATGTGGGCGCTTGTAGCGCTGTGTCCTTACGCGGCCCGAGGCGGCGCGTTTCGATGACTCCACGCAAAGTTGACGCGCCTAATCTGAAGTTCCCTAATGACGCGCAGCGTCTTCGTCTTCCTTAGCCGCGCGGGCAGGTTGCTTGCCCAGCAGATAATAATCGAGCACGAGGCGCGCGATCGGCGCAGCGGCGCGCGCACCGAAGCCCGCGTTCTCGACGATCACGGCGAGCGCGATCCTGGGTTTTTCTGCCGGCGCGTAGGCGATGAACAGCGAGTGATCGCGAAAGCGTTCCGCAACGCGGCTCTCGACATATTTTTCACCCTGCTTCATTCCGATCACTTGGGCCGTGCCGGTCTTGCCGGCGCTCACGTACTCGGCGCCGGCGAAGGCCCGCCGGCCGGTGCCCTCCTTGTTGACGCCTACGAGCGCGTCCTTGACGATCCTGATGTGTTCGGGTTTTACGTCGAGCGTACGCAGGGGCTTCGGTTCAACGACGGTGCGCGCCCGAGTGCGGATGTCTTCGACGAAGTCCACGATGTGCGGACGGAACATGACGCCATCGTTGGCTAGCGTGGCGATCGCGGTTGCCAGTTGCAACGGGGTATAG
>JACQOK010000257.1 GCA_016202565.1 Betaproteobacteria bacterium | reverse complement strand
GGCCTGCGCCTTGTCCAGCATCGCGGAAAGATTATTCAGGGTGTGAACAAAGCGCGGCGCGCTGGCCTGATACATCGAGATCTGCATGGTGGCTCCTTTCCTTTATTTATCGTACTGGTCGAACTTTGGAAGGTCCTGCGGTTCGACATACCACGGCGCTCGCGATGCCCAGAAAATGCTGTTCTCCGGGCGCTCCTCCGGGTTCGAATCGAGGACGCCCGCCGGCACGAGGTAATTTTCCGTGCCGGTGATCTTGTGCGGAACGCGTGTGCCGCACCTGGTGCAGAAGCACACCGCGAAGCGCTTCGCGTCCGGCAGATCGAACCGGCGAATCAGCGATTCCCCGGCGAGCCAGGTCAACTGGCTCTGGGGCAGGAAAATATTCGCGGCATGCGCGCTGCCGGTCGCCTTCCGGCAGCGGCTGCAGTGGCAATACCGGAAACCCGACAAAGGCGGCTTGATCTTGAAGCGGATCGACCCGCACAAGCAGCTTCCTGCGATTGATTCCTGCGGCATGCCGATTTCCTTTTCTGAGCGATGAATAGCGCCAGTGTACCTTTTCAACCGGCCGAACGTCTCGCGAACCGCTGTTGGGGGTTCCTTCCCTCGCCTGCGGGAGAAGGCTAGGATGGGGGCGCGAAATAAAGGGAGACACGCAGTGAACGACATGTTCGTATTGAATGAAGATCAACGGGCCATCCTCGATACCGTCCGCCGCTTCGTCGATGAGGAGGTGAGGCCGCGCTCCGCCGCGCTTGACGCCAGGCAAAACCCGGAGGACTGCTTCTCGTGGGAGCTGGTGGAGAAGGCCGACGCACTCGGCATCCGCACCATGACGCTTGCGGAAAAGTGGGGCGGGCTCGGGCTCGATTCGCTCACCACGGCCATGGTGGTCGAGGAACTCGCCCTCGGCGACATGGGTGTGGCGGTCGTCCTGGCGCAGACCTTCAAGATCGCCCAGTTGATGCAGCAGGCGTTCAACGAAGAACAGCAAACGCGCGTGCTGCCCGCCTTCGCGAAAGATCCCCGCGGCGTGCTTGCCATCGGCATGTCGGAACCGGGCAACGGCTCGGACAAGCACACCAACCAGCCGGTGCCGTTTCAAACCAGTGCCGAGCGCACCCGCGGCGGCTGGATCGTGAACGGCATGAAACACTTCATCTCCAACGGCAACCGGGCGAGCCACTATTTCGTGATGGTGCAGACCGACCGGCAGAAGACCATGGCGAACGGCTCGACCTGCTTCCTGCTCGAGCGCGGCCATCCCGGCTTCACGATCGGGCGCATCCACGACAAGATGGGCGAGCGGCTCGCGAACAATTCAGAACTCATCTTCCAGGACTGCTTGATTCCCGACGCGAACGTGGTCGGCGAAGTCGACAAGGGCTCGGACATCTTCGCCCGCTTCTCGCCGCAGTCCAACGCCTATGCCGGCGCCACGGTGCTCGGGGTCGCGGTGGCGCTCCACCGCAAGGCGGTCGAGTGGGCGAAGCTCCGGGTGCAGGGCGGCAAGCGCTTGATCGAGCACGACGGCATCCGCGCGCAGCTTGCGGAAATGCGCATGCTGATCGACGCCTCGCGCTCCTACATCCACCGCGCCTGCTGGTTCGCCGACCGCCCGCAGTTAGGCTGGGACAAGACGCTCGGCGCGCTGCCCAAGGCGATGGCCGCGCAGTCCGCATGGAAGATCGCGACCTGGTGCCTCGAAATCCACGGCGGCCACGGCTATATGAAGGAAGCCGGGGTGGAGAAACTCATGCGCGACGCGGCCGCGTTCCTGCACTCGGACGGCGTCAACCGCACGCTTTTCCTGAAAGCGGCGAACGCGATGTTCCGCGATCCGGGGTCCAGGTAATATTGCCGGCACGGGTTGGGTAAGCTATAATTGCCAATTGTGTATTACTACGGAATTTCGCCATGAAAGTTCTGTCAGTCAAAGTACCGGAGGCGCTGGATCGCAAGATCACGGCCGTAATAAAACGCCGGGGCATGCAGAAGAGCGACGTGGTCAGGGAAGCGCTCGAGCGTTACCTGGATGAAACTCATGAGGTGCGAGGAGGATCGTTTCTCGATCTGGCCGGGGATCTCGTGGGCTGCGTCAAGGATGCACCAGCGGATCTGTCCAGCAATCCAAAACACATGGACGGCTACGGCCGGTGACACAACCCCTGCTGGTTGATGCCGGGCCTCTGGTCGCGCTATTGAGCGAACGCGACCGGCATCACCAATGGGCCAGGCAGGCATTCGCGCGCGCTACGTCTCCGACGCGCACCTGCGAGGCAGTGCTGTCTGAAGCCTGGTACCTGTTACGCTTGACCCGTCGCGGCCAGACGGCGCTGCTGGAGTTCATTGAGCGGGGCCTCGTCTCGGTTGACTTCGCGCTCAGCTCCGAGCTGGCGGCAGTGCGCCGGTTGGTTACGCGCTACCGCGACCGGCCCATGTCCCTCGCGGATGCCTGTCTCGTGCGAATGGCCGAGCTTTACGATGAGGCAGCGGTACTGACGCTCGATTCCGATTTCACGATTTATCGCAAGAACGGGCGGCAGGTCATCCCGCTGATTGCGCCGTTCGCGTAACCGCCTTCGCTCTTGCTTTACAACCCTGGGCAACTTCCATAAACTGGCCCGGCTGCTGGTGTAAGCGTTTTCATGATCACAGCGGAGGGAAAAGTCATGAAATCCTGGCACGACATCGCGGTCCTTTCCTGTTTCAGCCTGGTCCTCATCGGCGCGAGCCCTGCGGGACACGCCCAGCAGACGATCAATTACGGCGTGCAGCCGGCGACCATGCCGATCTACATCGCGCGCGAACTGGGGCTGCTCGATCCGATCGAGAAGAAACACAAGGCCAAGATCGTTTTCCGCTCTTTCGCGTACGGCGCGCCGGAAAACCAGGCCATGGCCGCCGGCGAGCTGCAGATGGCCTCGGCCGGAATGGGGCCGGCAGTGATCGCTGCCGCGCGGCTGCCGGCGACGCTCGTCGCGATCACCATTCTCGAGCAAACCGCGATCCTCGTTCCCAAAGATTCGCCCATAAAATCCGTGGGCCAGCTCAAGGGCAAGAACATCGCCTTCCCCGGTGAAGGTTCGCAACAGTACCCGTTGCTGCTCAAGGCGCTGGCGGACGCGGGGCTCAAGGCGGCGGACGTGAAGTTGTTCAAGACCGACGGCGCGCAGATTCCGACCCTGCTGCAGAACAAAGCGGTGGACGCCGGCATCACCTGGGATCCGCACGTGTCGAACGCGCTGGCCGCCGGCCACTCGAAAGTGCTGGTCAAGGCCGAGAAGATCATGCCCATCATGCAGGGCCATTACGTCGGCAATGGCGAGTACGTGCACAACGATTTTCTCGCCAAGCACCCCGACATCGTGCAGGACCTCGTCACCGCCAACGTGAAGGCCATCGACTTCATCTTGAAGAACCCGAAGGGCGCCGCGAAAATGTGGGCGAAACAGATCGGCTTCCCGGAGAAGACCATCAACTATTCACTCGAACAAGGCATTTCGGTCTACAGCCGCAACGTGGTGCCCGAGCCGGCCACCATCGACGCCTACGTCTCGTTTCTGCAGAAGTCGGGCATCCTGAAGCCCGACGACAAGCCGAAGGTCAACGCGACGTTCGCTCAAAAGGCACTCGCCGCGAAGTGACGGGCTAACGACATCTCATGGCGAGACGGGGCGGAGCGCTGAACGCAATCGCGACCCGCATCGTCCCGCTGCTGCTCGCCGCCGCGGCGATCACCGCCGTCTGGCAGGCGGTCGTCGTCATCTTCAAACCTCACGTTTCGCTGCTGCCGCCGCCGTGGCTGGCCGCGCAGGAATTCTGGACACTGCTCGCAAGCGGTGAACTGCTCATCCACACCGGTGTCAGCGTGGGACGCGTGTTCACGGCGTGGTGCCTCGCCGGGCTCATCGCCATCCCGCTCGGGCTCACCATGGGCCGCTCGCACCGCCTGGAGCGCGTCGTCGATCCGGTGATCGAACTGTTCCGGCCGATCTCGCCGCTCGCATGGATTCCGCTCGCCATCCTGTGGTTCGGCATCGGCGAAGCCGGCAAGATATTCGTGGTGTGCGTGGGCACGTTTTTTCCGACCCTGCTCTCGACGGTGGCGGGGGTGAAGCGCATCGACCCGCTGATGATTCATGCCGGACAGGTGCTCGGCTGCAACGACCGGCTGTCGCTGTTCCGCAAAGTGATTTTCCCCGCGGCGCTGCCTTCGATCGTGGTGGGCCTGCGGATTTCCTTCGGCACCGGCTGGGCGGCCATCATCGCCGCGGAACTCGTCGCCGCCCGTTCCGGCCTCGGTTATCTCATCGCGAACGGCATGGAAATCCTGCGCGCGGACAAGGTGCTCGTCGGCATGGCGATGATCGGCGTCCTCGGCGTGTGTTTCGACGCCTTCTTCCGGTTCCTCCACCGGCGCTTCGCGTGGGGGGCAACCTGATGGCGCAGACCACCGCGAGCAAGCCGCTCTCCATCCGCGCGCTGGCCAAAATCTATCAGAGCGAAACCGGCGCGCCGCTCGAAGCGCTCACGCCGATCGACCTCGAGATCGCCGCGGGCGAATTCGTGGTGGTCGTCGGGCCCTCGGGCTGCGGCAAGTCCACCCTCCTCAACATGCTCGCGGGTTTCGGCGAACCGAGCGGGGGAGAAGCCTGCGTCGGCGACGTAAGGATCACCGGGCCCGACATCGATCGCGGCATGGTGTTCCAGGGCTAT
>JACQOK010000227.1 GCA_016202565.1 Betaproteobacteria bacterium | reverse complement strand
GTGCCTCGCCAACCCGCAAATCTGGTGGAGGGGGAAGGATTCGAACCTTCGAAGGCTGAGCCAACAGATTTACAGTCTGCCCCCTTTGACCGCTCGGGAACCCCTCCGAACGAAACCGGGTATTATCTTGGAGTTTTCCATTAGTGTCAAACTACTTAGCGCCCTGTTACTGTCTCGGCGACCTCCCCGAACGGCAATCCCCGATCTGGCGGTCGGCGGCGTGTCACTTTAGCGCGGCAAGAGTGTCGTTCTTGTCCGGATGGGACGGCGCCGGATACCGCGGGCGCGTGTTTCCGTCATCTGGCTCGCGGGATCAGGCGCCGCCCGAGCCGCTCACGCTGGTGCCGCCGCACACGAAGATGGTCTGCCCGGTGATGTAGCCGCTCTCCGGGGCCAGGAGAAACGCGACCACGCGCGCGACGTCGTCCGGCGTCCCGACGCGCTTCACCGGGATGCTGTCGATCACCTGCTGGCGTTTGTCGCTGCCGGGCGGGTGGCCGTGGTCGAACAGTTCAGTCGCGATCGGTCCCGGCGCCACCGCATTGACCGTGATGCCGTCCGCTCCCAGTTCCAGGCAGAGCGTGCGCGTCATCCCGATCAGCCCCGCCTTCGCCGCGGAATACACCGTCCGCTGGGTCTTGCCGAGAGCTGCGCGCGAAGAAATATTGACGATGCGACCGAATTTCGCCGCACGCATGCCGGGACTGAACGCCTGGATCAGGATCATCGCGGCGCGCACGTTCAGCGCCAATGCATAATCGAGATCCTCAACTGTTGCCTTCTCGAGCACACCCGGCCGGTTTACTCCGGCATTGTTGACGAGATAGCGCACCTGATGCGTAGCCGCGATGGTGCGGGCGATCGCTTGCGCTGCCGCAGCGTCGGCGAGATCGACCTTATGGTGCTGCAGGCGGTCGTGCCTGAATCGAGGCGGCCGGCGCTGCAGCGCGATGACGTTGCAGCCGCTGTCCAGCAGGCGCCTGGCGATGGCTTCGCCAATGCCGGAACTGGCCCCTGTGACTATCGCGAAGCCTTCCATGGCGCTCTCCCAAGATTCGTATGAATGCCCGCGATTATAAGGACCCGCGCGGCTGCCGCATGCGTAATATAATCCGCGCTGCTTTGGTAAGATTCTGCACAGGACTGACCGAAACGGTTGCCTCGTGACACCACATCCGACCCAGCTCAATACGGACCGCAGCGTCGGTGTCGCCGCGCAACCCCGCATCATCGCCGGCGTCATCTGCGTCGGATTGCTGGCCGACCAGGAGATCGACTTCTGGGGGCAGACGCTCACCAACCTGGCGGTTTGGGCGCTGTTCCTGTACTGGCTGCGGCGCGCGAATGCGATGACGCAGGTCGCGCTGGCAGCGTGCGTGATCTACGCTACCCTCGGTGAAATCTTTCTGTCGCTGGTATGGGGAGTCTATGACTATCGGCTCGGCGCTGTTCCGCTGTTCGTGCCGGCGGGTCATGCGCTCCTCTTCATGCTCGGCGGCATCCTTGCGGCGCGCAGCCGCGAATGGGTCGTGTGGTTGACGCCGGTCGCGGCCGCACCATTCATAGGCCTGCTGCTGGTGAGCGGCGCCGGCACCCTTGATGCGCTGCTGTTCGCGATGTTCCTGGTGTGCCTTTGGTTAGGACGCGCCAGGAAACTTTACGCAGTGATGTTCGTTCTGTCGCTGATGATGGAACTCTACGGCACCTGGCTTGGCAACTGGACGTGGTCCGCCGCCGTCCCCTGGACCAGGCTCACCACGGTCAATCCCCCGCTCGCCGCCGGCGCGTTCTACTGCGTGCTCGACATGCTGGTCGTGGCCACCGTCTCGAAATGGCGTTTCGCCAAGTCATCCACCCGCAATCGCAGATCGCTTCCGGATGTCAGGCAACTTTTCCCAGCATGGCGCCTGGCGGCCAGGCTTTGGGGGCGCAGCGCTCGTACTGCGGCGGGTATTTGATCTCGGCGCCGAGCGCGATTGCCGCGTGCCAGGGCCAGCGCGGATTGAACAGGAAAGCGCGAGCGAGCGCCACAAAGTCCGCTTCGCCTTCAGCGATGATCGCCTCGGCTTGCCGGGGATCGGTGATCAGCCCCACCGTACCGGACACGATGCCGACTTCCCGTTTCACCTGCTTTGCAAACGGCACCTGATAGCCGGCCTTCACCGGGACTTTCGCGTCGAGCACGACGCCGCCGCCCGAGACCGTCACGTAATCGCAGCCGCGCCGCTTCAGCTCGCTCGCATAGACGACCGCATCCTGCGGCCCCCACGCATCCGCCACGTAGTCGCTGCCGGGAATGCGCGCTCCAAGCGGCTTGTGCGCCGGCCATGCCGCCCTCACCGCGTCGAATACCTCCAGCGGAAACCGCGTGCGGTTGGCGAGGTTGCCGCCGTACTCGTCGTCGCGCCGGTTGGAAAGCGGTGACAGGAAATTATTCAAGAGGTAACCGTGCGCGGAATGCAGTTCGATGAGATCGAACCCGATCCGCGCCGCGCGCCGCGTCGAGTCGACAAACGCCCGCTTAACCGCTTCCATGCCGTCGCGGTCGAGTGCGCGCGGTGCCGGCCACGCGGATGCAAGGGGGAGCGCCGAGGGCGCAAGCGTCTGCCACGGACGCTCGGCAGGCGCCAGCGGCCCGCGGCCCTCCCACGGACGCTGGGCCGAGCCTTTGCGTCCCGCATGCGCGAGCTGGATGCCGATCGGGATCGGCGAAATGCTGCGGCAGAATTTCACCACCCGCGCGAGCGCCGCCTCGTTTTCATCCGAATAGAGCCCGCTGCAATGGTGCGTGATCCGTCCCTCGGGCGTGACGTGCGTTGCTTCGACGATCAAAAGCCCGGCGCCCGACAGCGCGAGGTTTCCGAGATGCATCAGATGCCAGTCGGTCATCGATCCGTCGACCGCGCTGTACTGGCACATGGGCGAGATCGTGATCCGGTTGGGGAGCTCCAGCTCGCCGATCGAGAATGGTGTAAACAGTTTGCTTTCCATCAAGAACTCCTGCAGTTCGTCACCCAAAATAACCGATCGCCCGCCACCACAGGTAATCGAGCGGCAGCAGCACCGCAAAGCTCACCAGCATGAGCGGCACGCTGAGGCGCAGCACGGTGCGCAACCGGAGCCCCGCAACCTGCACCCCCACCATCACCGGCGGAACCTGGAACGGCAGGATGAGCGTGGTAAACCCCAGCGCCATGGTCATCAGCGCCGCTTTCAGCGGCCAACCCGCCGCTTCCGCGAAATGCCCCGCGAGCGGCGCCATCAACGCCGGCTGCGCGACGTTGGTCACCAGCACGCCCGCGAAAGTCGCGAGAAGTGTCAGCAATCCGAAGTTGAGCGCATCGTGGCCGGGTTTGAGCTGCAGCGCGGACTGCGCGACTTCACCCAACGCATTGCTCAAGCCCGTCTCCGTCATCACACCACCCAGCCCCAGCACTGCGGCGATGTAGAAAAACGGCCCGAACTTCACGGTCTCGGTAAACACGGTCACCGGCATCACCCCGACGCGGGGCATCAGTGCAAGCACGCCCGCGGCAAGCCCGACCCAGCCCGGATGAATATCGTGGATGAAGTCGGTCGCCCATAGCGCAAGGGCGGCGATCAGGATCATCGTCAAGCGACGCTCCTCCCCACTCATCGGCTTGTACTCGGCAGTCGCGCTCGCGGGCCGGGTCTCGTCCGGAAAAAGTCTGCATACCAGCACGGTGATGATCACCGCCTTCAGTATCCCCATCACCGGAAACTGTACCATGAGGTACTCGGCATAGATGAGCGGCGTCTTGTAGAGCGTTTCCGCCGCGCCGGCCAGCACCAGGTTGGGCGCGTTTGACGGCAGGATCGAGGTGCCGACCTGGTATGAGGTCATGATCACCGCGAGATTCACGCCATTGTATCCGTTTCGCCCGCGCGCCAGCCCCAACCGCTCCGCGACCGCCGACATGATGGGCACCAGCAGCAGCACGCGGCTGATCGTGGCCGGCATCACGAAGCACAGCAAGGAGGAAACGATCACCACCGCTGTGATCAACGCGCGATAGGACAGCGTGAAACGCCCCAGCAGAAAATGCGCAAATCGTTCCCCCAGCCCGGTGCGATTCACGCCCTCGGCGATCACCAGGCCGCCCAGCACGAGCCACAACGTCCCGGAAGCGAATCCGGAAAACACCACGGGCGCCGGCGCCACCGACAACAGCATCGCGAGCGCGAAGAAAATGAGGCCGACGAGATATTCGGGCACGGCGCCAAGCGCCCACAATCCGATGACCAGCAACACCAGTGCTGCGGCGTGCATGGTATCGCCGGAAACGCCCGCCGGCGCTGGCATGAAGAATACCGTTACAGCCACCGCAACGAGGATCGCGGTGAGAACTGAAGTGGGTCGGATCATTCTGATCGTGGTTGCGGGGCCGAAAAAACCCGCAAGATACCATGCTCGCGCCGCGCGCTCAGCGCGCGCCGGCCCGGGTTGGCCAGCATCTCGCTGGCGTCTCCGCGCCTTTGCGGTGAATTACGTTTTGAACTTGGCGGCGAGCGCGTCGGCGCCGCGCACCAGCATGCCGACATCGGCGCCGACCGCGACAAAACGAAAACCCATGTCGAGGCAGCGCTTGCCGTCCGCCTCGCCGACGAGAATGCCCGGCGCCTTGCCCGCCTTGAGGATGCGTTTCGCAGCGTCTTCCATCACCTTCCATACGTCGGCGTGCTGCCAATTGCCGAGATAACCCAGGTCGGCCGCCAAGTCGTTGGGCCCGATGAACACGCCGTCGATGCCCTCGATCGCCGCAATTGCGTCGAGGTTCTTGATCGCCAACCGCGTCTCCACCTGCACCAGCACGCACAACTCGTCATGCACGCGTTTGAAGTAGTCCTTGATGCGGCCGTAGCCGGAAGAACGCGTCGATCCCGCGACGCCGCGCACGCCCTGCGGCGGATAGCGGGTATAACGGACCGCATTGGCGGCCTCCTCCGGAGTCTGCACGTAGGGCAGCAGCAGCGACTGCGCGCCGATGTCGAGATAGCGCTTGATGAGCACCATGTCGTTCCACGCCGGACGCACGATCGGTGTCGCGGTGCCGCCCACCATGGCGTGCAATTGTGCCTGCACCATCGGCAGCTCGTTCGGCGAGTGCTCGGTGTCGAGCAGCACCCAGTCGAAGCCGGCGTGCGCCAGCGCTTCAGCGACGATGTGGCTCGAGAAACTGGACCAGATGCCGATCTGCGGTTTGCCCGCCTTGAGCGCGTGTTTGAACCTATTGACTGGCAGCTCCATGTATCACTTCCTTTGGTTGTCAGGCTCGACGCGAGATCGACAAGACCCAGCGAATTTCCTGAAACAGGGAAAAAGAGGGTATCTGACGGGCAAGCTCCCCGTCGCCCTTCCTTCTTCGGTCCGGCTGGTCCGTAGTGACGCTAGGCGCGCGCCCGTTCCATGAAATCCGGCCGGAGGGCTTTGTTCCAGTCTGGAATGGCCGGGATCTTCTTCTCCTTCAGCAGGATTTCCGCCTGTTCCTGCATGTAGGGCTTCACGTTCGACGGGAAGCCCGGGCTCACATCGACGCCGGCGAGCGCTTTGCCGAAGGTGTCTTTGGACATCTTGTAGCCCTTCGAGGTGTAGAAGGAGTAGATGACCTCAGCCACCTTGTTGCGGTTCTCCTTGAAGTCGCGCGCCACTGCGAGCCAGGCCTTCAGGTACGCCACCACGCTGTCTGGGTGCTTCTCGACGAAATCGGGCGTCGCAGCCATGAAGACCGGCATCTTGTCCACGTCCCAGTAGTTGATGTTGGTGGTGGCGATGCAGTCGGCCTCGGCAATCGCGTTGTAGGGCTCGACGTTGACCATCGCGTCCACCGTCTTTGCGGCCATGGCGGCGACCATGTCGTTCACGTTCATGCGGACTTCCTGGTAGTCGCCCTTCTTGAGTCCTGCGGCCGGCGCGATCTGATCGACGAACACGTTGGCGATCGACGCGCCGGTCTGGTTCGCGACCTTCAGCCCTTTCAGCTGCGCCACCTTGCTGATACCCAGTTCCTTGCGGGCCATGATCCGGACGGTCTTGCCCACCTGCTCGATCTGGGCGATCGCCACCAGCCCGCCGCGCGCGTGTCCGAGAATGAAGGTCGGTCCGGCGTAAGTTCCCATGTCCACCTGGCGCGCCACCATCTGCTGCATGGTGAGGTTGCCCGAAGGCACCGCGAACTCCTCGTACTTGATCCCATGCTTCTCCAGCTGCCCTGACCGCAGGAAATAGTAGGTGGGCATCCCCCACATGTTCGTCTGGTAGCCCTGGCGGACGGGCGCCAGCGTCGCCGCAAGCCCCGGGCGCCAAACGCCTGCCGCCAGCACGCCTGCTCCGGACGCGGCCAGGAATTGGCGACGGCTCATACCCGCATGTCGTATCGTCATCGTCTGTCCTCCTTTTGGGTCATCGATCCAAAGCCTTCGCCCTGCGGTTCTTGGTCAGGCTTCCGCAGCCTGTTCGGTGAGGTGGCGCAGGAGTTCTTTTTGGTACTCCAGGAATTCTATGCTGAGCGGGTCTCGCGGTCGAGGCAGGCGGATCGGTACCTGCGCTTTTACGGTCCCGGGGTGCGGTGTCATGA
The DNA here is from genome assembly GCA_016202565.1 of Betaproteobacteria bacterium. Taxonomy (GTDB): domain Bacteria; phylum Pseudomonadota; class Gammaproteobacteria; order Burkholderiales; family SG8-41; genus DSOT01. The sequence continues at coordinate 4,007 of JACQOK010000227.1, read as the reverse complement.
CGACTACCCGGTCCGCCAGAAAGACGGCTTCGGCCACGTTGTGCGTTACGTAGATTACGGTCTTGCGGGTTTCTCGCCACACGTCCGCCAGAATCCGCTGCATTTCCTCGCGCGTCAGGGCATCCAGCGCGGCGAAGGGCTCGTCCATCAGCAGTACGGCCGGATTGTATGCCAAGGCACGGGCGATGGCGACCCGCTGCTGCATGCCTCCCGAAAGATGATGCGGATACGACTGCGCGAACTTCTCGAGTTTCACCAACTGGAGTTGCTTCAGAGCGATCCCTTCGCGCTCCGCCTTGGGAACGCCCTTCATCTCCAGTCCGAAGGCAACGTTCTCCAGCGCCGTCCGCCAGGGAAAGAGTTGGGCGAAATCCTGGAAAACGATCCCGCGGTCCAGTCCGTGGCCGGTGACAACCTTGCCGCCGATGCGGATTTCCCCGGCGGCCGGCGCCAGAAATCCGGCGAGAATGTTGAGGAGTGTCGTCTTGCCGCAGCCGCTGCGTCCCACGATGCACAGGAATTCGGACGCCTCCAGGCTGAAACTTACGTCCTGTACGCCGGGCACCCGCCCTGCCGGCGTGTCGTACACCAGCGTGACGTCGCGAACCTCGATTTGGTGCATCTCTCGTCCCCGTTTATAGAACCTAGTTCTTGGCAGCTCGCACCATGCCCCAGCGCAGGATCGTGGCCCGCTCGATCGAGCCCAATACGACCCGCTCGAAGAAAAAGCCGAGGCCCCCGATGACCGCCAACGAGGCGAGCATCACATCCGCGTTCAGGAACTCCTTGGCATCGAAGATGACCCAGCCCAGCCCCCACGCCGAGGCCGCAATGATCTCGGCGCCCACCACGGCGATCCAGGCGCGCAGGACGGCCTGGCGGAACCCGGTGATGATGAAAGGCGATGCACCCGGGATGATGACCTTCCAGAAAAGGGCTTGCCCCTGGGCGCCCATGGCGCCGGCCGCCCGCAGCCACAGCGGATTGACGGAGCGAACACCGCTCCACGCATTGAGCAGCATGGGGAACGTGGCCGCGTAGAAGACGATCAGGATGGTGGTGGTATCGCCGATGCCGAACCAGAGGATGAAGACCGGAACCCAGGCGAGCGAAGGGATCGGCATCAGGACGCTCGCCAGCGGGAGGAAGAAGTGCTCCACGGCGCGGAAGCGGCCCATCAGGATCCCCAACGGCAGACCCACGGCGATGGCAAGCCCCAAGCCGAATAGCAGCCGGTATAACGTGTAGGCGGCATGGCGCAGCATGCTGCCGTCGAGCAGCATGGCCGTCAGCGTGCGGGCCACAGCCGGCAGGGTCGGCACGAGCGCCGCGGGAAAAAGGCCGCTGCGGGCCATCAGCTCGTAGAGCGCCGCCGCTGCCGCGAGCGTGACCACCGCCCGGCGGATCGACCGCGCACGCTGCCCGGACGCCTTCATGACGTCATCATCCCCCAGCGGACTACCGTGAACTGCTCCAGCCGCTGGAACACCAGCTTTTCCAGGGCGAGGCCAATGGCGCCGATTACCACGATACCGGCGAGCATCACATCGGTATTCAGGAACTCGCGTGCCCCGAAGATCATCCAGCCGAGCCCCCAGGGCACTGCGGCAAGCATCTCGACGCCTACCAGGATCCGCCAGGCCTGGGCGAGCCCGAGGCGAAGACCGGTGAGGATGTAGGGCAGCGCCCCCGGCAGGATCACCTGGCGGAACAGCCGCCGATCGTTCGCACCCATCGCCTGGGCCGCCCGAATCCAGATTTCCTTGACCGCCTTAACTCCCGTCCAGCTGTTCAGAATGATAGGGAAGGCGGAAACGAAGCCTACCAGGATCACGGCCCCGACATTGCCCAAGCCGAACCAGAGCAGGAAAAGGGGGGCGTATGCCAGACCCGGAATGGGCGCTCCGATGCTCACGAGAGGGAGGAAGATATCCTCCGCCCGGCGTGACCGTCCCATGATGATCCCGAGCGCCACGCCCACCACCGCTGCCATGCCAAAGCCGGCCACGAGGCGAATCACCGTCTCCAGCGCGTGGTACGGCAGGACCCCCGCGGCAGTGAGCCGCAAGAATGTGTCTGCCACCTCCTCCAGCGAGGGAAACAGCCGCCGGGGAAAGATGCCCGATCGCGCCACGATCTCCCAGAGGCCCCCGACCACGACGAACGGAAACGCGGTTCGTGCGACCGCGCGCCACCGCACGCTTGACCAAGGCTCCGTCACCACAGTCTTCAATGAATTTCCGGGTCGGGCGTGGACGGACCGTGATGCAGGAAGTCGAAGTCGCACCCCTGGTTCGCCTGCGTGATATGCCGTGCATAAAGGGCACCGTAGCCGCGCGCATAGGGAAGCTCGGGCTGCTTCCAGGCGGCGCGGCGGCGCGCAAGTTCTTCGTCGCTTACTTTGAGCTGGAGCTTCCGTGCCTCAACGTCGAGCTCGATGAGGTCCCCGTCCCGCACGAACGCGAGCGGACCGCCGACAAAGGATTCCGGCGCGACATGCAGCACGCACGTGCCGTACGAGGTTCCGCTCATGCGCGCATCCGAAATGCGCACCATGTCGCGCACGCCCTTCTTGAGGAGCTTTTTCGGAATCGGCAACTGTCCCCACTCCGGCATGCCCGGCCCGCCGAGCGGTCCGCCGCTCTGCAACACCAGCACCGAATTTTCGTCGACCTTCAGATTCTCGTCGTCGATGCGCGCCGCCATGTCGTTGTAGTCGCGGAAAACGACCGCCGGCCCGGTATGTTTGAGCAGGTGGGCTTCCGCAGCGGTCGGCTTGATCACCGCGCCGTCAGGTGCAAGATTGCCGCGAAGGACCGCAAGCCCGCCGCTCGCGGAGACCGGTTTGTCCCGGGTGCGGATGACGTCGTCGTTGTAGATCCTCGCGCCGGCAATGTTTTCACCGAGCGTCCTGCCGTTCACCGTTGCGCAGTCCAGCCGCAACTGCGAGCCGAGCTCCGCCAGCAGCGCGCGGAGTCCCCCCGCGTAATAGAAATCCTCCATCAGATACTTGTCGCCCGCCGGACGGATGTTGGCGAGCACCGGCGTCGTGCGCGCGATTTCGTCGAAACGGTCTAGCTTCAAGTCGATGCCGGCGCGCCCTGCCATCGCGATCAGATGGATGATGGCATTGGTTGATCCCGAAAGGGCGTGCACCGCGGTGATCGCGTTGTCGAAAGCTTGCGGCTTGAGAATCTCGGGGGGCTTCAAGTCTTCCCACACCATTTCGACGATGCGGCGGCCGCTCGCGGTGGCCATGCGCGGATGGTTCGCATCGGCAGCCGGGATCGAGGCGGCGCCGGGCAACGTCAATCCTAATGTTTCGGCGACCGAAGTCATGGTCGAAGCCGTGCCCATCGTCATGCAATGCCCGTACGAGCGCGCAATGCCCTCCTCCACTTCCTGCCACGCGCGCTCGTCGATGTTGCCGGCTCTGAGTTCCGCCCAGTACTTCCACGAATCGCTGCCGGAGCCGAGCGGCTCGCCGTGCCAGTTGCCGCGCAGCATCGGGCCCGCCGGCATGAAGATGAACGGCAAGCCCATCGATGTGGCCCCCATGATGAGCGCCGGTGTCGTCTTGTCGCAGCCGCCCATCAGCACCGCGCCGTCGACCGGATACGAGCGCAGCAGCTCCTCGGTCTCCATCGCGAGCAGGTTGCGGTAGAGCATCGTGGACGGTTTCTGAAACGGTTCGGAGAGCGTGATCGCCGGCATTTCGAGCGGGAAGCCCCCGGCCTGCCATACCCCGCGCTTCACTTCCTCGACGCGCAGCTTGAAGTGCGCGTGGCACTGGTTGATGTCGCTCCACGTGTTGACGATGCCGATCACCGGTTTGCCCGCGAAATCCTCGCGCGCATAACCCATCTGCAACGCACGCGAGCGGTGGCCGAACGCGCGCAGATCCTTCACGCCGAACCAGCGGTGGCTGCGCAATTCTTCCGGACGACGCCGGGGACGTGCCATAAGACGACCTCCTACCCTTCAGGTACGTACTGCTTGCCGATTCC
>JACQOK010000231.1 GCA_016202565.1 Betaproteobacteria bacterium | reverse complement strand
GGACATCTTAATTTCGGTTCCGCCGGCACCGGCACCATACCGCACATGGCCACTGAACTCTTTGCGGGAAGCGCGCGGGTCGACATCGTGCACGTGCCGTACAAGGGCATCGCCCCCGCGGTGACCGCGACGGTCGCCGGTGAAGTGCCGGTGCTGTTCGCCAGCACGCCCGCCGCGGGCGCCATGGTCAAGGCGAAGCGCCTGCGCGCCCTCGCCGTGACGACCGCCAAACGTTCGGCGTTCATGCCTGAGTTGCCCACCGTGGCGGAGGCCGGCGTCCCCGGCTACGACGTCGCAACGTGGTGGGGTGTATTGGCGCCGGGGAAGACGCCTGCTGCCATCGTGAACAGACTCAACGACGAGATCCGGAAGATACTCGCCACCGATGAGGTCAGGGCGCGCATCGTCGCGGATGGCGCCGAGCCGGTCCTCGACATGTCGGCGGAGAAATTCACCGCCCTGCTGAAAACCGACATCGCGAAGTGGCGCAGGATCGTCAAGGAACGCAACATCAAGACCGAGTGAGCAGGTCTCTCACCCGATCAAGCCCAGTTCGCGCAGCATGCCGCTCAGGAAGACGCGCTCGGAATCGAGAAAGGCGCGCGTTTCTTCGCTCGCCCTATAGGTGTTGGTCCAGTAGTGCTGTTCGAGTTCGGCGGCCCACTCCGGGCTCGCCGTAGCGGCGGCAAGCGCCTGTTCCCAGTATGCGATCTGTTCCCGCGTGATCCCAGGCGCGCCGATGATGCCGCGCCATTGCCCGATCGTGCAGGGCACCGCTTGCTCTGCCCAGGTCGGCACACTCGCGAACAATCCGCCCATGCGGCGGGGCGCTGACACGGAAAGCGCGCGCAGCCCGCCCGTCTCCAGCGCTTTCACCGCACTGACCGCCGAGATGGCGCCGGCATCCGCGTTTCCCTCGACCACGTCGGCCACCGCGTAGAGCGCCGAGTCGAAAACGCGCAGCTTCAGCCCTTTCGGATCGCCGCCGAGGTGCCGCACGATCTGCCCCAGCGCGATGTGGTTGGTGGTGCCGACGGCGGTGGCGATCGCGATCGTCAGTTCGCCTGCGTTCGATCTCAGTCGATCGAGCAAGTCAGCGCCGCTGCGCAGCGGGGAATCGGATCGCACGACGAACGCAAGGTATTCCGTATACAGCGTGGCGATCGGCGTGAGCGCCGTGTGATCGAAATCGCTCACGCCCAGCAGCCTGTTGGTGATAAGCGGCGCGGAACTGATCGAGAGCACATGCGGGTCGCGCGGGTGCTGGCGCAAGGCATCCCACGCCTTGCCGCCACCCTTGCCGGGAATATTGGTAAGCCGCATCGGAACATCGATCAGCCCGCGCGCCTGCAGCACGCGCATCAGCGCCCGCGCCGGCCGGTCCTGGCCGCCGCCGGGCGGCGTGCCGACGATAAGCTCGACTTCCGAATGAGGTCGCCAAGCTGGAGTCATTGCGGACGTTGCGCTGCCACGGCTGCCATTATTTGTGCCATCCGGCCATCCGCCGCGATGGTCACGGTGGATCTAAGTCCCCTCACCTCCCAATGCGCCGGAATCTCCCCCAGCCACTCGACGCCGGAGTCCTTGTAGGCCGGGTACGGCTTGACGCGCGCGACTGGTGCAGTCGTCATGACCGCTTCCTGGAATGCCGCGTTACGGCACGGCGCCGGGCGCGTGATGGCGTGGTGGCGGGCCGTACACCCCAGCGCCACAGGGCCTCGACCGGCACCGCGTGCAGCCGCGGGCCGAACGGCACCATCTCCGTGCCGGTATACAGCACGACGCCGCGGTGAAAGCGGCGACCGGCCGCGTGAGCAAGCGCGCGCAAACCCTTGAAGTCCGCGGCGGTCACCGTCGTCGCGCTCTTCACTTCGATGCCGACGAGCGCACCCGATCGGCGTTCGAGCACGAGATCGACCTCGTCGCCCTCATGGGTGCGGAAGTGGTACAGCGCCGGCGCCGCCGCGCTCCAACCGGTCTGCTTGGTGATCTCCATCGCGACAAAGCTTTCCAGCAGCCCGCCGAAGAGCGTGCGGTCCTGAGCGAGGCGAGCGTCATCGATCCCCATCAGATGCGCCGCGAGTCCCGTATCGCACAGCAGTAACTTCGGCGTCTTCACCATTCGCTTGCCGATATCGGCGTGCCATGGCCGCAGCGTGCGCACCAGGAAGACAGCCTCGAGGAGCGCGAAGTAGCGCTTGAGAGTGGATTGCGCAAGCCCGGCGCTGCGGCCCAGTTCCGCGTAGTTGAGCAGCGCCATCGGCCGCGCGGCGATGAGAGAAAGCAGGCGCGGCAGCTCGGTGAGCCCCTCGATGTTGGCCAGATCGCGGATGTCGCGCCCCAGGATAGTCGTCAGATACGCCTCGAACCAGGCGCTGCGACGGTCGGCCGATCCGATCGAGACCGCCTCGGGGAAGCCGCCGCGCAGGACGCGCCTGGCGAGCGCGAGCCCCCTTGCGGCCGCACCGAGCGCGGGCGGCGCCTCGGCGAACGCCGCGTCAATGAAGCCCTCCACGACGCCCTCGATCTCGCCCTGCGAAAATGGCCACAGCGGCACGATCTCCATCCGGCCGGCGAGCGATTCCGACAGCCGCGGCACGAGGAGCACGTTTGCCGAGCCGGTAAGCAGGAAGCGGCCCGGCGCACGCTTGCGGTCCACCGCCGCCTTGATGGCGACGAAGAGATCGGGAACCCGCTGCACCTCATCGAGCACAACCGGCCCCTCGGTCCCGGCGAGGAAGCCCGCCGGGTCGGCGCGCGCGGCGGAGAGCGCCGTGAGCGTGTCGAACGTCACATAGCGCGCCGGGTGCTCCGTTCCGGCGAGCGCGCGAACCAGCGTCGTCTTCCCCGTCTGCCGCGCACCGTGCACCAGCACGACCGGCCGGTCGGCCAGCGCCTTGCGCAGGCGGGCGGCTGCGTGGCGAGGGATCATCCGGTCAGCCTAGCGGATTGGCGGTCAATAATCAACCAGTGTCTGGTTGATTATCAGCCACTACCGGGTTGAGTCGCCGCCGCCCTTCTGCCCGACACGTCGCAGGCCCGCGACGAACCGACTCAGCCGGCTCTGCGTGAATACACTCATGCTGCGAGAGCCTCCAAGTACGGGCCGATGACGGTACGAATGCGGCAAACATCCGCCGCGCGCGAGATTTCATCCACGATCGCCTTTCTCCTGCGCCACGGCCCGGCCGGCTACAGACGGCGGGGCTGCGGCAAGGCAGCCGTCTTGCGGTCGAGCGTGAGCGTGATGAGTTCGGCGCGCCGGTAGTCGTCGGCGATGAAGCGGTCAAGGAGTCCACAGCCGGTCTGGGTCTCGAGTGCGGTGAACACAGCGGCGCCGTTCAACGGCGCGACGAGACCGCTTTTCAGCACGCTCGCCAGCGCGGTGCGGGCATCAGGTTTGGAAACGCCGTAGTGGTGCTGCAACGCGACGTAGGTCTCGCCGATAACCTGATTCGAGGCGAACACCTCGGCTTTGTCGCGCTCGACGAGTGCGGTCAACGCGCGCACGCAGTGCTCGAAGCCGTCCTCTGGATCGCCGGTGGCGAGTCGTACCAGAATGGAGGTATCAATCCCGTAGCGCGCGGTCATGGGGTTTGCCGCGGAAGGCTTCCAGATCAAAGGTGCCCTTGCCGCGGCGCAACTTCCCGCGCAGCGGGGCGAGACGCGTCCGATCGACCTGGCGTGCGCGGAGAATGAAACCGTCGGGGCCTTCTTCGAGTTCGAGCCGGTCGCCCGGTTTCACACCCAGGGCCTCCAGGACACGGGCGGGAAAAGTGACCTGACGCTTGGCAGTGATCTTGACGAACATGGTGGGGATCTCCGTTTGCCTTACCAGAAGTCTATATTGGTAAGGTGGTTGGGTCAAGCCGCCAGCCGTTCAGGCGACCGCCCACTCCGCCGACAATACTTCCGCCTGCTCCAGCACGGTTTGCGTGGCCTTTTCCTGCTTGTCGGGCGGGTAGCCGTACTTGCGCAGGATGCGCTTTACGATCACGCGCAGCTGCGCGCGGACGTTTTCGCGCACGGTCCAGTCGATGGTGACGTTCTTGCGAACCGCTCCGACGAGTTCGCGCGCGATTTTCATGAGCGTCGGCTCGCCTAGGACCTTGACGGCGCTGTCGTTGACTTCCAGCGCATCGTAGAACGCAAGCTCTTCATCCGAGAGGCCAAGTTCCTCGCCGCGGGCATTGGCGGCGCGCATGTCCTTCGCCAGCCCGATCAGCTCCTCGATCACCTGCGCCGCTTCAATCGCGCGGTTCTGGTAGCGGCGGATTGTCTGTTCCAGCATGTCGGCGAAGGACTTGGCCTGCACGACGTTTTTCTTCCGGCGCGATCGAATCTCACCCGAGAGTAGCTTCTGCAGCAGCTCGACCGCGAGGTTGCGCTGCGGCATCCCTTTCACATCAGCAAGAAACTGATCGGAGAGGATGGAAATATCCGGTTTCTTGAGTCCCGCCGCGGCGAAAATGTCCACGACACCTTCGGAAGCAACCGCCCGTGACACGATCTGCCTCACGGCGAGATCCAGTTCTTCCTGCGTCCTGGCGCCCTCGGGCGAGCCCTTCGCCAGCACCGCCCGCACCGCCTGGAAGAACGCCACATCGTCACGGATGCGGAGCGCCTCTTCGTTCGGCACCGCGAGCGCGAACGCCTGCGATAGTTCCTGCACAGCCCTGAGCAGCCGGTCCTTGCCGTCCTTCTGGGCAAGGATGTGCTCCTGTGCCGAAGGCAACAGGCTCAAGCGCTCCTGGGGTGTTCCCGATACCCACTTCGAGTGGTCGAAGCCGTGGAAGAGGTCGCAGCATATTTCATACTTCTCCAGCATCGCCGCAACCGCCTCTTTCTGATCGATCGCCGTTTTCCCAGTACCGCCGCTCTCGGTATAGGTGGCAAGGGCCGCCTTCAGCTCGTGCGCGAGCCCGAGGTAGTCCACCACGAGCCCGCCCGGTTTGTCGCGAAAGACCCGGTTCACGCGCGCGATCGCCTGCATGAGCCCATGCCCGCGCATCGGCTTGTCCACGTACATCGTGTGCAGACTCGGCGCATCGAACCCGGTGAGCCACATGTCACGCACGATCACAATACGGAACGGGTCCCTGGCATTGCGGAAACGGTTGGCGAGCGCCTCGCGGCGCGGCTTGTTGCGGATGTGCTGCTGCCAGTCGGGCGGATCGGACGCCGAGCCGGTCATCACCACCTTGATCGCGCCCTTGTCATCATCATCATGACGCCAGCGCGGTTGCAGAGCGGTAATCGCCTTGTACAGCTCCACGCAGATCCTGCGGCTCATGCACACGACCATGGCCTTACCGTCCATCGCTTCGAGCCGCCGCTCAAGGTGCTCCACGATGTCGTTAGCAATCAACCTTAGACGCTTCTCCGCACCGACGACGGCCTCGAGCTGGGCCCACT
>JACQOK010000230.1 GCA_016202565.1 Betaproteobacteria bacterium | reverse complement strand
GCCCAAACTCATCATCGAACCCAAGGAGAGTACCCATGACCTGACGACGACACCCGCTTTGCTCACTAATTTCTTAACCGAGGTGTCTCAAAGCCATTGACATATTCCGGAACCTGTGGAACCCACTGGCAAAAAATTGATGTCTTTTCTTAACTACTATCGGTGCACTTGCGGGGCATGTTGGGTCGATTGCTGGAGTTGCACGTGCAATGATCGTTGCCCAGTATGCAATAAAGAGATTGAGCCCTATCGTTCAGAAGACTTTCCCGAGGATGACAGTGGCTTCGCGTTTCCGGTAAACGAGATGAGACCGGCAACCTGATCAAGTCGTGTTCCCTAGTCGTTATTTGGACGTGCTTGCTCGCTGCAATCTGAACAAGGACACATCATGAAACGTCTGTGCGAGGCACTGATGCTGTTGTGCACGCTTGGCGCGCCGCTGACCTTTGCGGCGCAGGGTTATCCCGATCGACCGCTTCGTTTTATCGTGCCGTTTCCGCCGGGCGGTGGCACGGATGCGCTTGCCCGCATTATTAGCCCGAAGCTGACGGAGTACTTAGGGCAACAGATCATCATTGACAATCGTGGTGGGGCGCAAGGCAGCATCGGCACGGCATTGGGCGCGAAAGCGGCTGCGGATGGTTACACGATCATGTTCGCTCACCAAGGGGCGTTCGTGGTGAACCCGCATATGTACGGCAAGCCCGGGTACGACACGCTGCGCGACTTCGCCGCCGTTTCCCGCGGCACGCAGATGGCTTTCATCCTCGTAGCGCATCCTTCGGTGCCGGCCAAGTCGATGCAGGAGCTGGCAGCGCTGGCAAAGCGCACTCCCGGGAAGGTGACCTTTGCCTCGACCTCCGCGGTGCCGCAACTCGTGGGCGAGCTGTTCAAGTTGACGACCGGCACGGACCTGCTGCACGTCCCCTACAAAGGTGCAGGACCTGCCGTGGTGGATTTGCTCGCCGGCCATGTGAACGTGATGTTCGCAAATCCGACTTCCACCGTGCCCCATGTCAAATCCGGCAGGCTGCGCGCCCTGGGTGTCACCGGCAGCTAGCGCAACGAGGCGTTGCCGGAAGTGCCGACCGCCGTGGAGGCGGGCTATCCCGCGCTGGGCGACGTGATCGAGTGGTACGGCGTTGCAGTGCCAACGGGAACGCCGCGTCAAACGATTGCGAAACTCAACGCAGCCGTCGTGCGCGCGCTCAATTCTCCCGATGCGGTCAAGAGCATACAGAACCTGGGGCAGACGCCTGCGCCGAGCACGCCCGAGGAATTCAATCAGCAGATTCGCGAAGAGTATGCGCGCTGGGGCAAGGTGGTGAAGGCGTCAGGCGCGAAGGTGGATTGAGCCCTAACAGGCTGTTGAAAAAGCCCGTTCGCACTGAGCCCCTCGACAAGCTCGGGATAAACTACGGCGTAAGCGCGGAGTCGAAGTGTGGACAAGTCCCTGAACACTCAGTCGTTCATGTTTCGACTTCGTTGCACCACGCTCAACACGAACGGTAAGTAATGGCTTTTTCAACTCCCTGCTAACCACCCCGCCCCTCGCGGGGCACCTCTCCTCGATGAGGAGGGGAAGAAATTGCGTCACTGCATCGGCGCGAGAGAGAGCTGGAGCTTGACCTGCTTCGCTGCGGCGTCGGTTGTCGGCTCGGCTTTCGATTGGCTGACGCGGCCGGCATCGACTCCCGCTTCCTTGAGCGCGGCGACGACCGCCGCGCCGCGTTTCTGCGCAAGGTCGTCAAGCGCGCCGTCGGGGAGCGGCTGCGCCTCCACCAGGCGGCGGGCGAGCGTGCGGTAGAAGTCGGTTGCGTCGGCGACTTGCGGCTCGCCGCGAGCAAACTTGCGCAGGCGCTCCAGCACCGAGATATCCTGCTGCGGTTTGCCGCTTTCGGCGCGTGCTGCACCTGCCTTGGCTTCGGCCTCGGCCTTGAGCTTATCAAGTTCGTCTTGAGAAAAGCGCTCGGCGAACAACTCGCGCAGCGCATTGCGTGTGCGCTGGTCTTCGATGCTGACCGGTCCCGGCGGATCCTCGTCCGCGACGTCAAACCCGGCGCGCTTCGCAAGCTCGCGTCTGAGCGCGCCGCGCCTGAGCGCGCGCCCGTCCGCTTGCGTGTCGTAGCGCGCGGGAATCACCAGTTTCAGTTCCGGCCGCTTGGCGAGCGCCTCGACAATGCGCTTGAGTTTTTCGCGCTCGGGGGGCAGCAGCCGGCTGGATCCCGGGTCGAAGGCGATGGTGCCGAGTTCCTCATCTTCCCCTCCACCGAACAGGCGGCCGAGCGCGCGGAACGGCGCGGTGACGATACTGGTGACGAGATTGCCGATCGCCTTCCAGATGAGCGCGCCGTAGTCGAACTGCGGATCGTCGAGGTTGCCCGAAATCGGCACCGCGATATCGATCACCCCGTTCGAATCCTTCAGTAGCGCGACGGCAAGCTCGAGCGGCAGTTTGAGCGCATTGGGACTCTCGACCCGTTCGCCGAGCGTGAACTGTTCGAGCACGATCTTGTTGTCGCCCTCGAGCAGCTTGTTCTGCACGCGGTAGTTGAGATCGAGCGACAGGCGCCCCGAGGCGATGCGGTAGCCGGCGAACTTGACCGTGTACGGCGAGACCGCCGTCACGTCGAGATTGCGGAACTGCACGCGGAAGTTGGTGCGGTCGCTCGGTGCGAATGCGTTGAGGTTGCCGGTCACGCGCGCGTAGCCGAATTCGTCGACGCGTCCTTCCAGGGCGATCTGGCTGCGCGTCGCGCGGTCGGTGGAGACGCCGTTCACCGTTCCCGTCAGTTCGTGGATGCGGGCCGTGAACCCCGGCGTCAGGCTCTCGTCGGAGAATTCGAGCCGGCCCTGTTCGACGCGGACCCGGCGCACGGTAACCGCAAAGCCGCCTTCTTCGTCCGCTTTCTTTTCGTCCGTCGCTGCGGTGCCAGCGGGCGCGGCCGTCTCGTCCTTGCGATGACCGAATGCGCGGCTGATATTCGTGGTCCCGTCGGTCGCGATCGCAAGCTTGCCGGCGGGCGCGCTCCAGCGCAGTTCGTCGATTTCGGCGCGGTCGGGCTTGAGTGAGGCGCGCAGCGAACCGGTCGAAAGCGACTTCCACGCGAGGAGCCGCGCATTTCCTGCATCGTCGATCGCGACGTTCGACGCGGCCGCCGCTCCGGTATAGGCGAACTTCGGACCTTTGCCGCCCGCGCGTACCTCACCCTTGAGCGAGAGTTCCCCTGACACGAGCTTCAGGTTCGCATACTCCGCCAGCAGCGGCTGCAGCAGCGCGAGCGGGACACCGGAAGCCTCCACGCGCGCTTCGAGCGCGCCGGATTGCGGGGTCGCGCGCCCGTTGAGCGAAATGCGGCCGCCATCAGCCAAGGCCGCGGCGAGCTCGAAGGTAAGTGGTTTCGCCGTATCCGACGAAACCTCGGTAAGCTTCGCGCGCACCTGCGCGAGCTTCAGCGTTTGCCCGATCACGCGATCGTCGAAGGACACGCTGCCGTTGGTGAATTCCGCCGTCGCGAGGCTTGCCTGCCAGGCGGCGGGTTTCGCATCATCCTTGCTGCCGTGGGGAAAAAGCTGCGCTAGGTCGAGCTCGCCTTTCCCGTTGCGGTTCGCGGTGAGCGCGAAATCAGCAACGCGCAGCGCCTCGGCGAAAGCGCGGCGCGCTTGGAGATCCACCATCACGCCTTCAAGCGCGAGGCGGCCGAACTTTGCGAATGGCGTGTCCGTTCCGCGCGCGGCGAGCGCGAGTTCCTGCAGCAGAATGCTTGCTCCGTGAATTTCGAGCCGTGGGCCTTCGCCGCCAGCCCGCAGGTCGCCCGCCAGGGACAGTTCACCCGAGACGAGCTTCAGGTTCGCATGCTCCGCCAGGAGCGGCTGCAGCAGCGCGAGCGGGACACCGGAAGCCTCCACGCGCGCTTCGAGCGCGCCGGATTGCGGGGTCGCGCGCCCGTTGAGCGTGATGCGACCGCCAGTCCCCGTCGCGGCGGCGAGTTCGAAGGCGAGCGGTTTCGCCGTATCCGAGGAGACTTCGGTAAGCTTCGCGCCCACCTGCTCGAGCTTCAGCGTTTGCCCGATCACGCGATCGTCGAAGGACACGCTGCCGTTGGTGAATTCCGCCGTCGCGAGGCTTGCCTGCCAGGCGGCGGGTTTCGCCTCATCCTTGCTGCCGCCGGGAAAAAGCTGCGCAAGGTCGAGCGCGCCTTTCTCGTCGCGGGTCGCGGCGAGCGCGAAATCGGCGATGCGCAGCACCTCGGCGGAAGCGCGGCGCGCCTGCAGATCGATCATTATTCCTTCGAGCGCGACCCGGCCGAATTTTGCGAACGGTTTGTCCGTATCACGCGCGGCGAGCGCCAGGTCCTGCAGCAGGATTTTCGCGCCGCGCACTTCGAGTTGCGGCTTGCCATCGGCGATGGCGAAGCGGTACGGCAGCTCGAGATCGGCGCGGCCGGACGTGATGCGCGCGGCGACCTGATCGTCCAGGTACGGATTGAGCTGCGGCAGGATGCTGTGGTCGAGCGCGAGCACGCCTGAAGCGGCGAGCGGTTGCAGGGAGAGCTCACCGTTCCACCGCAGCTTCGCGCCGTCGGGAGTTTGCGCGGTGAGCGCATACGGCCCGTTCTTCGCATCGAGCGTGGAGACCGAAGAGAGTTCGAGCGAGAGGCGTTCCAGCCGGTTCCGGTAGCCTTCGCGCTGGTCGACGAAATCGATGCGGCCATTCTCGATGGCCAGGTGGCCGACAGCAAAACGCGCGGGTTCGGATCGATCCGCGGGTTCGCCGGGCTTCCCCCCGAGCGCGGCAAGATTGAGACGGCCATCCTGTGCGATCTCGACATGAATCGCGGGTTCGGTCAGCCGCAGCTCGGAAAGTACCCAGCCGCGCCGCGCGAGCGAGCGCCACTCGAGGTTCACGGTCGCTTCTTTGAAGCTGAGCATCGGCCGTCCATCCTGTTCCTCGAGCGCGAATTCACTCACGCGCAAGACGAGCGTGAAGGGGTTGAAGGCGATCTTGCCGACGTGGGCGCGGCGCTGGAGTTGCTCGGCGGCGACCTGCGGCAATTGGCGCATCGCCAGCCACGGGGCGAGCACGAAACCGGCAAGTGCGTAGGTGAGCACCAGCCCGATCACGACAAGAGATGCGACGCGAAGCGTGCGACGACGCGGTTTGGGTTCAGAAGGTGGGTTCATGTGTGCGTCAGACGCTTACGTTATTGAACGGCGTTCACCTCGTTCGTTCCACGCAGGTCTCAAAGCCAATCTTGCCCTCTTGTTTAGATGCCGATTGTCGCTGGATCGCGACAGATGCCGCCACGCGGGTTGAGAGGCGCCGGTGGCGTCACCTCAGTTACAAATATTTACAACAACTTACATATCCTCACGGCACTTTACGGTATGGTGTTGTCGTACTCTACGGAGCCCTTGACCCAAAGCAAAGGAGGTCTCGATGAAAAGCCTTATCGCTGCCGTGCTGATGGCGATGACGCTCGCGGGATGTGTGGCCGTGCCGTACGATGCATCCCCGGGCTATGGCTATTATTATTCGCCCGGGCCCTATTATTATTCCGCGCCTCCGGCCACATTCAACTTTGGCTACCACTACTATCGGTATCGCCGCTGATGGCGGGGCGCGCGCTTCGCCGCGCGATCGTCGCGATCACGGATAGGCGTCACCCCGCCTATCCCGTCAATCTCATCCGTTTTCTCCTGAGAGGTCTCGAGCGCCCGTCTGGGCGCTCGAGCGGCCACGGGCTTGTTGGCCGAGCAAGGCGCGGGTAGCGGTGCGGCCAAGGGGCCACGGATTGCAACGAAAGAGGTAATCGCGCCTGCTTTTGCAGGTTCCACCCGACCCGCTAACGATACGTGCGCAGTTGCCTTATCCTGTCGACTTCATCTGCAGCTTGGCTGGAAGCCGCGAGCGCCTGCTCGCGGGCGGCTTGGACCAGGCGTTCGTCCGCCAGAAGCGCCGCGTCCACATAGGGCGCCATTTTCTCCCGCGAAGCCGGAAACGTTCCGAGCAGCGTGCTCAGGGCGTTGACCGCGCGGTTGTAGTCGCGGTAGTCGTCTTCGACGCGTTCCTTTGCCCGGATTGCTTCGCTGACCCACGCGCCGGTGCGGTTGTCCGCCCGCATGTGCTTCTGAAGCGCCTTGATGCTGCCGGATAACTCCAGGCGATGGCGCTGACTGGAAGCCCATCTCAACAGGATCTCCCGGCTGGTCAGCAGGTAGTCGTCTGCAGCGTAGGCGAGGTCGGCAACCGGGGTCACGTCCGCGTCGTGAAGCTTGCGAAAATCGGCGTCAACGGCCTCGGCGTGTTCGTAAAACCTGCGCAAGATCGCCGGATCGTCCACGGCTTCGGCGCTCAGCGCGGCCTGCATGCGCAGGCTCGCGTCCGTCACCAGCGCGGTGACCTCATTGCGCAGTTGCTGCTCCCGTAACTCGCCGTAGCCCCAGTAGCCGAAGGCCGAAGTCGCCACCGCCGCAGCGAGCGCTATGACAACGGTTTTGGTCTTGAACCCCGAGAAGCGCATCGATATCACCTCCTCTCGGAGTACGACTTTATACTCCAAATCAAGAGCCGTCGACAAACTTCTGTCATAAAAGCTGAACTGGTTCACGGAGCGGCGCAAAAAAATCCCCGTCCCAACGCCGGGACGGGGATTCATGAGTACTGCGTCAAACTACAACTTAGGCGTACATCGCAAACTGGTGATACGGAGGACGGCGTTACTTCCTGCCGCCGCCTTTGCCGCCGCCGATGCCGGCGCCGGCACCCAGCTCACTGCCGGCGCTCGTGCCGCCGGCGCTGGCGTTCATGCTGCCACCGGCGCTGACGCCGGGTCCGCCGATGCCGCTATCCGCGGTGCCCGGTCCGCGCTTGCCTTTACCATTGGCGTGGCTGTTCTTGCCTGCGCCGGGCCCGGCGTTGGCAGGACCGCTAAATACGCTTTCGGTGCTCACCGCGCTGGCCGTGGAGGCATTGTTCGAGCGGCCGTTGCCGCGCCCCGCGCCGAGTTCACTGCGGCCGCCGACGCTGGCGATGCTGCCGGCGCTGATGCGGTCCGTGGCTTGGGCAGAGCGACCGCGATCGCTGCCGTTGCCGCGGTCTGCGGCGCGGGCGTTGACCGTAGTGGAGCTGCTGCTGACCGCGGCGGCGCGGCTCTCTCGCGTGACTTGAGTGCGGTTTTTGTCACGGTCCCCGCTGCTGCTCAAGGCCTGACTGGAGCGGTCGCGGGCGCTGAAGCTGCCGAGCGCGCCGGCGCCTTGGTTGCCACCGCGCCGGGAATGCGCCACCGCCTGTTCAGACTGGCCGGGATGCACGCCGATCGTCTGGGCGATTTGGCCCCAGCCCATGCCCTGGCTGCGCAACACCAGCACGCCGTCCAGCGTCGAGGTCTGGCCCTGCGCGTTGGTGACGGTGCCACCCATCATTGCCGCCTCGAGCTGCTCAGGCGTCGGGTTGGTGATGCCGGCTTGGGCCAGATCGCGGCTCGCGAGCGTCATCGCCCGTTCGACCTCGCCGTTCCCCATGTGCCCGGTCGGCGGGGTAAAGGTCGCAGATTGGCCCGAGCCCGTGAGCGTGACTGTGGTGCCGTTACGCAGCCCTTGCTGCAGGCTGGTGGCGTTGGAACCGGAGAACACCGAGGTGCTGGTGTTGGTGCTGCTCGTTGCCGCAGTCGTGGTTGCGCCGCTGGAGCCCGTGGTCGTGGCGCTGGTCAGCGTGTTGTTGTTGCCGACGATATTGTTATTGCCGGTGATCGTGACGTCTCCGGTCGTCGATCCCGTGGACGGCGGCGTGGTGCTGACGGTCGCACCCGTGATGAAGAAGGTGAGATCGTTTATGGCCGTCGCGTTCGCCGTGCTGGTGCTCGTCGCGGTCGCGGTGGGTGCGGTGGACCCGGTTGTGGTTTGAGTGGTCGTCGGCGCGGTCGTGCTCGTTGCGCTCGGCGCTGTGGTCGTTGTCGGGTTCGCCGTGCCGCTCACGGCCATGTTTGTGGTCCCCGTCGGCGATGTGAGCGTGGTCGGACTCCCTGTCCCGCTCACTGCCATGTTGGTGGTGGTCGACGTCGGGGCGGTTGTAGTCGTCCCGGTCGGCGTGGCCGTCGTCGTCGGAGTGGTCGTGCTCGTGGTTGGCGTAGTGCTCGTAGTCGGAGCGGTCGTGCCGCTGGCGGCCGTACCCGATCCGCTGACGGTCGATGCATTGACCGTGGTGGAGCCCGACGCATTCACATTGCCCGAGCCGCTGTTGGTCGCGTCGAGCGTGGTCGACCCGGAGGCGTTGGTCGAGGTTGGAGTGGTGGTGCCATTGGCGCTGATGCTTTTGTCCTCCACCGGCGCGGCGGTACCGCTCGCGGCGGTACCGGAGCCGCTGACGGTCGATGCATTGACCGTGGTCGACCCGGCAGCGTTCACATCGCCCGAGCCGGTGCTGGTCGCGTTCACCGTGGTCGAGCCCGCGGCGTTTGTGAGCGTCGTCTGCGCCAAGGTGGGACTGCCGAGCGCAAGACCCAGCAGACCCGCACTCACCGCTGCCGCGATAGTGCTTTTGGGGTGTCGCATCTTCACCATCGTATGTCTCCTTTCAGTTTCACCAATTGACGCGTTTCCGAAAAAGCGCGGTGGTTGGCGGAATGAACTCGGCGGCGATAACGCCGGCGTGGTGCCGGCTGCCCTTCCAGGACGACAACGCAATTCGTGTCGTGTCCCAGATCGGATGGGCCCGAGTTCGATTGCGATAGGCGGCGGCTCGGACCGACCCCAGGCTGCTCGCCGTTCCCGGCTTCTCGTTGGAGATGCCGGATGCCCATGCGAGCGAAGTCGGCTTCGCGTACCGCCTAAGCACCTTCTGCAAGCGGTGTGCCAGAACAAAAATTTTGCCGCTAAATCAGGCGCTAGCTTTTATTTTGCAGCGCGACCTTGGACCGACGCGTTGCCCAACGGCGACGCCTATTTCCACCAAACGGCTAAGGAATTGTTTTGCAACGATGTGTGACTGTCGCCGCCTTGCAACAGTCCGGGGATCCACGGGCAGGCTATGCGACAACCCGGCAGACGTTGACTGCAGCGCTGAAACGCAAACTCGGATGCGAGTGATTCCGCCGGGAAAAGACGCGGCGCGTCACTCCGCCACGAGGCTGTTGCGCCCGGAGCGCCGGGCCTTGTACATGAGGTCATCCGCGCGGCGCACGAGGGTGTCCGCGTCCTCCTCTCCGCCGAATTCGCACACGCCAAAGCTGCACGTGACGCGCGCCACGGTGTCGAAGCTTGCGGCGGCGATGCGCGTGCGCAGGCGCTCAGCCAGGACGATGGCCCGTTGCGCGGTGGTGTTGGGCGTGATGATGAGAAATTCCTCTCCGCTGTAACGGGCGAGCCGATCCAGGCCGCGCAGCTCCTCGCGCACGAGTTCGGCGATCGCGACCAGCACATGATCGCCGGCCACATGTCCGTGGTCGTCGTTGATGTCCTTGAAATGGTCGACGTCGAACATGATGACCGAAAGCGAACCGCCGTAGCGCCGCAGGCGGTGGATCTCGCCTTCGAGAAAGTCGTAGAGCGCTCTCCGGTTGTAGGCGTTGGTGAGCGGGTCGCGATCGACCATGCCCCGCAGCTGGTCCTCGGCGCGTTTGCGCTCGGTGATGTCGTGATTGACCATGATCGCGCCGGCGACGCCGCCATTTGCGTCGGGAATGGGCAGCGCGGAGTTGAGGATCACCTTGCGGCTGCCGTCGAAGCATTCGATCTCCACTTCCTCGTTGACCGAGATGTCCCCGGTGCGAATGGCGCGGGCGGCGGCCCATTCTTCGGCCGCGATGCGCTTGCCGCTGCCTACCCACCAACCCTTGTATTCCGCGAATTGGTCCAACCCGACGTAACGCGCGCCACCCCAGATACGCTGCCCGGCAGGGTTGCCGTAAAGGATCTTGCCGGCATCGTCCATGATCCAGACACCGACCGGCAGGATGTCGATGACCTTCCGCAGCACGTCGATGCGATCGAGAAGCGACATGGGGAACTCCTCCGTCTCTCGGCTCTTCAATGCATTGTTCTTGTTTATTTTTCTGGTCCAACGCTGGTGCGCGATATCGTGCGCTTCCGCGCCAGCCATTGCAAGTGGCCGGTCAATCAGCGAGGGAGGATGGTCTCATGCTCACGGCGGCGCGTCAGCCCGTGCCCCGATCCAGTGTGAGCCAACGGATCGCCTCTGACGCCGTCCGGAAGACCGCAAGCTCCAGCCCACGGTCCTGTCCCAGCGCCTGCACGAATTGACTCGCTTCCAGCGCGGCGTTCAGATCGTGCAGCAGCGCAATCCGGCAGTGGCGCAAGGGCGTGATGATGGCACAGCGCGCAAGCGCGTAAAGGTCCGGCGGCGACAAGGGCGACGCGTTTCGTGAGGAAATCAGTATGGGCATCCTGCCGAATTTGAAGATCACTTCGCTGACCGCATGCAGCAGGCGCTCCGCGTCGTCTGTCGTCTCGGGACCCGAGACTTCGACTCTAAGATGGTCCGGTTCGATGATGATGTCGTATTCCATGAGGCACCTGCTCGCTCGGCATGGCACGTACCGCACTCTCTTGTTGTGCGCGTGCCCATGCCGTGTTGCCCTCGCCCGCTCGAACGCATCATAGTTTCTGCAACTACTATGCCAGTCGCGGCAAGACGACGTTGCTCAATAGGTTACCGGCAGGACTTCAGGAAATTTCGGCTCCGACCGCAGGGAAGACCGTCGCTGACGGACGACTGAAAGCGGGATGGCGGGGGGACCCCCGCAACCAAGCCAACGCGGTCCCAACCTCAGATCGTTTCCGGCGCCCCGCCGTGTTTACGAGGGCATTCGCGGCGATCAGCCGCGGGCGGTGAGCGCGTCGTGGATAGCGTGCGCGGCGCGTTTGCCGGCACCTGCCGCGAGGATCACGGTGGCGGCGCCGGTGACCGCATCGCCGCCGGCGAACACGAGAGACTTCGAGGTAAGCCCGGTACGCTCGTCCGCCACGAGGCAACCCTTCTTGTTCGTGAGCAGGCCCGATGTCGTGCGGGTCAGCAGCGGGTTCGGAGTGGTGCCGATCGCAAGGACCACGTTCTCCACCGGGATCACGAACTCACTGCCCTCTATGGGAATCGGACGCGCGCGCCCCGATGAGTCGGGCTCGCCGAGCTTCATCTGCTGGCATTTCAGAGCGGCGACCCACCCCGTCCCGTCGTCGATCACCTCCAGCGGGTTGGTGAGCCAGTGGAACTTCACGCCCTCCTCGATCGCGTGGTGATACTCCTCCATACGCGCGCTCATTTCCCTGTCGCTGCGGCGGTAGACGATCATCGCTTCCTCGGCGCCCATGCGCAGCGACGTGCGCACCGCGTCCATCGCGGTGTTGCCCGCGCCGATCACAGCCACGCGTTTGCCTACCCGCACGGGCGTGTCCGCCTCCGGGAACTCGTAACCGCGCATCAAGTTGATCCGCGTAAGGAACTCGTTTGCCGACATCACGCCATTCAGGTTTTCTCCGGAAATGCCGAGGAATTGCGGGAGCCCCGCGCCGGTTCCGATGAACACCGCCGCGTAACCCATCTTGTTGAACAGATCGTCGAGCGTGAGCGTCTTGCCGATGATGACGTTGCAGACGATCTCGACGCCCATCGCCTTCAGCAAACCGATTTCCCAGTCGAGGATCGCCTTCGGCAGACGGAATTCCGGGATGCCGTAGCGGAGGACGCCGCCCGGCGCGTGCAGGGCCTCGTAGATGGTGACGGGGTAGCCATGCCGGGCGAGTTCGCCGGCACAGACCAGACCCGAAGGGCCGGCTCCGATAACGGCAATCTTTTCCGCGCGCGTGATGTTCGCTTCGACACTGGGCGGTTGCGTGCGCTCCCAGTCGGCGACGTAACGCTCGAGATGTCCGATCGCCACCGGGTTGAAGCGCAGCGTCATGCTGCATTCCGCCTCGCACTGGGATTCCTGCGGGCAGACGCGCCCGCAGATCGCCGGCAGCGGATTCGATGAGCGCAGCAGCTTCGCGGCCGCCGCCATGTCTCCGGTTGCCACCGCGTGGATGAACTCCGGGATGGGCACATTCACCGGGCAGCCGTCGACGCACACCGGGTCCTGGCAGCGCAGGCAGCGTTCGGCCTCGAACGCGGCCTGGGACACGGTGTAGCCTTCGTTGACTTCCCCGAAGTCGTGCGCGCGCACCTGCGGCGCGCGCACCGGCATGGGCGTCTTCTCTGCGCGTTTAACGGGCATTACCGGGCCTCCCTGTTCGTCATGCACGCGAGCCGATCAAGCGCCCGCTTCTCCTCCCGGACATACGCCTTGTTCCGGCGCATCGCGACGTCGAAGTCGACTTCGTGAGCGTCGAAGCACGGTCCGTCGACACACGCGAACTTTGCCTTCCCGCCGACATTGACGCGGCAGCCGCCGCACATGCCGGTGCCGTCGACCATCAGCGGGTCCATCGATACGAGCGTCTTCACCTTCGGGCCGCGGGTGGTCTCTGCCACGGCGCGCATCATTGCCATCGGGCCGATCGCGATCACGTGATCGGGCCGCCCCGGGGCGTCTCCGTCGATGATCTGCGCGAGCCGTTGCGTCACGAACCCTTTGAATCCGGCCGAGCCGTCGTCGGTGCAGACTTCGACGTTGTGGGACAGCGGCCGCAATTCATCGGCCAGGATGAGCAGGTCCTTGCTGCGTGCGCCGAGAATGGCGGTCGTCCGGTCGCCCCGGGCAGTGAATTCGCGCATGAGGCAGAGCAACGCGGCCGAGCCGAAACCGCCGCCGATGCCGCAGACGTGTCCGCCCGGCGGGATATCGATGTGCCCGCCCAACGGGCCCGCGACATCGAGGATTTCGTCGCCCGCTTCGAGCGCGCACACCCGCTTGGTGGTCGCGCCGACCTCCTGCACCACGAGGCTGAGCGTGCCCGCTTCGCGGTCGTAGTCGGCGATCGTGATCGGAATGCGCTCGCCGCCTTCGCGCACGCGGAGCATCACGAACTGCCCAGGCCGTGCCGAAGCCGCGATAAGCGGCGCGTCGATGCGGAAAAACTTCGTAACCGGGGTGAGCTGGCGCGTCTCGATGATTCGCGGCATGTCTGTCTCCTGCCTAGAGCAGCGGATGATCGTGCATCGCCCTGATCCGCGCCCAGCGGCGGTCAACCTCGTCCTGAATGCCCTGGGCGACGGGAGCGTTGCCGGGGGAGAGCAGGTGACGGGTCTTGCCCATCAGCTTGAGCCAGCCGGTCACGGGGATGCGGCGGCCCGTCGCTTCGGGGTCGTAGGTGAGCGTGGTATGGCCGTGCTCGACTTCGTAGATCGGGAAAAAACAGCTGTCGACTGCGGCCTGCAGCACCGGCTGGCAGGCATCATCTGCGGTGCGCCAGTTGAGCGGGCAGTAGGACAGGATCTTGCCATAGACGAGGCCTTCGTTCTTCGCATACCACTGGGCCTTGGCAACCTTGCGCATCAGGTCTTCCGGATAGCCCTCGCTCGCGGTGAACACGTAGGGCAGGTGGCACGCGGCGAAAATCTGTGCAGTGTCCTTGTGGTGGTAACGCTTGCCCGGCAGCGCCTTGCCGACCTC
>JACQOK010000033.1 GCA_016202565.1 Betaproteobacteria bacterium | reverse complement strand
TGCGACATGACGATCACGAACTGCCCCGGGCGCGCGGCCCTGGCCATCAGCGGGTGCTGGATCTCCAGCAGGTAGGTGACGTCGGAAAAATCCTCCCGCGCCACGATCTTGAATGCAGAGCTGTCATTCGGTTTCACATC
Source organism: Betaproteobacteria bacterium (assembly GCA_016202565.1). Classification (GTDB taxonomy): domain Bacteria; phylum Pseudomonadota; class Gammaproteobacteria; order Burkholderiales; family SG8-41; genus DSOT01. The sequence continues at coordinate 10,379 of JACQOK010000033.1, read as the reverse complement.
AGCCGCACCTGTCGCATGGGCCCTCAACACTGGCTCGTCCTTTTTCCCTGGATACCGAACTTGTTGCGAATCAATCTCAACTTCTGGCGGTTAATGTAGTGCTTTAGTCAGGCGCCATTCTTGATCTAGCGCAAGAATTCCTCGGGTTGAGGAAGCGATCCGGGCGAAACGGCGGTGCGCCGCGGGCGGGCAGCGGTCTTTTCGCGAGCGAGCCAAACCGGAATTTGACGCAAATCAGTACCGGCCCCGGGGCGCGGCCGATAATGGTCGAGAAACAGGGTTCAATCTTCCTACAGCCGATAAGGAGAGTCTCATGCTGGTTCGCGATCAAATGAGCACGCCGGCGGTGACGGTTCGGAATGACCAGGACTACAAAGTCGCGTTATGGCTGATGCAGGAAAATGCCGTGCATCACCTGCCGGTGGTCGATGCCGCCGGTCAAGTGGTCGGCATCGCAGCGGAGCGGGATCTCCTCCTCGCCGCGACGCGTTACCTGCAATCGGCGGTCGAGGTCGAAGAGGTCATGCACCGCGGTGCGGTGACGACGCGGCCGGACACGTCTCTTACTGCGGCGGCGAGCCTCATGCTCAGGCACCGGATCGGCGGTCTGCCGGTGGTCGACGCCGACGAGCGTCTCGTCGGGCTCATCACCGAGACTGACATCTTCAAGGTCTTCGTCGCAATGGCGGACGAACAGGCGACCCGGCAATTGCCCCTTGCAATGTAGGACAGCCGATGCCACACCGGCCATCGCGCCCTGAGGCGCGCAGTTGCGCTATTCCACCTTGATGTTCGTGTCCTTGATGATCTTGGCCCAGCGCGCGGTATCCTCGCGGATGAATTTCGCAAATGCCTCGCGCGAGGGGCTGCCCCCGGGTTCTATACCCACGTTGTTCTGGCGCTTCTTGACCTCCGGATGCAGCATCGCCTTGTTGATCTCCACGAAAAGTCGATCGGCGATCGCGCGTGGCGTCTTCGCCGGCGCGAATATGCCGTTCCAGTTGCTCACGCCGAAGCCGGGGATGACTTCGCTCACCGCGGGAAGGTCAGGCAGTATCGGCTGGCGTTTCGGCGTGCTCACGGCGAGCACGCGCAGCCTGCCGCCGCGCACGTGGGGCACTGCGGTGACGTAGGTGGCGAACATGAGCTGGATGTCGCCCGAAATCATGTCGACCAGGGCGGGGCCGCCGCCCTTGTACGGCACATGGGTCATCGGGAGACCGGTTTCGCGCTTGAAGAATTCGCCGACGAGATGGTCGAACTGCCCGGGACCGGAGCTGCCGAAGCGCACTTCCCGGCGCTTCGCCCATTCGATGAATTGCTTGACGCCGCCGACGCCGCTCGAGGGATTGATCACCATCACATTGATGATCTCCGCCGCGCGCGTGATCGGCAGAAAGTCCCGTTCGGGATCATACGGCAGCTTCTTGTAGAGCGAGGGACTGATCGAGAGCGGACCCACACCACCAACCAGGAGGGTGTAGCCGTTGGGCTCGGCCCGGGCCAGCATCTCGGTCGCGAGCCGGCCTGCCGCGCCGGGCCGGTTGTCCACCACCATCGGCTGTCCCAGCGCTGCTTCGAGCCGCTCGCCTATCGTGCGCCCGATGGTGTCGGCGGCACCGGCCGCCGGGAAGGGGATCAGGATGCGGATGGGGCGAACCGGATACTTCGCTTGAGCGTACGCCGTCGATGCGAACGCCATTCCAACGAACAGTCCTGACGCGAAGCCGATGATTGCTCTCATGAATATCTTCATCTGCCTCCTCCGAGATGATTGTGGTTTAGCGCGCTGCAACGCGCATTCTCAGGCTGGATCCTGGGGATGCAGCACAATCTTGTGGGCTTCGACGTTGCGCGCTTCGAGCAGATGCAACGCGTCGACGGCGCGCGTGAGCGGCAGCCGATGACTGATATAGAGGTCGGGATCGACCGCGCCCTTGGCGATCAGATCCAGGCACGGGGCGAAGGCCTGAAAATTGCCGCGCGAGAAGTTGATGTCGATTTCCCGGTCCTTGATATAGGCGATCGGGATGGTCGCCTTGTTTTCCGGGAACGTGCCGACGATGGTGATTTTCCCGCCGCGCTTCACCAGAGCGACCGCCATCTGCACCGTTTTCTCCTGGAATCCCCCGACGCATTCCACCACCTTGTCGAAGCCGCGGCCGCCGGTGAGTGCGAGCGCCTCCTTGCGCACGTCGATGTGCGAAGGGTCGAGCGCTGCACCCACGCCCAGCTTGCGCGCCATGGCGAGCCGGTAATCGAGCAGCTCGAAGATCGTCACGTGCGCGCCCAGCGAGGTCGCAACCAGCGCCGCGCCAAGACCGACCGGACCCGCGCCGATCACCGCAACATACTCTCCGGGACGGGGACTGACGCGATGCGCAACGGCGTGGTAGCTGATGCCGAGCACCTGCACCGCGGAAGCCTGATCGTAGCTCACGTTTTCCGGCAGCGGATAGAGATTAATGGCGGGCACCGCGACGTACTCCGCGTAGGCGCCGTCGCGGTCGAACCCCAGCGTTCTCAGTTTTTCGCAGATGTTGGTGCGCCCTTCCCGGCACGGCCCGCACCGCCCGCAATAGATGTCGATGTCGCAGCATACGCGCTGGCCAAGCGCAATACCCGTGACGCCGGCACCGAGCGCCACCACCTCGCCGGCAAATTCGTGTCCCAGAATGCGCGGAAACGTGAGGCGCGGATGTTTTCCGTGAAATCCGTGCAGATCGGAGCCGCAGATCGAGCAGGCTTCGACCCTGACGATCACCTCGTCCGGACCCGGGGCAGGATCGGGCACCGTCTCGTAACGCAAATCGCCCGCCCCGTGTAACACGGCCGCTTTCATCCCTGTCGATCCTCTTGCTTCATTAGGCGGACCATGTTTATAACTCCCCTCTCGCAATAGATCAAATTCCGTTGCGCGTTCCACCGTTGATCGCGCCGCGCTTCAGGCGTAGCATGAAACGACATGCCATTAAGAACCACAGGGAGGCTCATTATCGCATCGCACGGAAAGGAGCTTTGCCATGTGTTACGGATGGTACGAAGAAGCGCTGATCGCAGAACGCCTCAGACGCGCAAGACAAAAGACTGACGAGACGAAGCGGTCGACCGAAGCCCGGACGCCAGCAAAGGAACCGGACAAACCGCAGAAACCGGAGCGCAAGCCGGAAACGCAGCCGGACGCAGTGCCGGCGTAACTTCAAAACCCCGCTCGCGCGGGGTTTTTATTTCATTCGGGCACGACACATTGCGTGACGCAACGGTCGTTGCAGCGCTTCAGAGTTGTTGCACGATCTTGAACCGCGCCCAGTCGAATTCTTCCCCGCCCTCGATCAACGCGGCGGGCGCCAGCAGGTACGTCTTGTGAACGCGCATTTGAAAATTCTGCGTGTGCATGAAGCCGCCGGCCCGCATTAACACCGCCACTTCGCCGTTCTTGTCAGGCTTGTCGGAGAGCAGCACGGCGGGTGCGCCCGCGGCGGGTGTCACGACGCCGGGCCCGGCTGCCGGCGCGAGCATCACCGGGACCGCGATTGTGCCGAGCGCCTGGATGCCGACGCGGCGCTGCTCATACTTGTCGCGGGTCACGCGGCGGACGACACCGACGCGGCAACCCGCGGCAGTCTCGGGGCGAAGACCGAGCAGAACGCCGATTTTCAGCCAGTCTCCTTTGACTTGCGGCACGATCGCCCCATAGCCGCCCTCGCTCATGTTGAAAACGATCCAGCTCTCCGCGACTTCGGGATCGCTGAATTCGAGCGAGCTCGCGTCCATGACCGCCTGGATCCAGCGCACGATCCCGGAAAATCCGGGCAGCACCGTGATTCGCGTCGCAAGTTCGCTGCGCGGCGCGCCGCGCACGGGCGGCCGGTCCGCCCAGTATTGATCGAGGTGCGCGAGCACCGGCTGGACCAGCGCCTTGTCGAATTTCTTGACGAGGTTGAAATCATCGGGTACGGCATCTTTCTCCTCGATCTCGAGCATGAGATGGCGCAACGCCGGTGCCGCATCGCCGGGACCAAAGAAACGCACCGTCGGGCCGGCCGCCGCGTCCTTGCCCGCCCGCGTGGGCGGTTTGGGCATGGAAAGATCGAAACAGAATCCGCAGCGCGCCGCGGGTTTCTCCTGCAGCGAGAAACGGCTCCCGAAGTTCGCCACGGTGCGCTCGGCGATATGAATCCGGGTCGGGCTCAGGCTGTCCGGTGCGGACATGACCAGCATCAGCGCCTTGAGAAACTCCTCGTGCACGCTGGATTCGCCGTGCGGCCCCGGATAGATCGCGGCACGCTGCGTGGTGAACCCCTGGCTCTCGGCAAGCAGGTACGCACGTCCCACGTCACGCCAGATCCGCTCTTCGATCAGACCGTAGCGCAGCAGTACCCACTTGAGCTGGACGGTCAATGCGCGCAGCGCGCGCCCGACTACCAGCGCCAGGTCCTTCTTCATCGCTCCCGCGCCAGCGCTCCCCGCCTGAAACTGCTCGATGCAGTGCAGGTACGCGGTGCCCAGCATCTTCCAGAACCCGAAGCACGCATTCCAGAGCCGGCTTTCGTAGGATTTCTGCAGACGCGGCGCCTCGAGGTATTCCTGCGCGAGCCTGGCCTGATGATGCTTCGCGCCCCGGTCGAGCAAATCGATCAATTCCAGGCGATAGTCGAGCTTGAAACCTTCGGTGCGATTGATCGAATCGAGCCAGCTCGCGGACTCTTCGAGCACTCTGAACGAATCGTGGCCCAGCATCTCGACCACCAGTTGGCGTGCCTTTTTCATGGTCGCCATGGGGTGGTCCACCCTGCCGCGGACAAGCCAGTTCAGCATCATGCGCTCCCGGTCGCAAACCGTCGTGCAACCCCGCTATCATAGCGTAACGATATTTACTCGCCTTTATATCCGCGACTTCACAAGGAGGACTCATGGCAGGACATGGACATATCGACCCGTCTAACAGGAAAGTTGCCTTGCTGATGGTGGCGCCCAATAAAAAGCCGCGCAGGTGATTAACCATGCGCGGCAGTTACAACACCACAGGAGGAGTGAGATTAAGGTGTTGCGCCTGAATAATGCCGAAATCGCCCGGGAATGTCCGTGAACTATTTCACATCCGGGGGCTCATCGGATCGGGTTCGTGACATCGTTCACACCCGCCGCAGCCGGCGCGTGTCCGCCGCAGCATTTTCGCGTGGCCGCCTAGATCACTCCTTTTTCAGATATGCGATGTCGCTGCGGCGATTCTGCGACCAGCAGCTTTCGTCCTGTTGCGTGCACCGCGGCTTCTCTTCGCCAAAGCTCACGGTCTCGATCTGGTTGTCCGCCGTACCCAGCAGTTTCATCATGGTTCTGACGCTGTCGGCGCGGCGCTGGCCCAGCGCAAGGGTGTATTCGCGGCTGCCGCGTTCGTCGCAGTTGCCTTCGATGCGCACGCGCGCTCCCGGATGCTTGGCCAGGTACGACGCATGAGCCTGCACGACGGGCTTGAATTCGTCCTTGATGTCGCTCTTGTCAAAGTCGTAGAAGATGCTGCGCTTGGACAGGGGATTGGCCGGATCGGTGAACGGGTCGGCCTTTACCGCGGGCCGTTCGGCCGGTTTCGTCAGCGGCGGCTTTTCCGGTTTCGGTTGCGCCTGCGGCTCCGCCGCGGGCGCCGGCTTCTCTTCCGGCTTGGGTTCCGGACTGGCGCAGCCAGCAAGGAAACCCGCCACGAGGGATATCAATAGCAAGTGTCTCATGCGTGCCTCCTTGTTATTGATGGAGTCATATCTGTGACAGCCTGCGCAAGGGCACGGTTCCGCGGAGCCGGCTGCCGCACGCATCGACACCGATGCGCCCCGCACGAAAGGCGATGGGTTATATTCCGACTTCGTATGCGCGGCGTGGAGAGCGATCGAACGGACCAGGAGCAGAATATGGCATCTTCCACAGAATCACGTCGTGGTTTCGCCACAACGCTGGCGCTCTTTGTGCTGGCCGTGTGTTGGGCGAGCGCGACCGCGGCCGAGCAGAGCCGACCGGCACGCGCGGAGACGGCCGCAAACGCGTCGACAGGTCGCGCCTATCCGCTGCGTCCGGTGCGGGTCGTGGTACCGGTGAGCGCGGGTGGGGGCGTGGACAGTCTCGCGCGGCTCGTCGGCCAGCATTTCAACGCGGTGTGGGGGCAGCCTTTCGTCATCGACAATCGCGTCGGCGCGGGTGGGGCGATCGGCGTGGAGATCGCAGCGAAGGCGGGCCCCGACGGCTACACGCTGCTGGTGAGCAGCAGCAGCCTGGTCACCAACGCGGCGATCCGGGAAGTGCGTTACGACCCGATACGCGATTTTCAGCCGGTCACCAAGCTCACGACGAATCCCTACATTCTGGTGACCACGCCTGCGCTGCCCGTTTCGTCGGTGCAGCAACTCGTCGCCCTGGCAAAGTCACGGCCGGGCAGCGTGACCTATGCGTCGTCGGGAACGGGCGGCGTGCTCCACCTCGGGGCGGAATTGCTGTGTGCGTTGACCGGCACGCAGATGACGCACGTACCGTACAAGGGCGTGGCGGACGGCTATCCTGCAGTCATTTCGGGACAGGTGAACTGGATGCTCGGCAGCCCGATCTCGGCGCTGCCGCTCATGAAAGCGGGGAGGCTCAAGGGAATTGCCGTCACCGGCGCGGTCCGCAGCCGGGCGCTGCCGAATCTCCCGACGATCGCAGAGAGCGGCGTTCCGGGATACGAAGTAAGTGCATGGTTCGGGCTTTTTGCCCCGGCCCGTGTTCCCGCCGCGATCATCGGCAAGCTCAATGCCGAAGCGCGCAGGGCGGTGCTCAACCCCGACGTGGTGCGCCGCATGGAAGCCGAGGGGACCGAAGTCGTGGGGAATCCATCGAAGGAATTTGCGGCGGAAGTCAAAAAGGAATTCGACAAATGGCGCGGGCTGGTGAAGAGCGCGGGGCTCAAGCTCGAGAAGCAATGATGCCTGACGAGTGATGAGTAGAAAAACGTAGGTTGGGCTGAGGCGCTTTGCGCCGATGCCCAACACTTGAATCGTTGGGGTTCACGTCGTTCACCCCAACCTACGCGCTGGATTCCGGTTGTCACCGGGATGACGGAACAGAGTGACACGGGTAACAGCGACGGTGGCGAGAGACGGCAATGAGTTCGACCGAAGAGCTGCTGCGCCGGCATCAGAAACGGCTCGCACGCTGCCGGCGCTGCCCGAAGATGGAGAGCACGCCCGTAATCGGGCGGCCGGTCGTTTCTCGGGTCATGTTGATCGGACAGGCGCCGGGCGCGAGGGAGGTCGAGTTGCGTCAGCCCTTCGCATGGACGGCAGGCAAGACGCTGTTCGGCTGGTTTCGCTCGATCGGCGTGGATGAGGAGACGCTGCGTGCGCGCGTCTACCTGGCCGCGGTGTGCCGCTGTTTTCCCGGCAAGAATCCGGGCGGCGGCGACCGCGTGCCGGACCGCGCTGAAATTGCGAACTGTTCGAGCTGGATGCAGGCCGAGTTCGAGTTGCTCGCCCCCAAGCTCATCATCCCTGCGGGCAAGCTCGCGATTGCGCGGTTTCTCGACGCGGACAAGCTCGATGCCGTGGTCGGCAAAAAGCACCGTATCACGCTCGCCGGCTTTGAATCCGACGTGATACCGCTGCCCCATCCTTCGGGCGCTTCCGTATGGCACCGGATCGAGCCCGGCAAGACGCTGCTTGCCCGGGCGCTCGCGCTCATCGCCGCGCATCCGGCGTGGCGCTCGATTCAGGGTGGCGCACGCGCTTGAAAGCCCGTTGCATAAATCGGATACTCTCGCCTTTTCCCTCAAGTCTTGAAAGGAAAAATACGATGGGACTGCTTTACGACCCGACTGCGCCGCGGCAAGCGGAGGCTCGCCAGGATCGCCGCAAGCTCGAAACGCTGGCCGGTAAAGTCGTGGGATTCATCGACAATGCAAAACCGAACTTCGATCTCCTGGCTGATGACCTTGCCGACCTGCTGGTGGCGAATTACGGCGTAAGCCGCGTGGTCAAACGCAGGAAGCCCTCGGCTTCGATTCCCGCGTCGGAAGAGGTGATAAACGAACTTGCCGGGCAATGCGACCTGGTGATTACCGGGTCGGGCGACTGAGGGTCCTGCGCGTCGTGGAGTGTCCACGACAGTGTAGAAATCGCAAAGCACGGACGCGCGGCGCTCGCCATCTGTTCGACTGCTTTCACGACACTGGGCCGGGCGCAGGCATCGGCGTTGGGCAATCCCACGCTTCCGATCGCCGTGATCGCGCATCCCTTCGGCAACCGCACCCGGAGTGAAGTGCGCCAGATGGCGGAACAGTGCGTGCACGACATCTTGAAGCTCGTCATTGAGGAGACCGCCGTTGAGCAGTGAACCGGCGATTCCTGCGAAGCATTCGGCGTCCGAAGGGCGCGCGGCGCTGTTCGAGGCGCCCGATGACATCGACGCAATCAACCGTCTGTACCGCGACCGCCGCTGGAGCGACGGTTTGCCGGTGGTCCCGCCCACCGTCGAACGCGTCGCGCGCATGCTCCGGCACACGCGCCGCGCGCCGGAGGAGATCGTGGCTCGGCTCGCGCCGGGCTATGGTGCGGCGACGATCGAGCGCATCGCCATCAACTGCGTGCTTGCCGGGTGCGATCCCGAGGTCCTGCCGGTCGTCATCGCCGCGGTGGAGGCCGTGGCCGCGCCCGAGTTCAATTTGCAGGGGATTCAGGCCACGACCAACCCGGTCGCAGTCTGGGTGATCGTGAACGGCCCCGCTGCGCCGCGCCTGGGCGTGAACGCCACTTATAACTGCCTCGGCCAGGGCGCATGGGCCAACGCCACCATCGGGCGGGCACTTCGTCTCTGCCTTCAAAACATCGGCGGTGCGTTGCCCGGCGAGATGGACCGCGCCACACAGGGGCAGCCCGGGAAGTACACGTTCTGCTGTGCCGAGAACGAGGCGGCGAACCCGTGGGAGCCGCTGCACGTGGAACGCGGCTTCACGCGTGAGCGCAGCACCGTGACGGTGGTCGGCGCCGAAGGCACGATGAACATGAACACGCACAGCAAGGAAGCGTCCGAGCTGCTGCGCGTGATCGCGGAAACCATAGTTCATCCTCCGAGCAACGAGTATTGCCACGGCGGCGAACCGTGGCTCATCCTCGCGCCCGAGCATGCCGATATCCTGAACGCAGCGGGACTCAGTAAGGCGCAGATCAAGCAGCGCTTGTGGGAGCTCACGAAAATGCCGGCACATCGCATGTCGGCCAAAGACCTGCTGCGGGTGCGCGCTTCCCGCACGCAAGAGCTGGGCGAGATCGCGCCCGACACGCTGCTCCCGATCGCGAAGCGGCCCGATGACATCTGGCTCGTCGTCGCCGGCGGGCCCGGCACGCACTCCGTCTACGTCCCGTGCTTCGGCAATTCCCACGCGGCAACCCGCGAGATCGTGGAGCCGGCTTAACCTCGCGCCAGAATAAAAAAGCCCGGCCGGGGGACCGGGCTTCGAGCCGCACCGCGCGCTACTTCGGCTGCGGCACGATCCGCAGGTAGGGCTTCGGCGCTTTCCACCCCGCGGGGTACTTCTGCTTCGCTTCCTCGTCGGAAACCGCGGGAACGATGATGACGTCCTCCCCGCGCTTCCAGTTCACCGGGGTGGCGACTTTGTGCTTCGCGGTCAACTGGATCGAGTCGAGCACGCGCAGCACTTCGTCGAAGTTGCGGCCGGTGCTCATTGGGTAAGTCAGCATGAGCTTGATCTTCTTGTCCGGGCCGACGACGAACACCGAGCGCACCGTCTGATTGTCAACAGCGGTTCTGCCTTCCTTCTTCGTGAGCGCATTGGGATGAATCATGTCGTAGAGCTGGGCCACCTTCAGATCGGCGTCCCCGATCAGCGGGTAATTGAGCGCGTGTCCCTGGACGTCCTCGATGTCCTTCGCCCATTTCTTGTGGTCGCTCACGGGATCGATGCTCAGGCCGATGATCTTGCAGTTGCGCTTGTCGAATTCCGACTTGAGGCCGGCCATGTAGCCCAGCTCTGTCGTGCACACGGGGGTGAAATCCTTCGGATGCGAGAACAGGATGGCCCAGCCGTCGCCGATCCATTCGTGGAAGCGAATCGTTCCCTCCGTGGTTTCCGCCGTAAAGTCCGGCGCTTCGTCTCCGATACGTATTGCCATGTCGATTTCCTCCTATGTCCCCAAGGTTGAATGAAGTACCACAACTCTTCTGCATGGTGATATGTCCGCGTGAAAACGAGCGGGTTGTGGTCGAAAGCGAGGAAAAGCTCGCGGACTATTTTATTACCACATTGCCGCAGAGTGGTAAACGCCTCCCGCGCCGGCTGCCGCAGCGAGCTCTTCTTACCGCGAAAGCCCCTCATCGCATCGCGGGTTCGCGCGTTCCCGCCT
>JACQOK010000256.1 GCA_016202565.1 Betaproteobacteria bacterium | reverse complement strand
TCGCGCCGCAATTGAATGGCGTGGTCGGTGCGGTGCGCGAGCGTGGGCGTCACCGGCACGCCGGCCTCCGCGATGAGATCGATGGTCTCGTCGTCGTTGAAGACCATGTGCTCGATGGTGTCGGCGCCGGCCTTGAGCGCCATGCGCTGCGCCTGCGTGGTGAAGCAGTGCACCGCCGCGCTCTTGTGGAACGCGTGCGCTTCGTCCACGATCGCGTCCAGCTCTTCCTGCGTCCTGTTGCGGATGTCGGGCTCCTCCTTGTCGGTGCCGCCGCCGCCGGAGGCGCAGGTCTTGATCACGTCGCACCCGGCAAGGAGGTTCGTGCGCGCGAGCTTCCGCAGTTCCCACGGCCCGTCGGCGGTGTTGAAGCCGAAGCGTGGCATCGCCCGCGGCTGGATCAGGTCGAGATGCGAGCCGGTGATGGTGGTGAAGCCGCCGATCAGCATGCGCGGGCCTTCCATGATGCCGGCGTCGACCGCGTCGCGCACCGCGCACAATTCGTTGGTGAGGAGCCCCCGATTGGAATTCATGCCGAGGTCGCGCAGCGTGGTGAACCCCATGTCGAAGCAGAGCTGCGCGTGGAAGAGGGCGTACATCTGCTGCAGATGCGGCATGATCTCGAACTGCGCCACGCGGTGGTTGTGAAAGGTCATGCAGTTGAACATCGAGGTGTGGATGTGCAGATCCATCATCCCCGGCATCAGCGTGCAGCGCCCGGCGTCGATCACCGCGGCGTCGCGCGGGATCTTGATTTCGGCCTTGGTGCCGACCTGCTTGATGCGGCGGCCTTGCACGGCAATTACGGGATCGCGGACCGGCTTGCCGCCGTTGCCGTCGATCAGCGCCCCGCCCCTGATGAACGTGAGCGCGCCTGACCTCGGCGCGCAGGGTAAGCGTGGGCAGTGTCTTTTCGACCTCGGCGCGCGCCATGTCGCGGGTGATGAATACGAGACGCGAGCGCCGGTCGTCGTCGGGCCAGTCCTTGAGTCTCACCGGCTCATGGATCAGGCTCTGCACCGCGTGGATCGCCACCGGCCGGCCTTCGACGTTGAGCAGCCCCTTCACGCGCAGCAGGTTGGCGCCGCGCAGCGCGGCCAGCAGGCTGAGCCACATTTCCAGCCCGGTCTCGCTCACCGGCGGCTCGTGGTAGACGCAGAAGGCGCGAATGTGATCGTCGTGGCGGTTCACATCCGGCGTGTGATCGTGGTGGTGGTCATGGTTCGCCTCGGCTCGGGCGAACGCCTGCGCGCCCAGCCACCGCGCCACCTCGCCGCGCGCGGCGTCTGGATCGCGAAGGGCCGCCCCAAACAGCTCGTGCGGCGCGACCGACCCCTGCACCGCCGTAAAGATCTGCGCCCCGGGATTGATCTGTGCCAGCCGCTCGCGCAACGCCGCAATCACCGCATGCGGCGTGAGGTCGGTCTTGGTGATCAGGATCCGGTCGGCGACGGCGGCCTGCTTGATCGACTCGGGGTGTTGATCGAGCTGGCCCCCGCCGTTCACGCCGTCGACCAGCGTCACCACGCTGTCGAGCCGGAACAGCGCAGCGAGCTCCGGATCGGTCGTCACGGTCTGGATGATCGGCACCGGGTCGGCAAGCCCCGTGGTTTCGACGACCACCCGGTCGAAGCGGGGGATCACGCCGTCGCGCCGCTTGCGATAAAGATCGGCGAGCGTTTCGACGAGGTCCCCGCGCACCGTGCAGCACAGGCAGCCGCTCGCAAGCAGCACCGTATTCTCGCTGGGGGTGGCGATCAGCAGGTGGTCGAGCGCGATCTCGCCAAACTCGTTGATGATGACGGCTGCATCAGCCAGTTCCGGCCGCTGCAGCAGCGTGTTGAGCAGCGTGGTCTTGCCGCTGCCCAGGAAGCCCGTGATGATCGAGACCGGCGTGCGCAATGGCCTACGCCGCAAGCGCGTGCTTCTCTTCGTCCGCCGAGTAACGGCCGAGACAGGCCAGGCTGTTCATGCGCGCGCGGTGCAGCAGTGCCGCCTGCGCCGCCGCCACGTTCGCCGCCGATCCTTTCCAGGCTTTCAGTGGCTGCTGCTGCAGGGCGCGTCCGTAGGAAAACGACAGCGTCCACGGCAGCTTGCCCGCGAACATCCGGTTCATGGCGTTGAGATGCTGGGTGGCGACTTCGTCGCTTTGCCCGCCGGAGAGAAACACGATGCCGCCCACCGCCGCGGGCACGGTTCGTTTCAGGATGCGCACCGTGCGCTCCGCGACTTCCTCGACCCCCGCCTGCTGCAGGCAACTCTTGCCGGAGATCACCATGCTCGGCTTCAGCACCGAGTGCTCGAGCGTGACGCGATTGGCGTACAACGCCTCGTACACCGTGTTCAGGGTCCACTCCGTGATCTCCTCGCAGCGCTCGATGGTGTGGTCCCCGTCCATCAGCACTTCCGGTTCGACGATCGGCACCAGCCCGGCCGCCTGGCAGATCGCGGCATAGCGGCCGAGCGCGTGCGCATTGGCCGAAATGCAGGTCGGCGTGGGGATGCCCGCGCCGATGGTGAGCACCGCGCGCCACTTCGCGAATTTCGCCCCCATCTTCACGTATTCGGCGCAGCGTTTGGCGAGATTATCGAGTCCTTCGGTCACTTTTTCGCCCGGGCACAGCGCGAGGTCCTTGGCGCCGGTGTCGACCTTGATGCCTGGCACGATGCCGTTGCGGGCGAGCAGCTCGACGAACGGCGTGCCGTCCGCGGACTTCTGGCGGATCGTCTCGTCGTAGAGGATGACCCCGCTGATGTACTGCCCGAGCCCCTTGGCGCTGAACAGCATGTCGCGGTAGGCGCGGCGGTTCTCCTCGCTGCTCTCGACCTTGATGCTGGAAAAACGCTTCTCGATGGTGCCGGTGCTTTCATCGGCGGCGAGTATGCCCCTGCCCGGGGCGACCATTGCCTGGGCGACGGTGGCCAATTCATGTTTTGACATAGAACCTCCTGCTGGGCTGGAGTAAACGGTCAACACGGTAAGCGGTGAGCGGTTATTCTACTACGATCAGCCCCGCGCATCGCCCGTGCGCTGCTTACCGCTTACCGCTCACGAATTACGCATGCCGGTGCTCGCCGACCTTGACGATCTTCATCGTGTTGGTGCCGCCGGCCTTGCCGTACGGCTCGCCGATGGTGAGCACGATATAGTCGCCGTTATGGATCGCGCCGCGCGCCAGGAGTTCGTCTTCCGCCATGTGGAGGGCCCTCTCCGCGTCGCGCACGCCTTTGAACTTGATCGGGTGGACGCCGCGGAAGAGGGTCACGCGCCGCCGCGTTTCGATCATCGAACTCATCGCGTAGATCGGGACCATGGAGTGCATGCGGGACATGAGCAGCACCGTCTTGCCGCTTTGCGTCATCGCCGCGACCGCCTTGATGTTGAGGCTGTTGGCGGTGAACACCGTGGCCCGCGCGATGGCCTCCTCGACTTCGGCCGGCGCGGCCGAATTGCGCCGCTCGGTGCTGAGCGTGTCCTCTTTTTCCGCCTCGACGCAAACCCGCGCCATGGCGGCGACGGTCTCGGCCGGATACTGGCCGGTCGCGGTTTCCGCCGACAGCATCACCGCGTCGGTGCCATCCAGGACGGCGTTGGCGACGTCCGAGACCTCGGCCCGGGTCGGGATCGGGTTGGTGATCATGGACTCCATCATCTGGGTGGCGGTGATGGTGATCCTGTTCTTCTCGCGCGCCATGCGGATCATGCGCTTTTGCAGCGCCGGCACCGCGGCGTCGCCCACCTCCACCGCCAGATCCCCGCGCGCCACCATGATCGCGTCCGAAGCTGCCAGGATCTCCTCCAGCGCCGGCACCGCTTCGGCGCGCTCGATCTTGGCCACCATCAGCGCCCGTCCTCCCGCTTTGTCCATGAGATCGCGGGCCCACTGGATGTCCGCGCCCGAGCGCGGAAACGACACCCCCAGAAAATCCGCCTTGAGTTCGGCCGCAACTTCGATGTCGCGCATGTCCTTTTCGGTCAACGCCGGAGCGGTCAGGCCGCCGCCTTTGCGGTTGATGCCCTTGTTGTTGGACAACGCGCCGCCCTGTTCCACCACGCAGGTAATGCGCGGGCCCCTCACCGAAGACACGCCGAGCACGATGCGCCCGTCATCGAGCAGCAGCGTGTCGCCCGGGCGCACGTCGTTGGGCAGATTCTTGTAATCAAGGCCGACGCCGTGCTGATCGCCAAGCTCGCATTCGGCGTCGAGGACGAACTTGGCGCCGGCGGCAAGCGTGATCCTGCCGTCCCGGAAGCGGCCGATGCGGATCTTCGGACCCTGCAGGTCGACCAGCACCCCGACCGCGCGGCCGGCCTTGCGCGCGAGCGCGCGCACGAGTTCGACCTGCTTGCGGTGTTCGCTTGCGCTGCCGTGTGAAAAATTGACGCGCACGACGTCGAGTCCCGCGTCGATCATGCGCGCCAGCACCTTGGGATCGCTTGAGGCGGGACCGAGCGTTGCGACGATCTTGGTGCGGCGGAGCACGGGGAGACGAGGATTGAGCTACTGGGATTGAGGATTGAGGGGAAGTGTAAAGCGCAAATATGACGAATTCAACGCCCTTCCTCGATCCTCGATCCCGAATCCTCGATCCCAGATCCTCGATCCTGCTTGGCGCGCTGCTCGAGAATTTCGATTGCCGGGAGCTTCTTGCCTTCGAGGAATTCGAGGAATGCGCCGCCGCCCGTAGAAAGGTAGGAAAGCTTGCCGGCGATGCCGTACTTCGCGACCGCAGCCAGCGTGTCGCCCCCGCCGGCCAGCGAAAACGCCCCGGAGTCGGCGATCGCGCGCGCGAGCGTTTTCGTGCCTTCGCCGAACTGGTCGAATTCGAACACGCCGACCGGCCCGTTCCATACGATCGTGCCCGCCTTGGCGAGCATGCCCGCCAGCGTGCGCGCAGACTCGGGGCCGATGTCGAGAATAAGATCGTCGTCGGCCACGGCTTCAGCGGCTTTGGTCTCGGCACGCGCCGCGGCTGACAGCTCCTTGGCGCACACCACATCGACCGGTACCGGCACCGCCCCGCCCCTCGCCCTGACGCTTTCGATAATCCGGCGCGCCTCGCCGGCAAGGTCCGGTTCGGCGAGCGACTTGCCGATTTTTCCGCCCGCTGCCAGGAGGAACGTGTTGGCGATGCCGCCGCCGACGATGAGCTGGTCCACCTTTTCCGCGAGTGCCGCCAGGATGGTGAGCTTGGTCGACACCTTGGCGCCCCCCACGATCGCGACCAGCGGCCGTGCCGGCTTCTCCAGCGCCAGCGTCAACGCCTCGATCTCGGCGGCCATAAGCGGTCCGGCGCATGCGACACCGGCATATTTGGCGATGCCATGCGTGGTCGCCTCGGCGCGGTGCGCGGTGCCGAAGGCGTCATTGACGTAGACATCGCAAAGCGCAGCCATCTGCCGCGCCAGCGCGTCGTCGTTTTTTTTCTCTCCCCGGTTGAAACGGCAGTTCTCCAGCAGCGCCGCACGGCCCGGCTCGACCGTCACGCCACCGAGCCAGTCGCGCTCCAGCGGCACGTCCATGCCGAGCAGTTTCGACAGATGCCGCGCGACCGGGGCGAGCGAGTCGGCGTCGCTCGGCTCGCCCTCCTTCGGCCGGCCGAGGTGCGACACCAGCATGACCCGGGCGTTTTGCGCCAAGGCGTGCTTGATGCCGGGCAGCGCAGCGCGGATGCGCGTGTCGTCCGTAATCGCGCCGTCCTTGAGCGGCACGTTGAAGTCTTCGCGGATCAGGACCCGCTTGCCGCGCAGGTCGAGATCGGTCATTTTGAGGATGGGCATGGCGAAACCCTTACGCCACAGAGATCACCGAGAAAAACCCAAAAAGCATCAACGCGAAGGACGCAAAGGGCTCAAAACACAAATCAGTACATGTTTTTTGCTCGTTTTTCTTGGCGCTCTTGGCGTCTTGGCGGTTGAATCGTTTTTTTCTCTGTGTCCTCTGTGTTCTCTGTGGCAAAAGCCTTTTACTTTGCGTTCATCAGGGAAACCGTGGCGTCAAGCATTCGATTGCTAAATCCCGCGTCATTGTGGCTCCGGCCGGGCGCTGGGGCACCCTTAACATCGCGCTGCGATGTTAGCCTTCGCCGCAACGAGTGGGGCAGAACGACAAACATGTCTATTTCGCATTCATTAATGCAACTGTCGCGTCCAACATTCGATTGCTGAAGCCCCACTCGTTGTCATACCAGGCAAGCGCTTTGACCAGCGTGCCGCCGGTGACCTTGGTCAACGTGGCGTCGAAAATGCTCGAAGCCGGATTGTGATTGAAATCGACCGAAACCAGCGGCGCCTTGCTGTATTCGAGCACGCCCTTCAACTCGCCTTCCGCGGCCGCCTTCATCGCCGCGTTCACCTCGTCGACCGTGGTGGGGCGCGCCGCAGTGAAGGTGAGATCGACGATCGAGACGTTGATGGTCGGCACCCGCACCGCGACGCCGTCGAGCTTGCCGTTCAATTCCGGCAGCACCAGCCCGACTGCGGCGGCGGCGCCGGTCTTGGTCGGAATCATCGACATCGTCGCCGCACGCGCCCGGCGCAGGTCTTCGTGGTAGACGTCCGTCAATACCTGGTCATTCGTATAGGCGTGAATCGTTGTCATGAGCCCCTGCACCACGCCGATCTTCTCATGCAGCACCTTCACCATCGGGGCGAGGCAGTTGGTGGTGCATGACGCGTTGGAGATCACCGTATGGCCGGGTTTGAGCGCCGTGTGATTGACCCCGTAAACGATCGTCGCATCGACGTCCTTCCCGCCCGGCGCCGAGATGATGACTTTCCTGGCGCCACCCTTCAGGTGCGCCGAGGCCTTCTCCTTGCTGGTGAAGAGCCCCGTGCACTCGAGCACCACGTCCACGCCCAGGCTTCCCCAGGGAAGTTCGGCGGGATTTCTCATCGCCAGCACTTTGATGCGGTCGCCGTTGACGATCATGGATTCGCCGTCGACCTCGATCTTGCCCGGAAACCGGCCGTGCGCGGTGTCGTAACGGGTCAGGTGCGCGTTGGTTTCAGCGTTGCCCAGGTCATTGAGCGCAACGATCTGGATGTCGTGCCGCTTGCCGCCCTCGTAATGGGCGCGCAGGATGTTGCGGCCGATGCGGCCGTAGCCGTTGATGGCGACTTTGATGCTCATCGGATTCCTCCGGACACGGAAAAAAGAAAATTCTACAACCGGCGAGCCAAAAAGCCTTGATCTATGACAACCCTGGTGCTGTTGGCGTTCGTTCGTCGGGCTCGCGCGACCGCCCGCCGCCCATTACAACAGACTTTTCACCGCGGCGGCAACGCGCTCCGCAGTAAAGCCGAAAAACTTGAACAGCTCGCCCGCCGGCGCCGATTCGCCGAAGCGATCGATGCCGACCACCGCCCCGTCGAGCCCGACGTATTTGCGCCAGTAATCGGTGACGCCGGCTTCGACCGCCACGCGCGGCACGCCACGGGGCAGCACCTGCGCGCGGTACGCCGCGTCCTGACGGTCGAATACGCTGGTGCTGGGCAGCGATACGACCCGCACCGCCACGCCCTCGGCGGTGAGGCTTTTCTGCGCCTCGAGCGCAAGCTGCACCTCGGAGCCTGTCCCAATGATGACGCAGCGCGGCGCACCGTTCGCTGCGTCCGACAGGATGTATCCGCCGCGCGCAATCGCCGCAACGGTTTCAGCGCTGCGCTGCTGGAACGGCGCGTTCTGGCGCGTGAGCAGGAGACTGGTCGGCCCGTCCCTGCGCTCGATCGCCGCTGCCCACGCGCACGCCGACTCGACCGTGTCGCAGGGACGCCACACGTCCAGGTTGGGGATGAGCCTCAGGCTCGCCGCGTGTTCGACGGCCTGATGGGTCGGACCGTCCTCGCCCAGCCCGATCGAATCGTGGGTGAACACGAAAATCGAATTGATTTTCATGAGCGCGGCAAGGCGCAGTGCATTGCGCGCGTAATCGGAGAACACGAGAAAGGTGCCGCCATAGGGCCGGACGCCTCCGTGCAGCACCATGCCGTTCATGATCGCGCACATGGCGAATTCGCGCACGCCGTAATGCAGATAATTCCCCCCGTTTTCCCAGGTGATCACCTTCGAGCCCGACCACATCGTGAGGTTCGAGCCGGAGAGGTCGGCCGAGCCCCCGATCAGCTCCGGCAGCCCCGGTGCGAGCCCCTCGATCGCGTTTTGCGAGGCCTTGCGGGTGGCCACGGTTTCCGCCTTGTCGTTCGCCCGGGCAATCACCGCCTCACGCTGCGAGCGCCAGTTCGCGGGCAGTTCGCCCGCCATGCGGCGCTTGAATTCGGCGGCCGGTTCCGGATGGCGCTTGGCGTAGGCGGCGAACTTCTCATTCCAGTTCGCCTCCAGCTTCGCTCCGCGCGCGCGCGCATCCCAGCCCGCATAGACATGCTCGGGCAGCTCAAACGGCGGATACTTCCAGCCGATGTTCGCGCGCGTCGCCGCGACTTCGTCCGCGCCGAGCGGCGCGCCGTGCGCGGCGCCGGTGTTCGCTTTCTTCGGGGCGCCCTTGGCGATCACCGTCTTGCAGCAGATGAGCGATGGGCGCGCCGTCTCCGAGCGTGCCTGACTGAGTGCCGCTTCAATCGCCGCGAAGTCGTGGCCGTCCACATTCCGAACAACATGCCAGCCGTACGCTTCGAACCGTCTGGGCGTATCATCGCTGAACCAGTGCTCGATGCGACCCTTCTCCGAGTCGATCGAAATCCCGTTGTCGTCGTAGAACGCGATGAGCTTCCCCAGGCGCAGCGTGCCCGCGAGCGAGCACGCTTCGTGCGAGATCCCCTCCATCAAACAGCCGTCGCCGCAAAACACGTAGGTGTGGTGATTGACGATGTCGAAGCCGTCGCGGTTGAATTCCGCAGCGAGCACACGCTCGGCGAGCGCCATGCCGACGGCATTGGCCAGCCCCTGGCCCAGCGGCCCGGTGGTCGTCTCCACGCCGGGCGCGAGGCCATGTTCGGGATGCCCCGGCGTCTTCGAGTGCAGCTGGCGAAAGCGCTTGAGTTCGTTCATCGGCAGGTCATAGCCGGTGAGATGCAGCAGGGCGTAGAGCAGCATCGAGCCGTGGCCATTGGACAGCACGAAGCGGTCACGGTCGGGCCAGGCGGGATTGGCCGGATTGTGTCGCAGATGATGGTTCCACAACACTTCGGCGACCTCGGCCATTCCCATCGGCATGCCGGGATGGCCGGAGTTGGCTTTCTGTACGGCGTCCATTGCCAGCGCGCGGATGGCGTTGGTAAGGTCGACTCGGGAATTCATCAGGCTTCCTTGACTTGGGGAAGGTGGCGCGAAAAAGCGGTAATTATATACCCGCGGCGCCTGCTGCCGGCGGTGCGCGTCAGTGCACGGCTGCGCGCGCGCAGCCCGCGTATTGGTCAGCGAGCCGCTCCAGGCTCACGGGTCGGATGCGCGACGCCTGTCCGGCGGCGCCGAAGGCTTCGAAGCGTGCCTTGCAGATTTCCTTTGCGGCCTGCATGGCGTCCTTGAGAAATTTCCGCGGATCGAATTCGTCGCGATGCCGCATCATGGCGCGCCGCATCGCGCCCGCCATCGCCAGCCGGATGTCAGTGTCGATATTGATTTTCCGGACGCCGTAGCGGATGCCCTGCTGGATTTCCTCCACCGGCACCCCGTAGGTCTCCTTGATCTCGCCGCCGTGCTCGCGGATCACATGAAGCCACTCCTGCGGCACGCTGCTCGAGCCGTGCATGACGAGGTGGGCGTCGGGAATGCGGGCGTGAATCTCCTTGATGCGCTCGATCGCCAGGATCTCGCCGGTCGGCTTGCGGCTGAACTTGTACGCCCCGTGGGAAGTGCCGATCGCGATTGCCAAGGCATCGACGCCGGTGCGCCGCACGAAATCGGCGGCCTGTTCGGGGTCGGTCAGCAGCTGTTGGTGCGCGAGCTTGCCCGCGGCGCCGGAACCGTCTTCCTCGCCGGCGCGGCCGGATTCGAGCGAACCGAGGCAGCCGAGTTCGCCTTCCACCGAGACACCGACCGCATGCGCGATCTCGACCACCTTCCCGGTCACCGCCACGTTGTAATCGTACGGCGCCGGCGTTTTCATGTCCTCGTAGAGCGAGCCGTCCATCATCACGCTGGTGAAGCCCGCGCGGATCGAGCGCTGGCATACGGCCGGGCTGGCGCCGTGGTCCTGGTGCATCACCACTGGGATGTGCGGGTAGGACTCGACTGCGGCAAGCACGAGATGCCGCAGAAAAGCCTCGCCCGCGTACTTGCGGGCCCCGGCCGAGCCTTGCAGAATCACCGGGCTCGCGCATTCATCCGCGGCCTGCATCACCGCCTGGATCTGTTCCAGATTATTGACGTTGAACGCCGGCACCCCGTAGCCGTGGTCGGCGGCGTGGTCGAGCAGCTGTCTCAACGAGATCAAGGCCATCTCCGTCCTCCGTGAACGAAACCTAAAAAGTCCCTAACGCGCGCACGCCTGCTTGCGGCGGTCCATCAGCCGCCAGATCATCGGCGTGAAGATGAGCTGCATCGCAAGATCCATCTTTCCCCCCGGCGCGACGATGGTGTTCGCGCGCGACATGAACGAGCCGTCCAGCATCGACAGCAGGTAGGGAAAGTCGATGCCGCGCGGGTTCGCGAAGCGGATGACGAGCATGCTCTCGTCCGCGGCCGGGATGTGCCGCGCGATGAACGGGTTCGAAGTGTCCACCACCGGCACGCGCTGGAAGTTGATGTGCGTTCGCGTGAACTGCGGGCAGATATAGTGCACGTAGTCGTACATGCGCCGCAGGATGGTGTCGGTCACCGCTTCGGTGGTGTGCCGGCGCGCCGTGCGGTCGCGGTGCAGCTTCTGGATCCACTCCAGGTTGATCACCGGCACGACACCGATCAGCAGGTCGACGTGGCGCGCGATGTCCACTGACTCGGTCACCACGGCCCCGTGCAGGCCTTCGTAGAAAAGCACGTCCGTTTCCTCGGGCAGGTCCTCCCACGGCGTGAAAGTGCCGGGCTTCTGGTCATAGGGCGCGGCCTCCTCGTCGCTGTGCAGATACTTGCGCACGCGGCCGCGGCCACTGTCGGCGTAATCGCGGAAAAGCGCTTCCAGCTCCTCGAACAGGTTCGCTTCCGGGCCGAAGTGGCTGAAGCGGTGATTGCCGCGCTCCAGCGCCTCGGCCATCTTCTGTTTCATCTCGGCGCGGTCGTGGCGGTGAAACGCGTCGCCCTCCACGAACGCCGCCTTCACCCCCTCGCGACGGAAGATCTGCTCGAACGTGCGCATGACCGAGGTGGTCCCGGCCCCGGAGGAGCCGGTGATCGCGATGATCGGATGCTTGGCGGACATGGGGTCGGGCTATACCGCTGCGCGGAACAGGCCGCGCACGCCGAACAAGGGCGCGTCGTATTCGCGTTCGTTGTGGTCGCGATGGTAGCGCTCGATGCGCTCGACCTCTTCGCTCGAGCCGAAGACGAATCCGATGCGCTGGTGCAGGGCTTCCGGTTGCACCTCGAGGATGCGCGCGTAGCCGGTGCTCGCCCGCCCGCCCGCCTGCTCGACGAGGAAGGCGACCGGGTTTGCCTCGTAGAGCAGCCGTAGCCGCCCCGGGCGCCGCGGATCGCGCGAGTCGCGCGGATACAGGAACACCCCGCCGCGCATCAGGATGCGGTGCAGCTCCGCCACGAGCGATGCCACCCAGCGCATGTTGAAGTCCTTGCCGCGCGGGCCGTTCCTGCCGGCGAGGCACTCGTCCACGTAACGCTTCACCGCGGGTTCCCAGAAACGGCTGTTCGAGGCGTTGATCGCGAATTCGCTCGTGTCGGGCGCAAGGCGGATGCCGCGGTGGGTGAGAATGAACTCGGAGAGATGCGGATCGAGCGTGAAGCCGTGCACGCCGGTGCCGACCGTGAGCACCAGCATCGTCGCCGGGCCGTAGATCGCGTACCCCGCACACACCTGGCGCGCGCCGGGCTGGAGAAAATCCTCTGGCCGTGCGTCAACCCCGGGATGCGGGGCATGCAGGATGGAGAAGATGCTGCCGACCGCGACGTTGACATCGACATTGCTTGACCCGTCGAGCGGATCGAACGCGAGCAGATACTTGCCCTTGGGGTACTGCAGCGGAACTTGCGCCGGGGCCGCCATTTCTTCGGACAGAATGCCGGCCAAGTGGCCGTCCCACTCCGTGTTGCGCAGGAAGGCCTCATTCGCGATCACATCCAGCTTCTTCTGCGTTTCGCCCTGGACGTTCGTGCTGCCGGCCTCTCCGAGCACGCCCGCGAGCGCGCCGTGCGCCACCGCCTTGGCAATCGACTTGCAGGCGAGCGCGACGTCCAGGATCAGGGCGTTGAACTCGCCGGTGGCGCCCGGATGCTGCCGGCGTTCCTCGATCAGGAACTGCGTGAGGGTGGTGCGCGC
>JACQOK010000032.1 GCA_016202565.1 Betaproteobacteria bacterium | reverse complement strand
CTTCTCCGGTACCGCCCTTAGCCACCGCCCTATCCCCCCACCTGGCCACCAGTTGTTCTTGTAGAAGCACGGTTGGCGCTCCTCGCTCACACCGACCCGCTCCCATTCTTCTCGAAGTGAATTGCCGCGAAGATAGACTAGACGCCAGTCACAGCTCTCTTCCTCATTCTCCTTGGCACATGCCCGAAGTGTGTTCTCGGAGTAACGGATGGGGAACTCTACTTCTCCTTTGGCCTGGGCTTTGGTTAAGACGTTGGCCCGACCAAGGATGGCAACAGCCATCTTCTCAGCCTCGCTCAGTAGATCGATTTCTGCCACGGACACTAAATCCAATGATTCAGCGGCCCTTGCGGGTTGCCGCCCGTTTGCGCTCCGCTTTCATGATACCCTTCGCCTCCAGCCAGGCCCGCAAGGCCGGCCGAATCTGTTCTGTCGGCGGACGTGGAGGACGGCAATTGCCCACAGCGGCTGCTTTCTGGACCATAAACAATCAGATAATCGCGCACTCGTTTGAGCCGCGACGGGCGCGCCCTCGGATCCGGTCGACGTGTCCGATTCGCGGGAACGACACTAGATCCCCGATGGCCTGCAGAATGCCATCGCGCACCCGCTCGGCGGCCGGCTGGTTGTTTCTTGCGATGTGCTGCCAAGATGTCGGTGATGTCCTGGATGACTTCGGGTGAAAGCTCGAACCCGCCGCTTCTGGTCATTGGCGCGGGTGCTTCAACAGGTCGTCCTCACGCTAGCGCAAGTTCTCGAAAAATGCTTCGCTGTCGATCGGCTTGACCCGGCCGCTCTTCAGGTCGTCATTTCGGCGAGCTCGCGGTCCTCACTCTGGTGGCCCCGTTGGCACTGTGGGGTCCACTCGTGGCCGGGATCCATCAGCCGCGCGCCGGGCTTGGGGTGCTCGCCGAAGGCGCCATAGGACCAGGACCCATACGAATACGACGTGAAACCATAGGAACGTAGGAACCACAATGGCCGCAGCGATGGCAAGCAAAAAGACCACAGTGGTTGGACGGCTCGAAATCAGCACTTGAAGGCGCTGCCAGAGCGTCGTCATCGGCAGGTCATCCGACACGAGCGCAACAGCGATCGCCAGAGCAGCCCAGGCAACGACAATCTCTAGCACTAATATCAAACCCGCTTGCCCGAAGCTGGAAAGGCCGAGTAACCTCAAAAGTTCCAGTTGTGGTTTTGTACGAGCCTTGCTGGTAGGCCTCGTGCGATCCTTGGCGGGTGTCCTGCGCCCCGATTGGTCAGACTGGGCTTCGTCCACGGCTTGCAGTTTCTCTGGCGGGCCGGTTAGCTCCATCGGTCTTCTAGCTCCATCGGTCTTCCCCTGTACACTAATCGATCAACCCCTGGCTTGAAGCCGGGGGTCTGATGAATTATCGCTTGAGAAGGCCCGAACGCGGCGTATTCTAATCAGGCAATGGCTCCGCCCTTGATATCCCGGCGGAGCCCTTGTCTGGTTGCCAGTGTCTCTTCCACCCCACGGCGCAGGCGTGCGCCGTGGGGGCCCCGGCCTTGGCGCGCGTCGCGCGCCTTGCTGCGGGGCTGGCGACCCCGGGCGTCTGTTGACCGTTTACCGCTCTTCGCCGAGGAGGCCCGAGACAGAGAAGCTGGCGGAGTCTCGGCTCGGCGCTTCGCCGCGGAGCCACGCAGCCCACGGCTGTTGGAAGCGTACGGTCGCCTGCCGTTGAGCTTCGAGGCCCACCCGGGGACAGACCGACCGCCAGGTGAAGTTTCTCGCCCGCGGTGGCGGCCAAGGCTTGTTCTTAACCGCGGCGGAGGCCGCGCTCGTCCTGAACTTGAACAGGTCGCAGGCTGAGATCCGGTCGCTGAGCAACATCGTCCGGTCATGCGACCGCGATCTTCATGCTCCTACATCAGCACGCGGATGATGTCGGACCGGGTAATGATGAAGGTCTTCTCCGTCTTGAAGTCGCGAACGAGGATCGCGGGATTCTCAGGAGTGATCATCGTCGACAGCAGCTCGACAGGCGTGGAGACGTCGGCAAACGGAAACGCCGGCTGCATAATCGCCTCGACCGGCTTCCGCTTGATGTCGGGATTGCGCACGAACTCGTTGTAGAGATGCGACTCGTTCAACGACCCGATGACGCGGCCGTCGCGGGTGACGGAGATCTGCGAGAAGTCGTGGTCGCTCATCACGCGGATCGCCTCCTCGACGGGCCGCGCAGCCTCGACGGCATACAGCTCGCCTGAGACCCCGAGCGCCACCAGATCGCGTGCGGTCATGCCGGTGACCTCGAGGAAGCCCTTCGCGCGCATCCACTCGTCGTTGTACATCTTCGCGAGGTACCGGGTACCGTGGTCGTGAAAGATGACCACGACCACGTCGTCCCTGGTGAAGTGGTCCTTCAGCTGCAGCAACCCGGCCATCGCGGAACCGGCCGAGTTGCCGGCAAAGATCCCCTCCTCGCGCGTGATGCGCCGCGTCATGATGGCGGCGTCCTTGTCCGTCACTTTCTCGAAGTGGTCGATGATTCCGAAATCGACGTTGGCGGGCAGGAAGTCCTCACCGATGCCTTCAGTGATGTACGGGTAGATCTCATTCTTGTCGAAAATTCCGGTCTCCTTGTATTTCTTGAAGACCGAGCCGTACGTGTCGATGCCCCAGACCTTGATCGTCGGGTTGCGCGTCTTGAGGTAGCGGCCGACGCCGGTAATCGTGCCGCCGGTGCCGACGCCGCACACAAGGTGCGTCACGCGTCCGTCTGTCTGCTCCCAGATCTCCGGGCCCGTCTGCTCGTAATGCGCCTGCGTGTTCGACAGGTTGTCGTACTGATTGGCCTTCCACGCATTGGGAATCTCCCGCTCCAGCCGCGACGACACGGAATAGTACGACCGCGGGTCTGCCGGATCCACGTCCGTCGGGCACACGATGACTTCCGCGCCGAACGCTTTCAGCGCGTCGATCTTCTCCTTCGACTGCTTGTCCGTGGTGGTGAAGATGCACTTGTAACCCTTCACGACCGCGGCGATCGCCAACCCCATGCCCGTGTTGCCGGAGGTGCCTTCGATGATCGTGCCGCCGGGCTTCAGCCGGCCGGCTATTTCCGCGTCCTCGATCATCTTGACGGCCATGCGGTCTTTGATCGAGTTGCCGGGGTTGAAAGTCTCCACCTTGGCGAGCACGGTTGCGTCGATCAGGCCGCGGGTAATCGAATTGATGCGGACCATCGGGGTGTTGCCGATGGCGTCGAGGATGCTGTCGCAGATTTTCCGGCTCGGTGCGTTCGACACCGCTTGATCTTATCGCGTCGACGAGCCCCGATCGGCCGATGCGGGGGACTTCTTGGGATCAGGGACGGCGCCGGCCGGTCCGGCGGCCCGCCGACGGGCGAGCAGCCACGCCTGGCTGTCCTTCGCGGTGCGCCGGCCTTCGCGCCGCCTTTGCCTTGGCCCGCGTCCGTTCCTCGGCCTTTCGCGTCTGTATGGCGGCAATGCGTTCGGCCAGCGGAATCTCGAGCCTGGCCCGCGGCCGCGCACGGTAATCGAAATCGGGAAGCGTGACGCGTGGCAACGCCTTCCCTATCGCGCGCTCGATCGCCTGCAGGTCACCTTCCTCCTCCGGCGCCACGAAGGTAAACGCGTCGCCGGTGAGCTCGGCACGGCCAGTGCGGCCCACACGGTGGATGTAGTCGTCGGGCGCGACGGGCACATCGAAATTGACGACGTGGCTGAGCGCTTCGACGTCGATGCCGCGCGCCGCGATGTCGGTGGCGACCAGCACGCGATATTTCCCGCTCTTGAAGCCCGCGAGCGCCTCCGTCCGCTGCCCCTGCGACCGATTGCCATGAATGCGGGCGGCGTTGAGGCGGTACCGTACGAGCAGGTCCGCCAGCCGGTTCGCGCGATGCTTGGTCCGCGTAAAGACGAGCGCCTCCCGCAGGATGTTCCGCTCCAGGAGCTGGACGAGCAGCGGGCCCTTCAAATCCTGCGGCACCGGGTACACCGCCTGCGCGATGCCGACCGCCGGCGCGGCCTGACGCTGCTGGTTAATCATCGCCGGATTCTTCAGCATCTCCGACGCCAGCTTCCCGATGGGCGGCGGCATCGTCGCGCTAAAGAACATCGTCTGGCGGCGCGCCGGAATATGGCGAAGCACCCGGCGGATATCCGGCAGGAAGCCCATATCGAGCATGCGATCCGCCTCGTCCAGGACGAGGTGCTCGATGCCGTCCAGCTTTGCGTACGCCGAGCGGAAGTGATCGAGCAGCCGGCCTGGCGTGGCGACGATGACGTCCACCCCGCTGCGGAAGGCATGCTCCTGCGGTCCCATGCCGACACCGCCGTACACGGAGGCCCCCGTCACCGGCGTGTGCACCGCGAGGGCGTTCAGGTCTTCAAGGATCTGCGCGGCCAGCTCGCGCGTCGGCGTCAGTACGAGCGCGCGCGTCGTCCGGCGCGGGCGATCGATGAGGGAGTGGATGATCGGCAGCAGGAACGCCGCTGTCTTTCCGCTCCCGGTCATGGCGCAAGCGAGCACGTCGCGCCCGGCCACCGCCGGGGGGATCGCATCAGCCTGAATGGGCGTCGGCCGCGCAAAGCCGAGCTCACGGACGGCCTTCAGAAGGGCGGGATGGAGTTTAAGCGCCGAGAAAGGCACACCACATCATAGTTCGAGGGTGCGAGGGTGTGATGGCGCACGCAGGAGTTGCAACACTGTCGGCGACAAAGGGGTTGATTTTCTGCGCACTTAACGCAACGTCTTCGGCATCTGAACTAATTCTGGGCCGGCAGCAGATGTGCAGCTGTAGCGAGAATGGCTGGGGCGCGGCACTTTCGGGAGCTGGTGTGCTGGAAACTGGCGTGTGAACTGAAGATCGCCCTCTACAGTTTCGTCGAAAGGCCACAGGTTCAGCGAGACTTCAGGTTTTGCAGCCAGGTTCGTGACGCGGCCGCGTCGGCCCCGCGCAACATCGCCGAAGGATTCGGCCGTCGAACGCACGCGGACTTCGCGCACTTTCTCGATGTCGCGCGTGCGTCACTGGGTGAGTGCCAGAACCACTTGCAGGATGCTGTCGACCGCGGCTATCTTTCGGGTGATGATTTCGAGACGCTGAATACCCTCGCGGAGCGAGCGTGCGGCGCGGTGGCGGGATTGCAGCGTTATCTACGCAAGCGATGAAGTGGTCCTTGGTGCCCACCCTCGCACCCTCGCACCCTCGCATCTTCGGACGCACCGTCGCACCTCGCACCTCGCACTCATAAGTAAGGCCATCTTCATCCAGCCGTTTCTGCCAGACGAGAATAAGAACTCTTGCGTCAAGGACAAGAAATATTGTAGAACGGTGACCAGTGCGAAACGTACTGGTCACCTGGATTGGGAATACCGATCTGCGCGCACCGAAGGAG
>JACQOK010000239.1 GCA_016202565.1 Betaproteobacteria bacterium | reverse complement strand
GGTGTGTTCGTTCTCGGCTCGGTCGGGCTCGTGCTGTGGTGGGGAGCGCGCCGCAATCTGCCCAACTCGATGACCGGGGTGCTCTCATCCGGGGTGGGCGTCTGCGGTGTGTCGGCGGCCGTTGCCGCAGCACCGGTGGTGCAAGCCAAATCGCTGGAGATCGCCTACACCATCGGCACGATCCTGCTGTTCGGCGTGTTGTGCATGTTCCTGTTCCCGATTGTCGGCAAGGCCCTGGGCATGGGCTATATCCAGTTCGGCGCGTGGGCCGGCACTGGCATTCTCAACTCCGCCCAGGTCGCCGGCGCCGCCCTCGCCTTTCAGCCCGGCGGCATCGAGACGCTGAAAGTGGCGGAGATCTTCAACATCACCCGGGTATTGTTCCTCCCGATCATCGTCGTATGGCTTGCGGTATGGTACGTGCGGCGGGAAGAGGCTGCTGCGCGCCATGTCGAGAAGGTCGACGTCATGTCCGTGGTCGTCAGCAAGTTCCCGGTGTTCGTGCTGGGATTCATCCTCATGTTCCTGTTGTCCTCGACCGGGATCTTCGCCCCTGCCCGGCACTATCAGGGATCGTATTTCGACAACAGCGACAAGGTGATGGTCAGGCAGGACCGCTCCGGAAAGCAAATTAACAACCTTCTGAAAGACCCGGAGATTGCCGCGCTGAAGAAGGACATCGAAAAGGTCAAACGCGACGACCAGCGCGCCGCGCTCCAGCGCCTCATCGAGGGCAAGAAAATCATGTCGGAGGCCGACGACGCCACCGTGCGCGGCGTCATCAACGCCAAGGTCATGTCCAAGGAATCCACTGCGGCGCTTAACCGGGCGCACCGCGCGGTGCGGCACACGGCGCCCAAGATCGCAAAATTCCGCGATCTCATCGCCTGGTTCTTCACCTTCGGCCTGGTCGGGCTCGGCATGCAGATCACCATGGCTTCGATCCGCCAGGCGGGTGGACAGCCGCTGGTCATCGGCTCGATCGTCGGCGTGATCAAAGCAGTCGGCTCGCTCATCATCGTCCTGCTGCTCGTAAGCGAAACCATTTGACAGGAGAATACGACCATGGAAGAGAAATTTGACCGCGGTTCGGCGCTGACAATCTTCAAGAATGACCGCGCTGAGGATTTCGTGGCGCTCGGCCTGGCGCTCATCATCGCGCTGCTCGTCTATCTGTTCGTCTAGAGATTTCCCCTCGCAGCTCCCCGGTGGCGGCGGCAACGCCTCACCGGGATTTCTTTGGGGGCCTTCGTTCCCGCTTTTCTTGCCATGTTGAAGTCCGATCGCATCCTCCTTGCAAGCCATGGCACAACCGGTTCGCGCGCCGCCGAGCAGGCAGCTCTTGACCTGTGTCGTGGACCAGGCGTCGAGCTGTTCCACCTCACCGTGGTGCCTGATCTCTGGCGCGGCATGATGGGCGACGATTGGCTGAATAACGTCTCAACCCGGGATGTCTACTGCAAGCACGTCGAGTCCGAGCTTGGCAAGGAGATCGAGCAGCACCGGCAGGCCTTGGAACCCCAGGTGGTGTCGCGCGGGGCGCGTTATCATCCCAAGGTGGCGATCGGAAAACCCGCGGAGTGCCTGCTCGATTTCGCAGCCGAGATTGAACCTGATCTCGTCGTGATCGGATCACCGCGGCCGCGGGGTACCGCCGGGCTGCGCTCGCGGATGCAAATTGAAAAACTCCTCGAGAAGCTTTCGGCATCGCTGCTGATCGTTCCCCACCCGCGATGAGCCGATGACCGGCATTGACACCGCGGCGACCGACGCGGCTTGGGTGGTGGTCGACACGCCGCTCGTCCCGCAAGAGCTGGCGGAATTCTGCCGCGATCTCGAACGGCTGTACCGGATCAACCCATACCTGGAATTCCGCTCCTGGCGCGCTGCCGATGGCGGCGCCGTCGCGGCATTCCGCAACCTGAGCAACGGCTGCGAGTTTACGCTGCGGCTCACGCTCGACCGTCTATCGGAACGCGAATTCATCGTGCGCTACGATCGCGGCCTGAAACGCCGGACGCGCTTTCAGATCGAGCCGGCGCCCCGCGGCGCCCGGCTCGTCATCACCGATGAGTACGGCGGCGCCGTGCCCGGCACCGACACCGCCGAGGTCGACCGCAGCCTCCATGCCTGGGGCGTCGCGTTGCACGACTACCTGCGGCGGGAAGCGCGCTGGGGCCGCTACGGGATATGGCGCTGGTACATGCGCCGCGTCTGGGTGCCGATGAAGCCTGTCGCGCGCCGCATCACCTTCATCATCCTGCTGGTGACGCTTGCGGAAATCGCGCTGTTTGCGCTCGTGATGGCGATCTACTGGGCGGAACAACTGCGCTGAACCCTGTGCGCCGGTCGCCATTACACTTACCGGGTCACGCGGCGACGCTTGCCGCCGCCGGCTTGACCATTTCGCGCGACCCGACCGCGGGGTAGGGATAGAGCATGTTGAGAGCGATGCTCTGGTTCGCCGACTGCACGATGCGCACGTGCTCGCGCTTCAATTCGCGCGCGTGCCGGCAACCACACGAGTGCGCAAGCATGTCGATCTCCTTGTTCATGTTGCGGCAGTAGTTGGCCACGCGCAGGTACTTTTCTTCCACCACCAGCCCGCGTTGCAGTCGCTTGTTGTGGGTGGTGACACCGGTCGGGCAGGTGTTGGTATGGCATCTCAGCGCCTGGATGCAGCCGAGCGCGAACATGAAGCCGCGCGCGGTGTTGACGAAATCCGCTCCTACGCACAGCGCCCACGCCGCCCGCGCCGAGGTGACCAGTCTGCCGGCGGCGATGACGCGGATGCGACCCTTCAAATCCGATTGCAGCAGCGAGTCGACCACACGCGGCAGCGCTTCGGCTATCGGCAGCGCCATATGGTCCATGAGCGTCTGCGGCGCGGCGCCGCTGCCGCCCTCCGCGCCGTCGATCGCGAGGAAGTCGGGCGCATACTCCCGGCCCCGCCGCAGCACGGCGTCGCACAACTCGTTGATGAATTCCCAGCCGCCGATCGCCGTCTTCACGCCCACCGGCCGGCCGGTTATGTCGCGGATAAGGGCGATCTGGTCGAGCAGCTGGTCGCTGTCGGCGATGTCGCGGTGCCGGTTGGGACTGATCGAATCCTGGCCCGCGGGAATGCCCCGGATGCGCGCGATCTCTTCGGTGACTTTGCTGCCCGGCAGCACCCCGCCCTTCCCCGGCTTGGCCCCCTGCGACAGCTTGATCTCGAAGGCCTTGACCGACTTTGCCAGCTCTCTCGACTTGTCGGGCGAAAAACTGCCGTCGAGATTGCGGATGCCGTACTTGGCGGTGCCGATCTGCATGATGATGTCGCAATTGCCCTCGAGATGATAGGGCGACAGCCCCCCCTCGCCGGTGTCCATCCAGCACCCCGCCTCCGCCGCACCCCGCGACAGGGCGCGCACCGCCGGTGCTGAAATCGCCCCGAAGCTCATGCCGCTCACGTTGACAATCGATCTCGCCTCGAACGGGTGGCGGCAATAACCCTCGCCGATGACGAGCGATGGCGTGGGCAGTCGATCCTCTTCCAGCACCGGATACGGATGGTTCACAAACAGGATCGTTCCCGGTTGGCGCAGGTCATTGGTCGAACCGAAGCCGATGATGCCGCCCTCGTTCTTCGCTTCCTTGTAAATCCAGGTGCGCGTTGCCCGGTTGAAGGGCATCTCGTCGCGATCGCCGGCGAAGAAATACTGCCGGAAATACTCGCCGAGATTTTCGAAGAAAAAACGCAATCGGCCGATCACCGGATAGTTGCGCAGAACGGTGTGCTTCTTCTGCGTGACATCATGGATGATCGCGACGACCAGCCAGCCGATCAGGGCGAAGCCGAGTACGGTGCCCACGCTGTACGAGATCACCGTCATCATACCGTCCATTCGCGCCTCCCCCGTTTAGAGTTAGAATTGCTGCGTAAAATATAGAGTAAATCCGTGGATTTAGCATCAGAAATCGAGCGTAACGTGAGCGCCGCCCTGGCGGAGGACGTGGGCAGCGGCGACCTCACCGCCCAGCTCACTTCCGCCGAGAGCACGGCGCGCGCCACGGTCATCTCCCGCCGGGACACCGTATTGTGCGGTCGGGCGTGGTTCGAAGCGTGTTACCGCCGACTCGATCCGCGCGTGAGCCTTGACTGGCAAGCGGCCGAAGGGACGAAAATCGGAGCGGGAACCGTGGTGTGCACTTTGCGGGGTCCGGCCCGTGCGCTCCTCACCGGCGAGCGCACCGCCCTCAACTTTCTGCAGACGCTGTCGGCGGTGGCGGCGGCCACCCGCCGTTATGTCGATGCCGTGGCGGGCACCCGCGCTGCAATCGTCGACACCCGCAAGACATTGCCCGGATTGCGGATCGCGCAGAAATATGCCGTGAGAACCGGCGGCGGCGTCAACCACCGCCTGGGGTTGTACGACGGGATCCTGATCAAGGAAAACCATATCGCGGCCGCCGGTGGCGTCAGCGCCGCACTCGCCGCGGCACGCAAGGTTGCGCCACCCGGGATATGGATCCAGGTCGAAGTCGAAAACCTCGACCAGTTGCGCGAAGCCCTCGCCGCGGGCGCGCGCATGATCCTGCTCGACAACATGGATCCCGATACGCTGCGTGCGGCGGTTGAGATCACCGGCGGGCGCGCGGAGCTCGAAGCCTCGGGCGGCATCACCCTGGAAAACGTGCGCGCGGTCGCCGCAACCGGCGTCGACCGCATCTCGATCGGCAGCCTCACCAAGGACATCAGCGCCGCCGATCTGTCGATGCGTTTCGAAACTTAACCGCCAAGACGCCAAGACACTAAGAAAATCAAAAACTGGATGGACGCAAAAAACCACGATTTGGCGATCAGGCAATCAACCGAAAAGACTGTTTCCTGCCTAAGGCCGGCGCCTTGGTCGCTCGGCGCTGTAGCATTATTCGGATTGTTTTTACTTTCGTCTTGATCTTGCTGTCCTTGGCGCCTTGGCGTCTTGGCGGTTATTTTGGAAGGTAACTGCGGATTACGTGCTCGATCGCGCGCAATTCCGCCTCGACGGTGAGCGGCTTCACGCTCTGGGCGATGGCGATATCGGGGTCCTTGAGACCGTGGCCGGTCAGGGTGCATACGATGGTACTGCCCTCCCTCATCCGGCCGGCGTCGAGATCCTTGAGTACGCCGGCGAGCGCGGCGGCCGAAGCTGGCTCGCAGAAAATGCCCTCGGTCTCCGCGAGCAGCTTCTGGGCGCGCAAGATCTCCTCGTCCGTGCACTCGCCGAACCAGCCGTCCGATTCCTGCTGAGCGGCGAGCGCCTGCTGCCACGACACCGGATTGCCGATCCGGATCGCAGTGGCGACGGTCTCGGGATTTTCCACCGGTCGCTGGCGCAGAATAGGGGCGGCCCCGGCGGCCTGGTAGCCGACCATGATCGGCCGGCGTGTTGCGATTTTCTTCCGGTGATAACCGCAGTTGCCGGCGCACAGCGCGCAGGCGCGGGTGTTCTGGCACACGGATTCGGAATAACCGATCCAGTGGGCCGTGATGTTCCCGGCATTGCCGACGGGCAGCGCGTGATACTCCGGCGCGTCGCCGAGGGCCTCGATCACTTCGAACGCGATGGTCTTCTGTCCCTGCAGCCGGTAGGGATTGATCGAGTTCACGATATTGACCGGCATCGTTTTTGCGACCTCCTGCACGAGCCGCATGCCGTCGTCAAAGTTGCCGCGGATCTGGATCACGACCGAACCGTGCATCATCGCCTGCGACAGCTTCCCGAGCGCGATCTTGCCTTCCGGGATCAGCACGAAACAGGCAATGCCGGCGCGGGCCGCATACGCCGCCGCGGCCGCCGAGGTATTGCCGGTGGACGCACAGATGATGGCCCGGGCGCCCGCTTCGACCGCCTTCGTCACCGCCATCGTCATGCCGCGATCCTTGAAGGAGCCGGTGGGATTGAGCCCTTCAAACTTGGCGAACAGCCGCACGTCCCTTCGCGCGAGTCGCGGGACGTTCATGAGCTCGATGAGAGGCGTGGCACCTTCGCTAAGTGAGATTACGGCCGTGTCGGCCGCAACCGGCAGGCGCTCGCGGTATTTTTCGATCAGTCCGGTGTAGTGTTTAGGCATTTGTAAGTCGAGCCGCAGAGAACACAGAGATCACAGAGAAAATAGACGGGCGCTTTCACATTGCCTCTGTGCTCTGTGCACTCTGTGGCTGCTCTTCAGGTGCTAACGTCTTCCATTCAACTGTTCAAGGCGGATGCGCGTGACTTTGCCGGCCACGACCGGCAATGCCTCGATCTTCGCGATGGCGGCATCGATGCGTTTCTCCACGGTCTGATGGGTCAGCATGATGATGTCGACCTGCTCCTCGCCCGCGTGCGGCTCCTTCTGCACCATGGCATCGATGGAGATGCCGAGATCGGCGAGAATGCGCGTGATGTCGGCGAGCACCCCCGCTTTGTCCAATACGCGCAGGCGTAGATAGTACGAGGTTTCGACCTCTCCGATCGGCAGAATCGGCACGTCCGACAACTGGTCGGGCTGGAACGCGAGATGCGGCACGCGATGTTCGGGGTCCGCGGTCAGCATGCGGGCAACGTCCACGAGATCGGCCACCACCGCCGAAGCCGTCGGCTCGGCGCCCGCCCCCGCGCCGTAGTACATGGTCTGTCCGACCACGTCGCCCTTGACCAGTATGGCGTTCATCACCCCCTCGACGTTGGCGAGGAGCCGCCGCGCCGGAATCAGCGTCGGATGCACTCGCAATTCGATGCCCAGCGGCTTGCGTTTCGCGATGCCGAGCAGCTTGATGCGATAGCCGAGTTCCTCCGCATACTGGATGTCTTCCCGCGTCAGTCCGGAAATCCCTTCGATGTACACCGCGGGAAACTGGGTCGGGATGCCGAAGCCGATCGCCGCCATGATCGTGAGCTTATGCGCGGCGTCCACGCCTTCGATATCGAAGGTCGGATCGGCTTCGGCGTAACCCAGGCGTTGCGCTTCCCTGAGCACGTCGTTGAAGCTCGCGCCTTTGTCGCGCATTTCCGATAGAATGAAATTGCTGGTGCCGTTGATGATGCCCGCGATCCACTCGATGCGGTTTGCGGTGAGCCCCTCGCGCAGCGATTTGATGATGGGAATGCCGCCGCCGACCGCACCCTCGAAGGCCACCATCACGTCCTGCTTTTGCGCCGCGGCGAAGATCTCGTTGCCATGCTGGGCAAGCAACGCCTTGTTGGCCGTGACGACGTGTTTGCCGTTGGCGATGGCCTTCAGGATGAGCTCTTTCGCGATCGTGGTGCCGCCCATCAGTTCGACCACGATATCGATATCCGGGTGATTCACGACTTCGTTGGCGTCGGCGGTTACGATTGCGTAATCGCCAACCAGGGCTTTGGCCTTGCCGACATCCTTGTCGGCGACCATCTTCATGGTGATCGCGCAGCCCGCGCGGCGCGCGATCTCCTCCTGGTTGCGTCTGAGTACGGTAAAGGTGCCGCCGCCGACGGTGCCGATACCCAACAACCCGACATTGATCGGTTTCATTTTTCAAAATCCCTTTGCCATAGAGGGCACAGAGAACACAGAGAGAAAACCACGAAGCTGACAGCGCCCGCCGCCGGGCGGATTCCGATAAGCGTAAACGGTCGTGGACCGCGTGCCTTTCAGCATCGTCTCGCCTTACCTCTGTGACCTCTGTGTTCTCTGTGGCTCAAAGGCATTTTTCACAGCAGGCCGTCCTTGCGGAACATATCCTTGATCCCGCGCAGCGCCTGCCGGGTTCTCGCCTCGTTCTCGATGAGCGCAAACCGCACGTGATCGTCGCCATAGTGTCCGAAGCCGGTACCGGGCGAAACCGCGACCCTGGCCTCGGTCAGCAGCTTCTTGGAATATTCCAGCGAGCCCAGGCTCCTGTAGCGCTCCGGGATCGGTGCCCAGATGTACATCGTCGCCCGGGGTTTCTCCACTTCCCAGCCCAGCGCATTCAAGCCGCTGCACAGCACGTCGCGTCGTCCCTGGTAGACCATGCGCACGGCGTCGACGCAGTCCTGCGGACCTTCCAGTGCGATGATGGAGGCGACCTGAATCGGCGTAAAGGTGCCGTAGTCATGGTAGCTCTTCATGCGTGCGAGCGCCGTCACCAGCTCCCTGTTGCCGACCATGTAACCCACGCGCCAGCCGGCCATGTTGTAGCTTTTCGACATCGTGAAGAACTCGACTGCGACCTCGCGCGCGCCCGGCACCTGCAGGATCGACGGCGCCCGATAACCGTCGAACACGATGTCCGCATAGGCGAGATCGTGCACGACGTAAATGTCATGCTCGCGCGCGATGGCTACCAGCCGCTCGAAAAACGCCAGTTCCACGCACTGCGTCGTCGGGTTGCTCGGAAAATTGACGATCAGCATCTTGGGCTTTGGATAGGAATCCCTGATCGCCCGCTCCAGCGACTCGAAGAAATCGATGCCCGCGTGCATCGGCACGTGCCGGATGTCCGCGCCCGCGATCACCGGACCGTAGATATGGATCGGGTAACTTGGGTTCGGCACCAGCACGATGTCGCCGGTGTCGAGCGTCGCGAGCGCGAGATGAGCAATGCCTTCCTTGGATCCGATCGTGACGATCGCTTCGGAATCGGGATCGAGTTCGACCTCGTAGCGCGTCCTGTACCAGTTGCAAATCGCGCGCCGTAGCCGGTAGATGCCTTTGGACACCGAATAACGGTGGGTATCGGGACGCTGCACGGCCTCGATCAGCTTGTCGACGATATGACGCGGCGTGGGCTGGTCGGGGTTGCCCATGCTGAAGTCGACGATATCCTCGCCGCGCCGCCGTGCAGCGAGCTTGAGTTCGCCGGTGACGTTAAAGACGTACGGCGGCAGGCGCTTGATGCGGGAGAACTCTTCCATGATGCGGCCAGCGCGAGGATCAAGGTTAAAAAGCGTATAATTCTAGCGGAGCACCCAAGCTATCGCAAATTCAGCAGCTTAGAACCTATCAGGTTCTTACACCGCGGCGCTATCGATGAAACTTCACCTGGCGCAGGCCTCCGGCCAAAACATGTTTACCGGCTACGGCGCGGGATATGTCGCGATCAACGCGGTGCGCTACGAGCATCATCTGCTGGTCACCTCTGATCGGGTGATGGCGTGGGACATTTCGGGGTTCGACGCGCTGGACGCGGCCCACGTCGAGCAGCTCATCGCGCTGAAACCGGAAATTGTAATCCTGGGCACCGGCGCGACCCTGCGTTTCCCGCAAACGGAACTATCGAGGCGGCTCGCGGCCGCTGGCATCGGCTTCGAGGTGATGGACAGCAAGGCCGCCTGCCGCACCTACAACGTCCTGGTAGCGGAGGGCAGGCACGCTCTGGCGGCGATTCTCGTCGCCTAAACCTCACCCCCGACGCGCGGGGGCATCGTGCGCTGCAAGCACGAGCATGGGCGACTCGGGCAAAGCCGCGCGCGCCGGTCGCTGCAGACGGCAGCCGCTCGCGATGAACGCCGTGCACTCGTCGGCCGGCAGCGGACTCGAGAAATAATAGCCCTGGATCTGGTCGCAGCCATTGGCGTCGAGGAAGATAAGCTGCTGCTCGGTTTCCACGCCCTCGGCGACCACCGCGAGGCCAAGACTGTGCGCCATGGTGATGATGGCCCGCGTGATCGCAGCATCGTCGGCATCGGTCGTAATGTCGCGCACGAACGAGCCATCGATCTTGAGGGCGTCGAGCGGGAACCCCTTGAGCCGGCTCAGACTGGAATAGCCCGTGCCGAAGTCGTCGATCGACACGCGCACGCCGAGGGAGTTCAAATAGCCGAGCGTAGCGGCGGCTTCTTCGGTGTTGTTGGCAAGCGAGGTCTCCGTAATCTCGAGCTCCAGCAGATCGTGCCGGATTCCTTCCTCCTCGAGGATGCGCGAAATGGTGGTCCCGAATTCCTTCCCCTGGAACTGCCGCGCAGAAAGATTGACCGCAACCGGCATCGCCATGATGCCGGCCTGCTGCC
The DNA here is from genome assembly GCA_016202565.1 of Betaproteobacteria bacterium. Classification (GTDB taxonomy): domain Bacteria; phylum Pseudomonadota; class Gammaproteobacteria; order Burkholderiales; family SG8-41; genus DSOT01. The sequence continues at coordinate 4,411 of JACQOK010000239.1, read as the reverse complement.
AGGCTCTGATTTGCGCACAGGCGGCCCGGATAACCCATTCTCCTGCGGCAACGATCAGTCCGGTCTCCTCCAGCATCGGCATGAATTCCATGGGGGACACCAGACCGAGTTCGGGATGGTGCCACCGCAGCAGCGCCTCCACGCCGATGACTTCACCGTTCGCAAGGCTCGCTTTGGGCTGATAGTAGAGCAGGAATTCACGGCGCTCCAACGCCCGCCGCAGGCTGCTTTCGAGACTCAGCTTCTCGAGCGCCCGCGCGTTCATCTCCGGCGTATAGAAGCGGAAGCTGTTACGGCCGAGGTCCTTGGCGCGATACATCGCGGTATCGGCGTTCTGGATAAGCGTGTCCTGATCGAGGCTGTCCGTCGGGAACAGCGTGATGCCGATGCTGGCGCTTACGAAAACTTCCTTTCCGTACAGGTTGAACGGCTTGGTGAATGTCGCCATGACCTTCTGCGCCACCAGGCTCGCGTCGTCCGGACCGGCCAGATTCGAGAGCACGATGGCGAATTCATCACCGCTCAGCCGGCCTACGGTGTCACCGGAGCGGACGCAGGCGGCAAGCCGCTCCGACACCTGTCGCAGCAGCAGATCGCCGGCGCCATGTCCCAGAGTGTCGTTCACGTTCTTGAAGCGGTCCAGATCGAGGAACATGACCGCCGTAATCCACTGGTTGCGGCGCGCCTGGGAAAGCGCCTGCTTGAGCCGGTCGTAGAATAGAACGCGATTCGGCAGGCTGGTGAGATTGTCGTAATGGGCGAGATACAGCAGCCGTTCCTCCGACTCCCGGAGATCGGTGATGTCCTCGGCAATCCCGGCAATGCGATAGACCCTTCCATGCGAGTCGTGGATGGGGAAAGCCCGGTCGCGCACCCAGCGCATCGTGCCGTCGGGGCGGATCACGCGAAATACTTCATCATATTTTCCGGCCGCCGCCATCGCGCGCGCGCCCCTCACCCGCTCGCGGTCCTCCTCATGGATCGCTTCCAGCCACCGGCGCGCGTTCACTCGCAACGGTTCGATCGGCTGACCGGTGACGCGTTCATAAGCCGGACTCACGTAGATCATGTCCTTCTGCCGGGCGTCGCAGATCCAGAACACCTGCGGAATATTGTTCGCAAGCTGGTGGAATTGTTCCTCGCTTTCGCGCAGCGCTGCTTCCGCCCGCTTGCGATCGGTAATCTCTTGAACGATGGAGATAACGTGGGTCGGCCGGCCGTCCGCGCCGCGCACCGCAGTAAGCGAGATGTTCGCCCAGATGATCTCGCCGTCCTTGCGCCGGTAACGCTTCTCGCGCGAGTAATTCGCGATTTCGCCGCGCAGTAGCTGTTCGTTGTAGTCGATGGCTGCGCCGCGATCCTCGGGTGGAGTCACATCGACGGAGGTGAGCTGCAACAGCTCCTCGCGGGAATAGCCCAGGATGTCGCATAGCTTCTGGTTCACCCGCAGCCACCGCGGGTTGCGCGGGTCGGCCCCGCGCAATGCCATGCCGACCGCCGCCTGCTCGAACGTGGCACGAAAACGCTCTTCGCTTTCGCGCAGCGTCTCTTCGGCGCGCAGGCGCTCGGTCACATCGTTGATCAGCAGTATTCTCGCGTCCTGGCCATGGAACGCCAGCGGCCGGGCCGTGACTTCCGCGAATATGATCTCGCCGCTCTTGGTCACGTGCCGGCGCTGGAAGAACGCCGCCTGCGCCGGATCGCGGTCGCTCAGCTCGTGTGCCACGCGTTCCCGATCCGCCTCGACCTGCAGATCGAGAATGGTCATCGCCAGGAACTCTTCGCGCGTGTAGCCGTATTTCTCCACTGCCGCCTGATTGGCTGCCAGAAGCCTCCTGCTCGCCTCTTCCATGACCAGCAAAGGCAACGGTGCGAACTCGAACAGGTTGCGGTAGCGCTCTTCGCTCGCGCGCACCGCGTTATCGGCTTCGCGCCGCTCCACCACCCGGCCAAGCTGCGTTCCAATGGTGTTGACGACGTGCAGCAAGGACTCGTCTGCATCCGCTTCCACGTCGGAATAAAACTCGAGGAACGCGACGACGCGCCCGCCGACCACCACCGGGAACGCGAAGCCGGATTTGATGCCGCAGTCCCGCGCCGCCGCGGCGCGCTGGAACGTGTGGACGCCCGAGAGGTCCTTGATCCAGCGAGCGCGCCTGCTCGTGACGATGTCGTCGATGAACCCGCCGGACCCGGCAAGAAAGCGGAAGGGCTCGGAGGCACGCTGGAATAGCCGCCAGCGTTCCGACTTGTCCAGCGCCCACAGGGAAAGCTGCTTATCCGCGTCCTCCAGTTCGCCATTGAAGATCACGCCGTGTCCCAGCGGCCAGCCGGTGTACTCGCAGATGCGCGTGAGACACGCCCTCATGGCATCTTCCGGCGCGCGCGCCTGGTTGGCCGCGACCGCCAGCGATTCGAGCAGCAGCGTGAGGTCATTCTTCCGGCGCAGCGCTGCTTCGGCACGCTTGCGCTCCGAGATGTCTTCAGCGACCGTGATGAAATGCCGGGGTTTGCCGTTCTGGTCGCGAACCAGCGAAGTGGAGTGGCTGACCCAGACCAGCGATCCGTCCTTGCGGAGCAACTGGCGTTCGTGACTCGCATGCTGCCACGTTCCCTGCACCACCTTTTCCCGGTTGGCAAGGACGTTTTCGATATCCTCCGGCCGATTCACGTCGCGGATCGACATCCCGAGCAGCTCGTCCCGGCTATAGCCCAGCATATTGCAGTACTTGTCATTGACCTGCAGATAGCATGCATCGAGCGAAGTCACGAAAATGCCGACTCCCGCCTGGCTGAAGGTCGCGCGCAGCATTTCCTCGCTTGCGCGCAGCGCCTCCTCCGCCTGTTTGCGTTCGGTGATGTCCTCGACCACGCTGATCACGTACTGCGGGTTCCCTGCCTCGTCGCAGGCCGCGGACATGGTCCGCCGCGCCCACACGGTCGAGCCGTCCTTACGCACGAAGCGTTTCTCTCCCCCCACCGATCTCATCGTGCGCCCGGTGAGTTGCGCCCGGTATTGCGACCCCTGACCGTAATCGTCCGGGTGGGTGATCTCCCTGATGGACTTGCCGATGAGGTAGCCCCTGGAGTAGCCGAGCATGTCGCAGAACTTCTGGTTCACCTCCACCAGCACCCCGTTCAGGTCCACGCGCGTAATCCCGACCGCGGCCTGGTTGAAAATGTCGCGGAAGCGCCTTTCGCTCTCGCGCAGAGCGAACTCGGCATCTCTGCGCGCGACGCGCGTGCGCAGACTGACGATACCGAATGCGATATCGGCGGTGAGCTCGATCAGCAGCCCGATCTCGTCGGCGTCGAACGCGTCCGGCTCCCGCGCGTAGATGGCAATCGCTCCAAGAACCGTGCCCTCGTTCTTCAGCGGCAGCGCGATGGACGACTGAAAACCATGCTGGACGGCGCGTCCGCGGCGGCGCACGTGCGCCGGATCGCTCAGGATATGACGCGCGATGTACGGCTCGCCGCTCTTGACCGCGTCGCTCATGAAGCCCTGGTAGCGGCCGTCAGCGCTCCAGCCCACCGCACCGGTCATCGGCGCGTCGTCTCCGAAACCGGCGTGCGCGGCGGGATAAACGGGGCGCTTCGGATCACCGGTGGCAAGGCCGACCCAGGCCATCTTGTAGCCCCCGGAGTCCACCACGATCCGGCACATGCTCTCCAGCATGCCGCTCTCGTCGGTGGCGTGAACCAGGACGTGGTTGCATTCCGCCATCACGCGCCGCGCGCGCGTGAGGCGTTCGAGCCGTTCCTCGGTGCGCTTGCGCTCGGAAACGTCCTCGATCACCTGGATCAGGTACCGTTCGCCGGTCAACGTGCGATGGGCTATGGTCACGGTGCGGTTGACCCACACGATCGTCCCGTCCTTGCGCACATACCGCTTTTCGGTCTTGAAGAACTGGCACTTCCCGGACAAGAGCTCCAGTCGCAGCGCGTCCTGACGATCCCGGTCGTCGGGATGAGTGAGGTCGCGGGTGGAGAACTGCACCAGCTCCTGCGCCGAATAGCCCAGGATCTCGCATAGCTTGTGATTGACCTCGACGATCCGACCGTCCTCGGTCGTGTGCGCGATTCCTACCGCCGCCTGGTTGAACGTGGCCTCGAAACGGCCTTCCGCATCCTTGCGACGGGAGATATCGTCGATCACTGAAATGAAGTGCTGGGGCTGCCCGCTTGCCGCCCGCACCAGCTGGACCGCGACGCTGCACCACCGGATGGCGCCGTTCCTGCAGCGATAGCGCTTCTCCCGCGTGAAGAGGGAGATCTCCCCCGCGATCAGCCGCCGCTGCAACTCCTCGCTGTCCGGCACATCCTCGGCCACGGTGATGTCCTGAACTCTGCGCGCGAGCAGTTCGCGTTCGGAATAGCCAAGCAGTCCGCACAGGGCGGTATTGACATG
>JACQOK010000238.1 GCA_016202565.1 Betaproteobacteria bacterium | reverse complement strand
GTATTACGACCAGTTCGAGCACCTGTACGGCGTCGGCGGCAAGGCGGGCAATCTCAACGGCGAGATCCAGCCCGGCGGCAATCCGTTCGAAGGCCCGCGCTCGCGCGAGTATCCGAATCCGCCGGCCACGCCGACCTACGCCGGTGCGCTGTTCGCGCAGGCCGCCGAGTCGCTGGGTTACACGCCGTTCCCGAATCCCATCGCCTCCATGACCCAGGCCTATAGGAATCCGTACCGGCTGATGCTCGGCCAGTGTCTGCGCGGTGGTTTCTGCAGCAGCCATGGCTGCGCCAACGGCGCCAAGGCGAACCCGCTGACGGCGGTGCTGCCTGCCCTCCTCAAGCACGAAAACTTCGAGCTTCGCGCGCTCGCGAACGTGATCAAGGTGAATCTCGATTCCGACAGGAAACGCGCAGTGAGCGTGACCTACCTCGACGCGCACGGCCGCGAAGTGGAGCAGCCCGCGGAGCTGGTGATCCTGACCTCCTACACGTTCAACAACACGCGCCTGATGCTGCTCTCCGGCATCGGCCGGCCGTACGACCCGGTCAGCAACCAGGGCGTGGTGGGTCGGAATTATTCCTACCAGGTCGGGGGGAGGGTCGTGCTGTTCTTCGAGGACAAGGTGATCAACCCGTTCATGGGCGGGGGCGCGCGCGGCACTTCGATCGATGATTTCAGCGGCGACAACTTCGACCACGCGGGTGTTGGCTTCATCGGCGGCGCGTGGGTGGCGGTAAACAGTTCCGGGGCATCGCCGATCCGGAGCACGCCGGCGCCGCAGGGCACGCCGCGTTGGGGCTCGGCCTGGAAGAAAGCCGCGGCGCAATACTACACGCGTTCATTTGCGATCGGCGTCCACGGCGGCTCCCAGAGCTACCGCGCGCACTATCTCGACCTCGACCCGACTTATCGCGATGCCTGCGGCCTGCCGCTCATCCGCATGACCTTCGACTGGACCGACAACGAAAGAAAGATGTCGGCGTGGATCACGAACAAGGCGGCGGCGATCGCGAAGGCGATCGGCGCGTCAAGAACGAACGTCATTCCGGTCACCGGCAGGTACAGCATCGTCCCGTATCAGAGCACGCACAACTGCGGCGGCGCGGTGATGGGCGCGGATCCGGCAACCAGCGCGGTCAACAAGTATCTGCAATCGTGGGATGTGCCGAACGTATTCGTGATCGGCGGCAGCGCGTTTCCGCAGAATAGCGCCAACCCCCCGACCGGCACGATAGGCACCCTTGCGTGCTGGGCGGCTGACTCGATCAAGGACCATTACCTGAAGCGGCCGGGGGCAATGGTGTAGCGCTTCGACCGCGCTCGAGAGGCGGCGCCCCAAGGATAAGTGCATCGTCTTTGGCAGACACATTCAGACAGAAAAGGAGACAAGTCATGAGGCTGGTGGCTATTCCGCCGTATCGAAATCCGGCAGTCGGCTGGGGTTGGGTGCTGCGTCACCTCCTGGAGGATTACAGAAAAACCGGAGGGCTCGATGGAGTGGAGGTCGATGTCGATGAGGGCTTTCTGGTGGAGAGCACCTCCGAGAAGCGTGACGAAGAGGTCTTGGCGCTTATCAATGTAGGAATCATCAACAAGGTCAAAGAATACGCTCAAACGGGCAACTACGATGCGATTGTCCTTACGGGCGCGATAGACCCGGGCTTCGTGGCCGCACGGGTCGTTCTCCAGAACAGGATACCGGTGACCGGCGCCATCCACTCAGCGCTGCACGTGGCCTCTCTCATCGGGGACCGGGTGAGTGAAATCCATACGGTTCCCTCCTCTTCGCTCATCGTCCGGCACCTCGGAGAGCGGTACGGATTCAACGATAAGCTGGTCAGCGTGCGCATCTCCGGGCATACCTCGACCGAGGCATATCGAATTCTCGAGAAGTACAGGAACGACTGGCCGGGGCGGCTCAACGATCCGGGACTCAAGAAGATCATGGATGACATCACTGCCGAGTGCATCGCAGCGGTCGAGGAGAACCGGGCGGACGCTTTGATCCTGGCGTGCGAACACCTGCAGGCGTGTGCGGATGGCGTGCGGCAGCGGCTGGATCAGGCGGGTTACCACGAGATACCGATCATTCGCGCCCTTCCCGCCGGTTTGGAACTGGCCAGGGCCATGGCGAACATGAAACTGCTTCAAACAGCCCGGGCCTATCCCGGCCACGATCTCAAGGCCGCTCCGAAATATTGCTGAACGTATTGGAGGGGGATGGTGTGCACTGAAATTACCGGAGCATTTTCTTGATATAGATCAATAACAAGTGCTGCGATACGGCAAGAATAACGGCTGCAATCCGCAGTTTCATGCGGCACGAAGGACATGCGGAGTATCCCCCAGGAGGGACATCGTGAAAGGCGTGCAGAGTGCGACGCCTGCGTTGACGTCATTCGATTGAGCGATGCATCGACCGGCCGAATTGCCATGTTTTCAGCAGGCGTGCCGGTAGGAAGTTCATCTTGCCTATTCTTGCGTCACGTATCGGTTTCTCGCTTTCAGCCAAGCTTGTCTCCGGATTTCTCCTGGTCACCATACCGTCTCTCCTCGCGATGGTGGCAATCAGCTTGTATGCGCTCTGGGATTTCGCCGCTGTCAACCAACAGCTCCAGGAGATCAGCCGCTCTCTGGAAGCGGTGCAGGGTCTGGAGACCGCCGTCGCGAAGGCCGTGACGCCGTTGAGCGCTTACCTCGTCGATGGCGCGTCGGGAGAAGACCGGCGTTTCGAGGCGTCGATCCGTGAGGCGGAAGTTCGATTGAAAGGCTGTAGCGGCGCAGCCTGCCACGGAACTTCCCAGAAGCCCAGAGCGATGGCGGAAGGCCTGCTTCCTTACATCCAGGGAATCAAAGACCGCGCCTCGATGGTCTTTGGAGCCGGCGAGTCATCGAAAGGGCAGGATAAGGTCCGCGTTCTTCACGAGATCAACCAGCAAGCCGAGGAGGCGAACCGCCGGTTGAGCCGCATGTCGTCAAAGCTGCTCCTGCGGGTGGCCTCCCTTCAGAGAGAATCCCGGGAGGTGAGCCAAAGGGCGGTGACCCTGATCCTGGCTTCGGTATCGCTCGTCCTCGTGCTTGCAGCGATGACCGCCTGTTTCCTCTCCCGGCGGCTTCTGAAACATGTCAACGAGCTCGTGGCCGGGACACGGCACATCATGCGGGGCGATCTGCGCTATCGCGTGGCGGAAACGGAGCGGGATGAGATCGGGCAGCTGGCCCGATCTTTCAACGCCATGGCTCAGGAAATCCAGGAGCACCGGGAGGACCTGGAGCGGATGGTGGAGGTCAAGACGGCCGAGCTCAAGCAGGCCCAGGATTCCTTGGTCCAGTCGGAAAAACTCGCATCGATCGGCCTGCTGGCCTCGGGTGTTGCCCACGAGCTGAACAATCCGCTGACCAGCATCCTCATGAATGTCGACCTGCTCATGGAAGATGCGCGCGATCAGCCGGCCCTCCAGCAGGAACTTCAACGCATCAGCGAGGACACCGTTCGCTGCAAGCGAATCATCGATGACCTCAGGGATTTTTCCCGGCGCCACGAGCTGGACATCGTGCCGACTGACTTGAACCATCTGGTCGAGGATGCTCTCGCCGCGATGAGCCGCCGCCTGGAGCTTCAGGGCATCACGGTGTTTCCCGAGTTCTCGCGCCAGATGCCTTTGGTGCCGGGCGATCCCGCCAGGATGGAACAGGTGCTTGCCAATGTTCTTGTGAATGCGGTTCAGGCCATGCCCCAAGGGGGAGAACTGACGGTGAGAACCGCGCTGCGGCCGGACTGTGCCGAGATATCGGTACAGGATACCGGTCCGGGCATTCCGGTCGCGATCCGCAGCCGGATCTTCGATCCTTTCTTTACCACGAAGCCGCACGGAACGGGCCTCGGACTTTCCATTGTCTTCACGATCATGGAAGCCCACGGCGGAAAGGTGAGAGCGGAGAACGTGACCGGCAGGGACTCGCTGCGTCCGGTGGGGACCCGGGTTGTTCTTTCGCTGCCACTGGCGCCCGCGCATGCCGGCAACGAATCGGCCTCAGACGGGAGAGGTTGAGCGGATGGACGCTTCGGAGAAGAAAATCAGGAAAAAAATCCTGGTCGTGGATGACGAAGAGCGCATCTGCGATGCGGTGAAAAGAGCGCTGGAGCGCACAGGCTACCAGGTGGAGGCCAGTCTGAGTGCGCTGGACGCGCTGGAGGCCATCCACAAGGGCGCATTGGACATGGTGATCTGCGACATCAAGATGCCGGGGATG
>JACQOK010000012.1 GCA_016202565.1 Betaproteobacteria bacterium | reverse complement strand
TAGTAGATCTCATCGCAGTGATCGTGCCGGTGCTTCTTGTGGATGGCGCCGGGCATGAACTTCGCCCAGAAAAGGGTGGTCGAGCTCCCGTTGTGGCGGCCGATGGGGATGCGGAAGTCGGTGATGCTCCAGCCGTCCTTCGCGTTCATCTGCGCGGGCTTCACGTCGTCGATGTGGACGAGAATGCCTTCGCTGAACTTCTCGCGCCGGGGCATCTCGAGGTCGGCCTCGCTCACGTGGCCGCGGAACTCGTAGCCGGTGTCCGCGACGCTCTTCGCGCCGACGTAGAAACCGATGACGAGCCCCTCCTCGTCCTTCGTTTCGTTGAAGAAGAAGTGCTCCGACCCCTTGGGCATCAGGCGGCAGTGACCGGGGCGGACCTCGGTGCGCTCGCCGCCCTGCCCGACTACGCCGTGGCCCTTCAGATAAACGGCGATCTCGTCGCAGTTGCGGTGGAGGTGCTTGGCGTGGGTGGAGCCGGGCCGGAAGATCGAGTGGAAGATGGTGGTGGAGCTTCCGTTCCTGCCCGAGATCGGCAGCCGGAACTCGGAGATGGCCCAGCCCTCTCCTTCCTTCATGTTCTCGGGACGGACGTCGTCAACGTGCACCAGCGGGTACTTGAGGGACATGGCAATCCTCGCGTGAATGGATGAAGTCGTGGACCGGTCGGCTTAATCGATCCTGATGCTCGCCGCGCACACGACTTCGCTGCTATTCTGCCATGACCCCCGTCTCTTTTATTACCTTGGCGTACTTGGCCGTCTCGGACTGGATGAAAGCGGCAAATTCGCGCGGCGTGTTGCCAACCGGTTCGGCGCCTTGTTTTACCAGAGCGTCCCGCATGTCGCCCGAGTGGGTGGCCTTGATGGTCTCCCCGCTCAGTTTGGCAAGCACGCCGGATGGGAGCCCGGCCGGCGCCACCATTCCGTACCAGGCAATGGACTCATAGCCGCGCAAGCCCGCTTCGGACAGCGTCGGCAGATCCGGCCATGCCGCAATGCGCTTCGACATCGTAACGGCCAGCGGGCGCAATCGGCCCGCCTTCGCATGGGGTATTACGGTGAGGATGCTGGTGATCATCATGTTGACATGGCCCGCGACCAGATCGGCCAGTCCCTGGTTGCCGCCTTTGTAGGGCACGTGGTTCAGCTTGATCCCGGCCATGTGGCTCATGAGCGCGGTGGCGAGATGCTGCGAGGAGCCGATTCCGCCCGACGCGTAATTGAGGGGTTTCGCGCCCGATTTCGCCATTGCGACCAGTTCCTGCACGCTGTTGGCTTTGACTGTTGGATGCACGGTCAACACGAGTGGCAACACCGCGACCAGGCTCACGGGCGCGAAATCCTTCGCGGTGTCGTAGGGCAGTTTCTTCTGCAGCAGTGGATTGATGGCGTGCCCGATGGCGACGAACATCAGCGTGTGGCCGTCGGGATTCGCCTTGGCGGTCAATTCGCCGGCGACGACCCCGTTGGCGCCCGCCCGGTTATCGACGACGACCTGCTGCCCCCAGGCCTGCGTGAGTTTTTGCCCGATCATCCGCGCCAGGATGTCCGTTGATCCGCCGGGAGTGAACGGAACGATGATCCGGATGGGACGCGCGGGATACTCGGCGCTCGCAACCGGGAGCACGCCTGCCAGAAACAGCAGCGTCAGAGCCTTCAGCCACCAAGTCTTCATAATTTCTCCTCCGTTTATAGCAAAGCCGTAAAAAAGCTAGGAAACCGCGACGCTGACCGCGCGCGAGCCACTCCAGAGCGGCACGAACGCCGACTTGCCCCCGTTGCCGCCGGTCACGACGAGCAAGACATCCTCGGGTGTGCTGACCATGCGCACGGCCTTGCCGGTGGCCGCATCCACATGGCGATCGAGAGCAAAGATCCGCTCGTGCAGATACGCCTGAACATCATGCCGCCCGAGACCGCCTTGCGCCAGCGTGTGCGCGTGCTGCGGCGTGAGCAGGACCAACACCTGACTGCCCCGCGAGCCGCTCGCGCGCACGGCTCCCATCATTTCGCACAAGTTCGACAGCAACGGCTCGACTGTCGTACTTACCGCGTCAGCAGTTTCGATGAAGCCATACGCCGCCGCCGCCGTGACGACGGTTGCATCGGCGCGAAATCCCCGGTCGAGGTGGAATGGCGGCCATGGACTTGCTGCCGTGTGTTCGGCCGTGCAGAACGATAATTTCCCCGGCCAACCGAGGCAGGAAACGTCGAGAAGCCCCGGGATCGCGCCGCCGATATTCATCAGCGCGAGACGCAGCGCGCGACCAATGGTGACGTTGGCCCGCGGTCCCGGCCCGAGCCCGTTGCTCCCCGCGTGCAAACCCATCGCGGGCGCCCCGGGACCGCTTACGAGCACGGCAACCGCGACGTTGCCGGTCGTGGTCTGAACTGCCAGCAGATTGAACTCGTCGCGCGCGACCGCCTGCACGGCGGCGACCAGGACGGGGAAACAAGAGACGGGGCATCCGGCGAGCACGGCAAGGGCGGCGAGCCGCTCGTGCGTGCACTCTCCCATCACCGGCGGCAGCGCTGCGACGATCACGTTGCGGCCACGCCCGGCGAGCATGGCCTCGACGTCTGCACGGCTTGGCTTCACCACCGGAAGGCCGTCGGTCATGACGTTCCGGTGCGAAGCGCCCAGAATGTCCCCCAGGTCGACTGTCTCCAGTTCCAGGGGAATATCGAACGACTTGTAGGTCGCGTCACCCGTCATGAGTTCTCAGGCCGCGATCTTCGACACCGGCTCGCTGAGAGCCTTCTCCAAATCGTTCAGGCTCGCGGCCGCGGCCTCCTTGATCAGCGGGACCGACTCCGCGGCGTCGGGCGACGCCGTCCCGATGGGAAGCACCAGCACGCGGGCGGGCGGGAGATTGACGGCTGCCGCGTACGCGCGTGCCTGACGCTCGAAGGCCGGCGCAACGATTGCGACCGCCGGGATGCCCTTTTCCTCGAAATCGGCTGTGTCGCGGACACTCCGCGACGTGCACGACCCTCAGGATCCGAGCGCGACGACCCCCGCATCCACCTCGTTTGCCAGCTTCTCGAAGGCGTCCTTCGGGAGCGGCTCGTTGACGCGCAGGCCCAAGTCCACTTTGTGGATGACAGTAGCGTGGATGCCGTACTTCGTCTCCAGCAGCACTTGATACTCGGCCAGCACGACGTCGGCGTTCGGACGGCTGTCATCGATGAACGCCACGCGCTTGCCTCGAAGATCAGCGAGTCCGGGCCTGGCCACTCGCGCTTTTGATCCGCCCCTGGCCTCCGCTCTGGGAAAAAGGACGATGCCGCGTGGTTGTTGTGCCTTCATCCGCTCTTACCTCCCTCCGGATCGTACCGACAACGGTTTGCGTTTGAGTCGCCCACTGAGCTTCGTGCAAATGCGTGACAACTCATTTACACCACAAATCTCCCCTCGCCCTCCGGGAGTGGGGCCGGGGGTGAGGGCTGGGCGGAGTCAAACAATTTTACGACGCTCAGTAAGCTACACCCGTTGATAAATCCTTACCTTTGATTTAGATCAACCATCTTCCATCCGATACCGGCTACTCTCTTCCGCCGCAGGAAACGAATTTCACGGGGGAGGGAACATGAGCTCGGTGCCGGTGCGCTCAACGAGACTCGATCTGCCAGACGACGCAGAAGAGGTGTATGCATACTTCGAGGCGAATGGTTTCGGCGATGGCCACCCCGTCATTCCGCCCACGGTGGAACGGGTCGAGCGGTTTCTCGAAGCCGGGAACCTGAGCCCCGACACGGAGATCGCGGTCCTCGAGCCGGGCAAGGGTGTCGCGACCGTCGAGAAGATCGCCATCAACGCGGTGATGGCCGGGTGTCTCCCCGCTCACATGGACGTGATCATCGCCGCGATCGAGGCGCACGCCTCGTTTCCAAGGCAGGGCAACGTCATGACCACGGCGCACAGCCTCTCCCCGCTCATCGTCGTCAGCGGGCCGATCGCGCGGGAACTGGGTATCGCCTCGGGCGCCGGAGGTTCGGCGGTGAGCTGGCGGGCGAACGCGGCGATCGCGCGGGCGGTACGGCTCTGCCTCATCAACATTGCGGGCATCCCGGGCTCCACCGACTGCAACACCTTTGTCTGGCTGCCGAAGTACATGTACTGCGTCGCCGAGAACGACGGGGAAAATCCCTGGGAGCCGTTCGCGATCGAAAAGGGTTTCGCGCCGGACGAGGATGTCGTCACCGTGTTCTGGAAGGAACCGGCGCACCATCTCGAGGTCATGTGGCCGACCACCGCCCAGGAACTCCTCGCCGCCTTCTGTGACTCGATGTGCACCGTGGGTTCGCGCTCTTCGTACGGCGAAGGGCAGGTGCTGATGGGTTTCTGCCCGGACCAGGCGCAGTTGTGCGCGAAGGCCGGTTTCTCGAAGAAGGACGTCAAGCGCTTTATCTTCGAGAACGCACGCAAGCCGCTGCGGGCGTACGGACCGAAAGCCGTCTCACATTTCAAGCTCGAGTGGCAGAAGTTCTACACGGTGTCGCCGGACGCCATGGTGCCGATGGTGGGCTCCCCCGATGCGATCGAGATCATCGTGATCGGCGGCGCCGGCCCCAATTCGCTCTACTTTCCTCACGGGTATGGGCCGTTCAGTCGGAAGATCGCACGGCGCTGGCGCTGAACGCGCATTTGCTGGAATTCTCACCGGAGCAATGGAATGAGCCTGAAGATCGTCAAGCAGAATGAAACGGTTGAAGCCGACGTGCTCGTCGTAGGAGGCGGCACCGCCGGTTTCGTCGCGGCAATCGCCGCGGCGAGAAACGGCGCCAAGGTCATCCTCCTGGAACAGCGGGATCACCTGGGCGGGACGCACTCCGGCGGCATGGTCATGATGATCCGCTCGATGCGCCACATGAGGGCCCCCAAGAGCGCCGAGCACAAGAAGGTCATGATCGCGAGCTACGAAAGTTCGTTTGAAGACGAACAGCTGGTGTTCTCCATCGCCCAGGAATACATCGACCGCATGCTCGCCATCGGCGCGGCGTGGGGGATCACGGGTCAGGCCACCGCGCGGCAGCTCTTCGATCCTGAAATCGCAAAATGGGTGATCGAGCAGATGGTGGTCGAGGCGGGCGTGGACGTCTGGTTCTATGCGCAGGTAACCGACGTGCTGGTATCCGACAACACGGTGCGCGGCGTGGTGGTCGAGAACCTTAAGCAAAGGACGGAGATTCGCGCGCAGATCACCATCGATGCCACCGGCGATGGCAACATCTGCGCCGCCGCCGGCGCCAGTTTCGAATTCGGCGACCCGGACGAAGGCCATTGCCAGCCCCTTACGCTCTACTTTGTCATGGGCGGGGTGAAGCTCGAAGACACGCTCGCTTACATCCGCAGCCATCCGGAGGAGTTCAGCCCCGAATACGTGAGCACCGTCATGAAGCTGCGCGAGGAAGGGAAACCGTTCACGGTGCTGCCGTTCAAGGCGAAGATCAAGGAAGCGCTGCAGAAGGGCGAGTATCCGCTCCCCTTCGGCCTTGAGAAGGTGAATGCCGATACGGTGACCTACATGGCCCGCCCCATGTTCAGGAACGGCAAGTTTCGCTACGACCTCCTCTCTCACAACATGGACATGGCCTACGACGTAGACGCCACCGATAGAAAGGAACTGACCCGGGCCACGATGGGCATGCGGGATATCGCCGTGCGCATGGCCGCTTTTTATCGCAAATACGTGCCCGGCTACGAGGACGCATACCTCGTGCACACGGCCCAGGTGGTCGGCGTGCGCGAATCCAGACGAATCGTCGGCGACTACACCTTGACCAAAGAGGACGTGCTGGCAGGAAAGCACTTTCCGGACGGCATTGGACGATACGGCAGCGTAGTGGATGTCCACGACAAGGACGGGAAACAATCGCTGCTGCTGGCGGAAGTGGGCGGCTCCGGCTGGTTCCATATTCCATACCGCACACTGCTGCCGCGCGGAATCAGCAATCTTCTCGTAGCGGGCAGGTGCATCTCGACCGATAACATCGCGCAGGGCTGCACCCGTTCGCAGGCCGCCTGCATGATGACCGGGCAGGCAACGGGAACGGCGGCTGCGCTCGCCCTCAAATCTCAGGTGGCGCCGCGGGCGGTCGACATCGAGCAGCTTCAGAAAGTCCTGGCTTCTCAGAACCAACTTATCTGATGGAGTTGATTGCTCTACGACGAAGAAACCAGTGCAGTAATCATGATTTTCCAGGTTCAGCGGCAGCTTCGATAAACCAATCGGCAATCTGCGCGCCGGTCATGAAAACCGCGTCTTTGCGCTCCACGAGCGTGTCGAGAAACCGCTCCAGGAAGCCGATGCGATGCGGCACGCCCATCAGGTGCGGATGCAGCGGCACGGTCAGAATGCGCGGTCCCCCGGCAAGCTCCTGCGTAAAGCACTCGAGTGTGCGCGCGAGCCGCCCGGTCATCTCTTCCGAGCTGTGCTTTTCGACCGCGTAAATCACGCTGTCGTTGGTTTCAAAGCAGTACGGCACCGAAACGATGCGGCCATGGCGCGTCTCCATCCAGCTCGGCAGATCATCAATGGACCATTCGCACAGGTAGTCGAAGCCGAGCGCCTTGAGGATGTCCGGCGTGTCGAACGTTTCCTGCAGTCCCGGCCCCAGCCAGCCGCGCAGCTTCCTGCGCGTGTAGCGCTCGACCGCTTCCTTCGCTTCGGCGATCATCGCGTGCTCGTCGGGCACGCTCTTCACCGAGCGCTGGACGACGCCGTGTCCGATCCACTCCCAGCCCGCTTCGAGGATGCGCTCGGCGAGCCGCGGATAGACGTCGATGATCGCCGAATTGATGGCGCAGCTTGCGGGTAACCTCCGTTCGCGCAGGACGCGAAAAAAGCGCGGCATGCCCGCGCGCAGGCCATATTCGGCCCAGCCCCAATTCGGAATATCGGGCACCGCGGCCTGTCCGTGCGGCGGCGTCAGGATCCCGCGCGGCATCGGCTGATCGAACGGCCACACTTCGACGTTCACCACGATGTGCACGATGAGCCGCCTGCCGCCGGGTGCTGCGAGCGGCTTTCGCTCGTCGGAGAGCTCGAAGGGAATCCTGGACTGTTGCATGCGCCGCTCCCCTACAGTCCGCATTCCGATGTAAACGCCCGCACGTCGGCGATGCGCTCAAGCGACATCAGCCCGTCGTAGAGGCGCTGGGTCGAGGCGGGCCCGAGCACCGGCTCCGTCAATTGGTGGAACTTGCGCTCGAGGCCGCGCGGGTCGTGCGGGTTGCCCGGTTCGCCGCGCATCACCTCGCAGCGTCCCCGCAGCACCTGCCCGCTCGCGAGGTGGATCGCAAGTTCGGCGATCTGCTCGCGCGGATAGCGCGCCTCGAATTCCGGGTCTTCAACGACGACGGTGCGTTGCGCGAGCGCCTGGATGACGGGATTCGCCACCGCGGCCTCTTCGAAACAATCAAGGCTGCAGCGGCCGTGGCAGATGATGGAAGCGAGGGCGAACGGGATCGAGAAGCGCGTGTTGAACACGTTCTTTACGGTCTTCACGCCGAGCATCGCACCCAGCCGGAACGTTTTCACTTCGATGCGCGCCACGGCTGCCGGGTCGAGGCGCTGCCCGGGCAGGCGCTCGAGCACGTCGATCAGCGCATCCATCGCCGCGTGGGAATAGCGGCCGGTCGGATAGAGCTTGATGTAGCCGTCCGTCAGCAGCCAGCGGCTGCCGAGCCCGTCCACCATCTGCAGCGGATCGAACGCATCCCCGAGCACGGACGCGTACACGGTGTTGAGCGCATCCGGCGCCGCGGTAAATCCCGCCTCGGCCAGGCGCACGGCCATCTGGCCCATGTAGCCGCTGTAGCCCGCGCCCCAGTTGCGGATGCTTCCTCCGTGCAACATGGCGTGCCGGTTGTTGGCCATCGGAATCGAGGCGGCGAGGTTGATGAGCGCGCGGATGCGCTGCGGATCAAAGCCGGTGAGTCTCGCGGCGGCAACCGCCGCGCCGATCGTGCCGAACGTCCCGTGGGGATGAATGATCTGCTTCATGCGCGAAGCGCCGCTCACGCGGCCGCACGCCTCGTAGCCGACCGCGACCGCGGCGAGCAACTCGGCGCCGTTAGCTCCGTGATCCTCGGCACAGGCAATGGCAGCCGGGATGAGCTGTATCCCGGGGTGGCCATGCATGTAGAGATTGCCTTCGTCGAAGTCCTGCCACACGCCGGCCGTTCCATTGAGCAGCGCCGCGTCGAGCCGGTTGGTGCGCTGCCCGGCGCCGATCACCGTGCAGGAGCCCGCCGCGACGCGGGGCAGATGGCTCTCGCATAGCGCCTTGAGTTCGGCCACTTGCATGCCGGCCGCGATCACTGCAACGGTGTCGGCGATGATCGCCTTGGCGCGGGAAAGAACCGGTTGCGGAACGTCGGACAGCCGCGTGTGCGCCGCGAACTGCGCGAGCCGATCCACGCTCTCGAGGAGCACGGTGCTTACCGGTGGCGGCGGGAAATCCATTGCGAACCTCGAAATCGCTCAGCCTGCCGCGTTGACGAGTTCCGCGGCCACAATCGGCCCGAGCCGCCGCTGCCGCGACTTCAGCCGCGGGCGCATGACCGGCGCCCAGCGCCCGGTGTCGGACGCCGTCTTCCACTCCGGGGTGTCGGGAAGATCGGGCCGCGCGAGCAGATAGAGCGCGGAGTAGACGAGCCATCCCGCCGCGTTCGGGGCGGCGTCCTTGAACCGAATGATCCCGTGGACGCCATCGACGCGCAGCAGGTTGGGGATGTGCTCGGTATCGTAGATTTCGTTGAACTCCGCCTCGTCTTCGGGCGCGATCTCGAATGTCACCATGTAAAAATAACGCGCCGCGTTGAGGCCAGTGCTCTTCGTCGCCATGATGGTCATGCCTCCCGTTTCTTGCCGAGTTTCAATCCAGGCGGATATTCAGGGCCTTGATCACTTCAGCGTATTTTTTCAAGTCGGTTTTGACTATCGCGGCAGCTTCTTCAGGAGTATTCGCGATGACGTCGGCGCCCACGCGCCGAATCTGCTCGCTGACATCGGGTGTCCTCACGATCCGTACCAGCTCCTGGTTGAGCTTGTTTACGACAGGACGGGGCGTTCGTGACGGTACCAGCACCGCCTGCCAGTTACCCTCCTCGAAGCCGGGGACGCCGGCTTCGGCTACGGTCGGTACCGCGGGCAGCGCGGGAATGCGCTTGAGACCGGTGACGGCCAGAACCCTCATCCTTCCCGACTTCACATACGGCTGCACCGCCACGGACGAGGCCATCATGAGCTGAACCTCTCCCGCCAGCAGCGCCGGGATTGCGAGTCCAACGCCCCGGTACGGCACGTGGTTCAACTTGATTCCGGCCATCGCCGCGAATCGCTCGGCGGCAATATGGACGGCGTTTCCGATGCCGCCAGAGCTGTAGTCGATCGCGCCCGGTCTCGCCCGCGCCAGGGCAATCAACTGCTTCACGGACGTGACGGGCAACGACGGGTGCACCGACAGCAGATACGGTTGCCAGAGAATCATGGTCACCGGCGCGAAATCTTTTTCGGAGTCAAACGTCAGATTGGAATAGACCGCCGGATTCATCGTAAAAGTGCTGGCCACGAGCAGCATTGTGTAGCCGTCCGCGGGCGCTTTCGCCGCGGCCTCGGTTCCAATGTTGCCATTGGCGCCCGAGCGGTTGTCTATCAACACGTTCTGTTTCCACGACTCCGTGAGTTTCTGCCCGATCAGCCGCGCCAGAAAATCGGACGTCCCTCCCGGCGGGTACGGAATGATCCACCTGATCGGTTTACTCGGATAGTCTTGCGCCAGGCCCATTGCCGGTGCAGACAGCGCTCCCAACAGGGTCATCACGAGCCAGGCGCGACGATTGAGATGACTTATGCGC
>JACQOK010000218.1 GCA_016202565.1 Betaproteobacteria bacterium | reverse complement strand
GGCTGGGCGCGGCTGCACAGCGCGCGGCACGCTCGGCGAACTGCGGCGCGCCGCGGTCGAAGGTCGCGTCGACATAGCCGCCGAGCGAGCTGACGCTGCCGGTCTTGCCCGCATCGGCCTTGACGGCGATTTCGCCCCCCGCGTAGACGTGCAGCGTCCCCTTGGCGAGCCGCTGCGCGGCCGCTCGCGCATCGAGCGCTTCGACCGTGATCTCCTGCGGGTAGAACGACGGATAAAACGGGAACTCGTGGCCGGCGTGGGCGACGCCGAAAAGCGCGAGCCCCGCTGCGAGAATCAAGTAGTTCATCATCCCGGCAAACCCGCCGTCACGGCGTTCGCAGCGCGGCTGACGGGCCGCTTTCCGGTGGAGATCCGTGGCAAGGGTGGCAAGCATCGCCACGGCGAACTGCTGCATGTCGAGATTCATCCGCGCTAGGGCCTGTTAACCATTACGCCAACCAGATGAAAACGCACACGAGGTTGAGCAGGGAAAAGAAGTTGCGTGCGAGTTTGTCATAGCGGGTGGCGATGCGTCGCAACTGTTTAATCCGATCGAAGAAGCACTCGATCAGGTTACGGTCTTTATATATATGCCGATCATAATCTCTTTGTGCTTTGCGCTGTGCCAGCGGCACGTCGTCAGCGCACCACATCGCCGGAGGCGACCAGAAAAGCACCGAACGGCAATCGGGCGGGAAGACATCGCTCGCAGAGCTGCGCAAACTTCGTTCCGCTTGGAAGAAAAATGACCGTGCTCAATGTCAAGCGCGTCACCGGCAATCCCGCGAAAAGCGTCCTCACCTCTGCTGCGGTATGCCAGTGCGCGCCACGGTAAGCCCCCTGCCCGCCCTGGCGCCCCTTTTGGAGATACAGCAGGCTCGCGTGATTTAGCAGGCCAATGGCAAAGCGCCGGCGCGTTATGCGCAGTATTTCTGCAAGCGCCTGGGCTTGCTCCTGGATGAAGCACAGGGCGGTGACGGAAATGCATAGGTCGAAGGCGCGGTCGGCAAAAGGCAGCGCTCGCGCATCCCCGAAGAGGTATCGCTCGTTTGCGACCGCATGCGTCGTGGCAAACCGAAGCATTTCGGCGCTGGGATCGATCCCGGTGACCGAAATTCCATCGCGCGCGAAGCGGCGGCTGAAGTAGCCGGTGCCGCAGCCGACATCCACGAGGCTCTCTCCGGGAGACGGGGCAAGCAGCCGGTGCAACAGCCGATACTCGACTTCGCCGATCCAGCCGCCGCGCGGCGTTTCATACCAGGCATCGTAGGCCGGGGCATCCACGGCGACCGGGTTAGAGCTCGACCCAGCCGCGTTTGAGCGCGAAATCGAGCGCCATGCCAAAGACGAACGCGAGCCCGACGTTCCACACGGCGGTCGCGGCGACGACGAGCGTAACGAAACGCTCGTTCTTGCCGGGACCGAACTCGCAGCTTGCGAGCGCAAGCTGTGCGCCGGTGAGAAACAGGATCACGCCCAGAACGGGTGTCGGAAAAATCTTGAAAATGGTCTCGACCGAACCCGAAAAGAACAGTGCCAACAGCACGAGAATCGCCCCGAGAATGACGGGCGCGCCGCCGGTGCGTGCGCCGAAGCGCACGTGCCCTGCCATGCCGCCTGCGCCGTGGCACATCGGGACACCGCCCACCGCCGAGCCAAAGATGTTCATGACGCCGGTTGAAACCGCGACCTTGTCGAGGGTCACGACGCGCTGTGGGAACAGGCGATTATTCTCTTCCGTGATCGCAATCACCGCGTTGCCGAGCGTGAGCGGCACCTGCGGCAGCGCTAGAAACACCAAGCCGATCCAGAAATCCCTCCACGTAAGTTCCCCGAGGTAGAACGACGGCAAGCGCATCCCGATTTCGATATTGGCGAATTCCTTGAGCAGGGCCGGCTCCTGGACCAGCGCAACGCCCGCGCCGAACAGCAGCAACAGAAACATGACGGGAATGACGCGATTCACGAGGAGGAAGAGCGTCGCAGCGAGCGCCACAGCCCCGAGCAGCCAGGCTTCGGACATCATCTTGATGCCCTCGAGCATGAAAGCAAAGCCCAGGCCCATGATGATGCCCACCGCGACCGGCCGGCTGATCAGATTCGCGACTTTCTTCGCCGCGCCGGTGACGCCGAGCAGAAACCAGATCGCGCCCGTGACCAGGCCCGCGCCGTAGACGGCGGCGGGAGTGATGACGAGGGTCTGCGCCGCCTGCGTGGCGGCGGCCGCGCCGATCGCTTTCATCGGCTGCACCGGAAACGGCGTCCTGTAGTAGAGCCCGGCGACGATCAGTGCGATCCCGAAAGCAAGCAGGATGCCGAACGGATCCACTTTGAGCAGAGTGACGTAAGCGACGACGAACGGGATCAGGGTGCCCAGGTCGCCGAACGCGCCTCCCCATTCCATGCGGTCGAAGCGGTTGCCCGCCGGCCGGTCAAGCGGCGATGCGGAATCGTGTTCGAGCGGTTGCGTCATCGTGCTTTCAGCGCCGGGAATTCCGTTGAAGACTGATGGTTATACATTACCACGCCTTCGGTAGCGACCTACCATCACGAGAGCGATCACGGAGAAGGCGGCGCCGGTATAGAAAGTCACGGCCGCGCCGAGCGTGTCCCACAGCAAACCGGCAAGCACGCTCGCAACCAGCATCGCGATCCCGCCGACCAGATTGAAGAAACCGAAAGCGGTCCCGCGCAGATGCGCCGGAGCCGTGGCCGCTACCATGGTCGCGAGCAGTCCCTGCGTCATTCCCAGGTGCAGCCCCCATAAGGCGACGCCCGCCGCGACGGTGACAAGTCCCTCGGCTTGTGCCAGCGCGAGATCAGAAGCGACCAACACCACCAGCCCCAGCGCGAGCAAGGTTCGATGGCTCATGCGATCCGCGAGTCTGCCCAGAGGGTACGCCGACACCGCGTAAACCACGTTCATCAAGACCAGGACGAACGGCGCATACGTGTCGGCCAAGCCGAGTTGCTGGGCGCGGAGGATGAGAAAGGCCTCGCTGAAGCGCGCCAGCGTAAAAATCCCGCCGGTGGTAACGACCCACCAATACGCGCTGCCGAGGTCGCTGAGCGTCTGCCACTGAATGGGTGAGGTCGGACCGCGCCGCGGTTTGCCGGTGTCCGGTTCCTGCACACCGAATATCAGGATCAGGACGGACAGTGCGGCGGGGATGACCGCGAACCAGAATACCGTTCGAAAGTCGCCCGCCCAGGCGAGCATCAGTCCCACTGCGAGCAAGGGCCCGACGAAGGCGCCCACGGTGTCCAAAGACTGCCGCAGTCCGTAAGCAGCGCCGCGGATCTCGGGCGCCGTGAGGTCGGCAACCAGCGCGTCGCGCGGTGCGCCGCGGATACCCTTGCCGATCCGGTCCATGAAGCGCGCGACGAAAACCCAGTGCACGGTCAGGGCCAGCGCAAAAATCGGCTTGGAAACGGCGCCCAGGCCATAGCCCAGGACCGCCAAACCCTTGCGCTTGCCGAGGTAGTCGCTGATCGTTCCGGAGAACACTTTAACGATCAGGGCCGTCGCCTCGGCGACTCCCTCGACGATGCCGACGACGAACATGCTCGCGCCGAGACTCGTCACCATGAAGACCGGCAGCAGGCTGTGTATCAGTTCGGACGAAACGTCCATGAACAGACTGACAAAGCCCAACATCCAGACGCTGCGCGGAATTTTGGCCGTGGCGCTCAAGTGGGAGATTTGCTCTCTTGTTTATCGTGAGTGTAGCCCGGAAGAAGCGAAGCGGATTCCGGGGAGGTTCCGCCGCACGATGTTACTTCCCGCCCGGATCAACGTGCGCCTTCCCCCCGGATTGCATTTCATTCCATCCGGGCTACCGGGGAAGCTCGTGGTGATTACCACCCGGGGCGTCAAGCCGTGACATCAGTCTTCCGGTCGATGTCGTAGAGCACGCCGGGGTCATCGCATTCGATCAGCTTGAGTGAAGCGCGATGTTTTTCCAGGATCGCGCGCGCGCCCTGGTCGCCGTCGAGCGCGATCAATTCGTTGCACAGCTCGGCGCCAAACCCGACCGGGTGGCCGCGTTGCTTCTGGAATTGCGGCGCGGCGATCAACGCGCCCTGCTCCAGCGCGGAAACCACCGATTTGATCGTGGCCGGCGCGATCTTCGGCATGTCGGCGAGCGCGACCACCCAACCGTCGGCCCCGCGTTCGCCCGCAACCGCGTGCGCGAGGCTCGCGCCCATGCCGCGCGCGGCTCCCCGGCATACTGTCACCGTGCAACCTTCCTGCTCCAGCATGTCCGCCAGTGGAAAATCGCCGGGCCGCACCACCGCCGTCACGCTGAGCCCGGTGGCGAGCAGGTTGCGCGCGGCGTGCGCGGCGATCGCCACGCCGTCCGGCAGGGGGTGCAGAAGCTTGTCGCCGCCGAAGCGCGAACCGGTGCCCGCCGCAAGCAGGATGCCGACAACATGTTTACGCTCTTGTGCCATGGCGGCAATGATTATAGCGAGCAGCCGGCAACGCGTCTCACGCGAACATGCTCAACCGTTCAGAACCGTTATGGAAGGCATCGGCTAAACTACTTGCACGGGTATTGCCCGCCTGGAACCTGCAACGGACCGCGCACCAAGTGCCACGCATCCACGACATCACGACCGATACCGAGAATCCGCCGCAATTCGTGGCGTTGCTTGCCGTGAGGCAGAAGGCGCCGAATGGAGCGGCCTACGGCGGCGCCAAAATCGCGCAGGCCCAAAAGGCAGCTTATCCGGACATCACGCCGGCGCAGCTCGACACGCCTCCTGCCCAGGCGTTCGAACGCGCCCTCGACGTGGCACGCAATATGGGATGGGAGATCATCGCTGCCGATAAGGCTCAGGGCCGGATTGAAGCTACCGCCACCACGTTCTGGTTCCGTTTCAGGGACGACGTCGTGATCCGCATCGTCGCTGCAGGCAACGGCAGCCGCCTGGACGTTCGCTCAATGTCGCGTGTGGGGCGGAGCGATCTTGGCACCAATGCGCGGCGCATACGGGCTTTTCTGAAACAGCTCCAGTCCCGGAATTGATCCATTCTTTCGGCTCGACTGCGACGGTCTATAATTGCTGTTAAACTGGAAGCATAGCTCCGGTTTAACTCCGCGCGATGGAACGGACGGCTTTGGCGCCGCTCATCGCGCGATAATTTGAACCGGAAGCGTAGCTCCGGCTTAGCTCCGCGCGATGGAGCCGACCGCTCAGGCGCCGCTCATCGCACGAAAACCCGATAACCTCTGCGGGACCGCCATGCCCAAATTCTGCGCCAACCTCACCCTGCTCTGGAACGAAGTCGACTTCATGGACCGCTTTGCGCTTGCCGCCAGAGCCGGCTTCACCGCGGTCGAGTATCTGTTCCCGTACGACTACGACGCGCATAAGCTCGCCGAAAAGCTCGCCCGCCACCGGCTCAAGCAGGTGTTGCACAACCTTCCCGCCGGGAACTGGGGGCAGGGCGAGCGCGGCATCGCCTGCCATCCCGACCGCGTCGGCGAGTTTCAGGACGGCGTGGGCAAGGCGATCGAGTACGCGATGACGCTTGGCTGCACGCAACTGAACTGCCTCGCCGGAATCACGCCCGCCGGTGTCCCCGAAGAAAAAGTACGCGCCACCTTCGTCTCCAACCTCAAGTTCGCCGCCGACAAGCTGAAACGGGCCGGCATCAAGCTGCTGATCGAACCGATCAACACCCGCGACTTTCCCAGTTTCTATCTGACACGCTCGAAGCAGGCGCTCGCCATCATCAAGGAAGTCGGATCCGACAACCTTTTCCTGCAGTACGACATCTATCATATGCAGGTCATGGAGGGCGATCTCGCCACCACGATCGAGAAGAACCTCAACCTGATCCCGCACATGCAGCTTGCCGACAACCCGGGCCGTCATGAACCCGGCACCGGCGAGATCAACTATCCGTTTCTGTTCGGTCTCGTCGACCATCTGGGCTACCACGGCTGGATCGGCTGTGAATACCGGCCGCTTACCACGACCGCCGCCGGGTTGGACTGGATCAGACCGTATGTCAAGCAATAAACCGCGCACAGCCACGCCGGGCGCTTGACTTGTATTCCCGGGCAGCCACACAATCTGCACGCTAAAACAGCATTCGTTCCGGCAACCGGACAAACCAAACTGGAGGAGTTCATGAAAGCATCCCGCATCGCGTCAGCACTCGGCATCGTCTTCGCAGCCGCACTTTGCACCTCGGCAGGCGCGCAGCAGCTCAAAATGATGACCGGCCCGCAGGGCGGTTCCTGGTATCCGCTGGGCGGTGCCATCCAGAACATCGTCGAGAAGAGCGTTCCGGGCACCAGCGTGCAGGTACTGCCCGGAGCCGGGATTTCCAACGTGCTCGGCGTGCAGACCGGCAAGGCCGAAATTGGCTTCGGGAACGCCGTATCATCTTACGACGGGGTTAGAGGCCAGGAGCCGTTCAAGCAGAAAACGGATAATGTATGCCAGCTCACCACGCTCTACTTCCAGTACTTTCACGCCGTAGCACTCGCCGATGCCGGCATCAAATCCGGTGCGGATCTCATGGGCAAGGCGCTCACTACCCAGCAGAAAGGTAACACTGGCGAACAGATGACGCGCGATCTGCTGAAGGTGTACGGCCTCGATTACGGCAAGATGTCGAAAGTCAACTTCGGCTCGTACACCGATTCGGTAGCGCAACTCAAGGACGGCCATGCACAGGTGTTCACGCTGATCACCACGGTGCCCGCTTCCTCAGTGATGGATCTCGCTTCGGCGCGCGACATCCGCGTGCTCGAGGTGCCGGACGCGAAGCTAAAGGAACTGCAGAAGATCAACGCCGGCTACGACAAACGCATCATCAAGGCTGGCAGTTATCCCAAGCAGGACAAGGATGTGCAAACCATCGGCACCTGGACCCATCTGGTAGTAAGCTGCAAGCTTCCGGAGCAGTTGGTATACAACATCACCAAGGCGCTCGCTGGCAACGTCGCCACGCTGGGCAACGTCGTGGCAGCGGTCAAGGGGCTCAGCGTGAAGGACATGGCAATCGATGTCGGCGTGCCCTACCATCCGGGAGCGAAGAAGTTCTATCAAGAGGCCAAAGCCCTCTGATCTCCGAATAGCAACAGCGGCGGGCACCACACCCCGCCGCTTTTTTTGCGCCGGCCTGAAATGCAGTTAACCGTTGACTGGATCCTTAAAAAGACAACCGCGCTGATCGCGGTCGGCATGTCGGTCTACCATCTGACGATCGCCTTCATCGGCGCTCCGCAGCAGCTTTACTTCCGCAGCACGCATCTGCTGTTTGCGCTGGCGCTGGTGTTCCTGCTCTATCCAAGCTTTGGCAAGAAAGCAGCGACGCCGCAAGAGGCAGAGATACGCGACGACGCGGGAGGAAGCATCGGGAGGAGCCACGATGCGCAGGCCTCCTGGCTCGATTTGCTGTTCATTATCGCCTCCGCGGTAACGATCGGGTATATCTGGCTCAATCACGAATACCTGATCACGCGCTTCGTGTTCGTCGACGATCCGACTCAGACCGAACTCGTGCTCGGCACGATTTTCGTCATGATCGTGCTCGAGGCGACGCGGCGGGTCATCGGCTGGGCGCTGCCCATAACGGCGCTTATTTTTCTTGGCTACGCGTTGTTGATCGCGCACACCCGCCCCGAGCAGATCATCGAGATCATGTACATCACGACCGAGGGCATTTTCGGACCTACCCTCGGCGTGTCGGCGGCCTACGTGATCATGTTCGTGCTGTTCGGCGCGTTCATGGAGCGCACCGGCATCGGGCAGCTCTTCATGGATTTCGCACTATCGCTCACGGGCCATACTGCCGGCGGCCCCGGCAAGGTCGCGGTGATCAGCTCCAGCCTGTTCGGTACGGTGTCGGGCAGCGCGGTCGCGAACGTGCTGGTCGACGGCCCGATCACCATTCCGCTCATGAAGCGCACCGGCTTCCGTCCGCCCTTCGCCGCCGCGGTCGAATCGGTCGCCTCGACCGGCGGCCAGATCATGCCGCCGATTATGGGCGCGGCGGCATTCGTCATGGCCGAATTCCTCGCGGTGAGCTACTTCCAGGTGACGTTGTGGGCGCTGATTCCGGCGCTCCTCTATTACGTGGCGGTATTCTTCGCCGTGCACTTCGAGGCCAAGCGCGTGGGGTTGCTGGGCCTGCCCCGTTCGGAGATCCCGCGCTTTGGCACCGTCATGCGCGAGCGCGGGCACCTGTTCATTCCGCTCCTGGTGATCCTCTTCGGGTTGATTCTCGGTTACAGCGCGCCGCTCTGCGCGCTCGCGGGTACGCTGACCTGCGTGCCGGTAGCGCTGCTGCGCAAAACCACGCGTAAAGGCATCGGCTGGATGACAATCTGGGGCGCGCTCGAGGACGGCGCGAAGAACTCGATCGCGGTAGCGCTCGCCTGCGCCTGCGCCGGGATCATCATCGGCGTCATCACCCAGACCGGCGCCGCAATCAATTTCACCGCGGTAGTGCTCGGGCTGTCGAAAGAACTGCTCGTACTGGCGTTGGTTCTCACCATGCTCGCCGGCATCGTGCTCGGCATGGGCATGCCCACCACGCCCGCCTACATCGTGATGGTGTCGCTGCTGGTGCCGGCGATCATCAAGCTCGGCGCAATCCCCCCTGCAGCGCACATGTTCGCGTTCTACTTCGCCATTCTCTCCGCGATCACGCCGCCGGTGGC
>JACQOK010000219.1 GCA_016202565.1 Betaproteobacteria bacterium | reverse complement strand
GGAATACGACACTGGCCACGGCAAGCTCTGCACCTATCTTGATCTGCGCGAGCCGAAGAACGTGGAGATCCTGCGCGGTCTGGCGCGGGAAGCCGACGTGTTCTCGCAGGGCTACCGCCCGGGTACGCTTGCGGCTCGCGGCTTCTCGCCCGAGGCGCTGGCGGAGCTGCGGCCGGGCATCGTCGTCGTCTCTTTATGCGCCTTCGGTCACCTCGGGCCGTGGGCGTCGCGCCGCGGTTTCGACACGGTGGTGCAGTCGGTGAGCGGCATTGCCTGGCGACAGGGCGAGCTTTTCCCCGGCGCCGAGCCCGGCCCGCAGTTCTACCCGATCTCGGCGATCGACTACCTGACCGGCTATCTGATGGCGTTCGGCGCGATGGTGGCGCTGGCTCGCCGCGTGCGCGAGGGCGGAAGCTGGCTCGTGCGGATATCGCTCGCGCAGACGGGACGCTGGCTCGTCGGGCGCGGGCAGGTGCCGGAGGCGCAGTTGAAAGACGTGCCGAGGGATTTCACGCAGGCGGAGATCGAACGCTGGTCGATCGTAAGCGACACGCCGGCCGGCCGCTTGCAGCATCTCGCGCCGGTGGTGCAGCTCTCGGAGACGCCGGCGCGATGGGCGCGACCCGCGGTGCCGCTCGGCTATCACGAACCGGTGTGGCCGGCGCAATAAAGGCCGTCGTCATTTTCCGGGCGTCGTCATTCCGGCATAGGCCGGAATCCAGTCGCTTCTCTGGATCCCGGGTTTCGCCGGGAAGAGGAACTCGCTTCGCGCACCCCTTGCTTACCGTCGCCGGCCGGTTCGCGGGCAACCAAGCATAGGGCTTTACGACCGGGCGCTTTTCGGCACTTCCCCGCGCACGCACCACGCTTGCACCTTCAGGACGAACGCCCCATCGCCGCGGTCGCCAAGCAGGCGTTTGCGGATCCGATCTTCGAGTTGTTGGCGGCGATCTTCAGAGAGCGATACGACATATGCGCCGCCCGGACCGGCGCCTTTCAGGAACGGCTCCCAGTAGTCGTTGAACGAGGTGTAGGCCTGGTCGATCACCAGCGGCTTTTCCTGAACGTTCATCAACCCGGCCTTCTTCCAAAGCTCGGCGAGCTGGCCTTCGCGCGAGAGCTTCATGTGCCGCTCGTCCTTGGGCGCCATCGCCGGATCCAACGCGACGACTTCATCCCAGAAGAATCTCAGCATCTGCATGCCGGCGTTGTAGTCCCATACGCAGGCGCTGACGACGCCGTCGGGTCGCGTGACGCGGCGCATCTCGGCTATCGCCTTGTTGTGATCGGGGATGAAATTCATCACGAGCAACGCCATCGTCTGGTCGAATGATCCATCCTTGAACTGCAAGGCTTGGGCATCACCGATCTCGAAGCGCGACCGGCCGGACTTGGCGTTCTTCTTCGCATAGCTGATAAACCCCTCGGAGGGATCGATGCCGACAACCTCGCCGGACTTCACGACTGCCTCCAGCGCGGAGGCGAGCGCTCCGGTACCGGTGCCGACGTCGAGCACCCGATCCCCATCTTTTACGCCGGCGAACGCAACAAAGGCCGGCGCCAGAATGCGACTCCAGCGGCCCATGAAGCGCTCGTAGCCCGCGCTCATCGTGAACATCTTCGCTTCCGCATCAACCGTCTTAGTCTTAGTGCCACCCGTTGCCGCGACGATGTCATGATGGACGAACGAGGCAAGCAGCAGGGCGGGGAGTAGCGCGATCCGGTTCATGGCAAGACTCCTCTGATGGTTTGGTGTATCTACTGTGTTGGCGGGGTGGTGAGGACGACTGGATCAGTCCGCCGAAGTTAAGTCCCCCGTCAGGACCGTTGAGTTAAGCGACAGGTACCGGCTTGCCGGTGCCTGTCCGCTTGAGCGATTGGTCACGCGCCGTGTTTCGCGAATTGCTATTTCTTGGGCTATTCCGTCGCAGAGATGAGTTCACCTTCCAGGATGAACTTGCGGTCATTCGGCGATGACACCCGTTTGATGTGAAGAGTGCCCGCACCCTGCAATCCCTTGAGCTTCCCGGTGCTGCCGACCACCTCCCAGACGCCGTTGTCAAGGAGCCTCGGCTTGCCGTCGGCGCCGGTCACGAATACACCGCGTACGACCCATTTCACGTAAGCCATGTCGCCTTCGGGAAGGGTGAAGACGAGATAGCCGCGGGGTTCAGCAGCAATTCCCGGCTGTATGTCGTGCATGCCGTATTCGGTTACCGTCGCCCCCGAAAGGACCCCTTGCCCCGTTGCTTTCCCTTCGCGCCGCATCAGTGCCACGAAGTGCTTGCTGCCATCCGCGAAGTCCAACCGTATTAGCTCCTTCGGCGATACGACTGTCTCAATCTTTATGGATGCCGCCAGTGCCGCGCCGTTGACGAGAGTGCAAAACGTTGCTGCGATGACTAACCGGGGAAACAACGATGTTTTATTTCGCGAGTTCATTGGACGCTCCTTTCCGTTAGTGGGGCGCCTGACTGATTGCCTTGGCACCCGAGTGCTAACGATAGGACACTGCATCGCCGCGATGGAGGCTTTTCCGACGGATACGGGAGATTGCGGCATGGCCGCGGTTAAATCGGCTACAGGCGGGAATGGAACAATGCGCCGCGGCATCAGCCGGTAGCGGGCTTCCAGTTCTTGTCCTTCAACTCGATCATGTAAGTACGGGTGCCGGAGCCGCCGATGTTTTCCGTCGCGTGCGTTACTGCGGGCTGAAAGGTGATGTGACCGGGAGGGACTTCCACCACCCTGCTCCTTCCTTCCACGTTCGTGACCTTGACCTTGGCACCCGTCAGCGAGACGGTGACGCGCTCAGGGTGGTAGTGCATGCCCTGTCCGCACACGTTGAGCCCCGGTCTGCTCCTGTACTCCAGCACGCGCACACGCTCGTTTTCGACCACGACCCGAAACGATCGCGGGTCCGACGTCACGGCATCCTGCGCAAACACATCGCGCGTGATGCCCAGGGCGGCGAGCATGGCGAGGACTTCACGGCGGGTCCTGCGGTTTCCCGTTTTCATGGATTGCCCCACTACCGAGTGTTGTCAGAAGAGTGCCCTGATGAGCGTATCACATCTGTCGGAACAGATGATGGTAGGCCTCGCTCACCTGCAATTTTTCGGGCCGCTGCTTCAGGCGCAATGCGAGGTTACCGCGATCGTCACGGATCACGCTGTCGATGGCGTGAACGTTGACGACCGTCGAGCGATGGACCTGCCAGAACATGGTGGGATCCAGCTCGCTTGCGAGCTCCTTGATCGTCTTCTTGATCAGCGCTTCGGTATCGGCCGTGACCACCAACGTGTACTTCTGGTCCGACTTGAAGTACAGGATCTCCTCCACGGTGATCAGGCGCACGGCCGCGCCGCGCGAGGCGTTGATCCACTGAAGGTAACGGGGCGTGCCGGGCGCCCGTGCAACCAGGTCTTGGAGCGCCCGGCGCAGATCGACCGGCGGCTGCTGCAGGCGCGCCTTCAATCGCTGGATGGTGGTGGCAAGGCGCGCGGGCGTCGGCGGCTTCAGCACATAGTCCATCGCGCCCGCCTCGAAAGCTTCGAGCGCGTGCTCGTCGTAAGAGGTGATGAACGCCACGTGGCAACGGCCTGCGATCTGGCGCGCCGCCTCGATACCGGTCAGCAACGGCATGTGGATGTCGAGAAAGGCCACGTCCGGCTGATGCGCCTCGATGGCATTCAGCGCGGCCACTCCGTCGCTTACCCGCGCAACGATTCGAAGCTGCGGCCACAATGCCTGCAGCATGTCGGCAAGCTCATCGGCGAGCAGAGGCTCGTCCTCGGCGAGCACCGCAGTCGGGGCAGGCCTGGATACGGGTTCAGGTGTATTCATAGGGTACCTTCAAGATAACATTGATCGCACCGCCCATCCTGTGGATTTGCAGTATCCCCGATGTCCCATACAGTTCCGTCAAAAGGGACTGAACGCGTGCGACGGCGCCTTCGGATGGAGCCGCCCCCATCGTCAGCACCAGACTGCAGTTCTCGCCTTCCCGCGTAGCCATCAGTTTCACCGGGCGCGCGTCGCTGCCGACAGCGTTGTTCAGAAGCGGCAGCAGAACGCCGGGCGGAAAGCGCGCGTGCATTACGTCCGACGCGACGTCGGTTGTCATGGCGAGATCGGACGCACCCGCCAGAGCGATCAGCCTCACATAGGCACGCGCAAGCTCGACCTCGCGCAGCAGGCTCGACGACACGATACGAAGGCGCGGCAGGGCGGCGCGCAGGAAAGCGATCAGTTCGTCGAGAAAGCGCTCTCCCTGCGCGGCGTCGCGCTCGTACAGGCGGCGCATGGTGTCCAGCATCTCGAACAGCAGTTGCGGATCGATGCGCGCCTGCACTTCCTGCAGGCGTGCCTGCACGATGCGCCGCCGCGCATCGCGCTGCGCCATCTGGGCAGCCGCGAGGCGGGCTGCTGCCTGTTCGTGCTCGCGGCTGCGACGCAGGTGTGCAAAATAGAGCAGCACGATGATGAGCGTGAATATGAACGCGTACAAGTGCGCCGTTCCAGAGCTGTGGACGACGCCCTGTTCGATGAGGATGGTCGTGCGGCCTGCGGTCAAAATGCCCGCGACAGCGGCGGCCAGGGACGCGGCCAATACCCATATCACACCGCGGACCGCTCGCCGGGCATGTCCGGCCAGGCGCTCGCAGCCATAACCCGCGAGCAGCATCAGCGCCCAGAGCGAAACCCCGTACAAAATCCACCACAGCCCCAGGCGGACGAGGTCGATCAGAGCCGGCGTCCGCATGACGCTCAATGTCCCGGTGAAGAATGCGACCGGTCCGGCGAAGGCGAGCAGACCCGCCATGCCAATCGCACCTCGGTGGGTTCGCAGCCAGTCGGTAAAGCGACCGGTCTGCTTCGCCTCCTTCACGTCGAGCGGCATCGGCGGCGTGGCGGTCAGCATGGCGGCCGTTCAGGCACGATGTTCGTCGCCGCCTGCAGGATCATCGGCGGCGCGTCCAGCGGGATCACGATTGTCGCCCGAGCGCCGCGGGGTTCATGCCCGTCGAGGGCGAGTCGGGCCCGGCTCCCGTAACGCGCCAACAGTTGCCGCCTCACGTTGGCGAGACCGACCCCTGTTCCGCTGATTGCTGTTGCCCCAAAACCTACGCCATCGTCGAGCACACTCACTTCGAGCGAATTACGCCGCCGTCCGGCGCACACCTCGATGTGACCTCCGCCGGCAGGTTCCAGCCCGTGCTTGATCGCGTTTTCAACCAGCGTGATGAGCAGCATCGGCGGAAATTCGACTTCGTCCAACGCGGGATCGACATCAATCGAGAAACTGAGCTGCGTTCCCATTCTGAGCTGAAACAGGTCGAGATATGCCCGGACAGCGGCGATTTCCTCTCCGAGCGACGTGCGCCGGCTGCGCAACTGGGGAAGCGCTGTGCGCAGGTAACGCATCAGGCTGCCGATCGCTTCGGCGCCGGCGTCCGGCCGCGTGCGATAAAGGCGCCGCACATTCCCCAGCATGTTGAACAGGAAGTGCGGCTCGATTTGCGCCTGGAGTAGCGCGAGCTGCTGTTCACTTTCAGCCTGCTGCAGCTGCGCGCGCGCAATCTCGGCGGCGCGCGCGGCGCTGTCCGTCTGCAGCGCGCGCTGGTGCACGTCGGCGATCAGCGCCAGGAACACGGCAGGCAGGCCCCAGCGCAGTGAATCGGCGAATACGCGGAGCGGGGGTGGAAGGTGCCCGAACCCGTCGGCGTAGTACGCGTGAAGGAGCACGCCCAGCACGAGCGACCAGGCAAGCAGCAATACGCACAGGAGCGGAAGCCTGAGCGGCATGCCGCGCGGGATCGTTTCGTCAAGCACGGTGAAGGCCGCCAGCAGGGCTATTGCGATCACAGCCAGTTCGGCGAGGTGCTCCAACCAAGCCAGCGCGATTTCCGCCGGCGAGAAAAAATCAAGCAGCGCCGGGTTGACCAGTCCTCCGAGAGACAGCAGTACCGTAACCAGACCAACCGCAGCCAGCCGCCGACGATCCAGGGCCCGTGCCACGCGCGCGAAGACGCTCGCGTGGGGCCCTGCGCGCGAGAGAACGACGTTTCCAAGCATCAGGACTTCTATCGAGGCGCCAGAGCGATCATTGTGCGCTTGGAACCGATATTGATGTCACGACGACCGACGGATCGGCCGTTTCGCGCTATGGGTGCCGGCCGGCGCGGATGGATGCGCAAGATGGCGCTCCCCAGTTCCAACTGATGACCGCTCCCATCCCTCCCCCGCGCCGTGGCGCAAGAGAGGGAGTAAGACCGTTTACCTCTGCTCGATCTTCGCGAACCGCACGACGTCAGTCCACTTCCTCCTCTCGGAAGCGATGTATTGCGCGAACTGCTCGGGCGTGGTCGGCGTGGCGTTCAAGCCCTGCTTTTCGAAGACGGCCAGGACCTTTTCGGATTTGAGCGAATCAACGGCCGCCCTGTTGAGCTTGTTGATGATGTTCTGCGGCGTTCCGGCCGGGGCGAAGAGACCGTACCAGCTTGCGTATTCGTAGCCCTCAACGCCTTGTTCGGCAAGCGTCGGCACATCGGGCAGCGGGCCGGCACGCGTCTTCGTAGTGACCCCGTATGCGCGGAGCCGTCCCTGCTTCACATGCGGCAGCGCGGACGCGAACGTCGACAGGTAAACCGTGATCTCCTGGCTGAGGAGAGCGGTCAGCGCCGGCCCGGTGCCCTTGAACGGCACCTGGATCAAGTCCGCTTTGATCTTTTGCAGCAACTGCTCCGACGCAAGATGCGTAGCGGTGCCGTAGCCCGGGGTGCCGAAAGTGAACTTGCCCGGCTGAGACTGCACCAGCGCCACGAAGTCCTTGAACGTTTTCGCCGGGAACGACGGGTGCGTCACGAGGATGCTGGGCTGATCGGATACGCGCGTGATTGCGATGAGATCGCGCTGGACGTCGAACGGTATCTTTCTGTAGATCACGGAGTTCACCGTGAGGCTGGTCGAAGCGAGGAGCAGCGTGTGGCCGTCGGGCGTAGACTTCGCCGCGATTTCGCAGCCGATGATGCTGGCGGCGCCCGGACGATTGTCCACGACTATCGTCTCGCCCAGTGCCTGCCCCATGGGCTCGGCCAAGATGCGCGCGGTGATGTCGGTGCCGCCGCCGGGGGCAAACGGCACGATCATGCGGATCGGTCGTTCAGGGTAGCGGTCGGCGGCGGCTAGCGCCGGGACTGCGAACAGCACACACAGCGTTGCGAGCAATGACGCACAAGCGATGCGGAACATGGTTTCCTCCTCGTTGTAGGTTGCCCTTTAAAGGGCGGTTAACCCCGCCGGCTTGCTGCCGGCCGAAACCAGCTCTCTATGTCCCCAAACCTGTGGAACTATTGAATCACTTCTCCTCTTGCCGACATATTGAGCCGGTTATCGAAGGACATCCTGCTCTGAAAAAGATTCCCCCGCAAGTTGTTTTACAGCGTGTGTTTGGCGAGAAACGCCTTGACGCGCGTCTTCGCTGCGGCGAGCGCCGCGCCCTCCTTCCACTCCGGGATGAACTCTGCGTTGGGGAGCAGCTTCGCCGTCTCCTCGGAGATCGGGTACGGATGCGCCTCGTCGTTGCCCGCCAGCACCAGGCACGGCGTTTTGCAGCTCGACACGAACGCGCGGTCCACGCTGTAGAGAAAACCGGGCGCGTACAGATTCTGGCAGAACGCATCCAGCACCTCGTCGGTCGCCTCTGGATGATCCTTGAGGCCTTTGGCCCACTCGTCGAATCGGGCGGGGCGACCCGGCTTCATGGGGCCCACGCGCCCGATGGGCTGGGCGAGCACGGCGCTTGCGACGCGCTCCGGCTGGGCTTTGATCAGACTCATGATGAATGACCCGCCGATGCACTGACCGTACAGGTGACAGCGCTCGATACGGAGTTGGTCGAGAATCGCGATATGGTCTTGTGTAAAGCTGTGCCAGCCGTCCTTTGCGGTGATCGGCGCCCACGACCGGCCGCCGGCATTGCGCTGATCCATCGCGATCACGCGGAACTTGTCCGCGAACTCAGTGATCGGATTGATCGGCGCAGAGGGCTGACTCCACACGGCAATGGTGGACTTCACGCCCGCCGGAGCGAACGTGAGGATCGGGAATCCCTTGCCGTACTCCTCGTAGTAGATCGTGGCGCCGTGGTGTTCAATCGTTGGCATTTCGATACCTCTTAATGTTGAACGATTCGACGCCGTTCATGGTTCGACGGGCTTACCACGAACGGCCCACTGTGAACGACCGTTCGCACCGAGCGTAGCGCGTAAGCGCGGAGTCGAAGTGTGGCCACCCTATTAACAACTCACGCAGCGGACGGGCGCTTCCAGCCGAGCCAGTCGACGATCGCGCCGCCCATCACCCGCTCGAGGTCGCGGCCCTTCAACCATGGCAACTCTTCGGTGAACATCGTCACGCATTGCCGATACGAACACGGCATGCGGGTGACGTCGGTGCCCCAGAACGATCGATCGGGACCGAACGCCTCGAAGATCTGGCGCAGATAGCCGTGGATGTTCTTGTACGGGTAGGGATGGCTCGAATAGCTCGGCGCGCCCGACATCTTCACCCCGACATTGGGGAGTTTGGCGAGCGCAAGCATGTCCGGAAGGTCGGCAAACGCTGCGTCGTCCTTTACGCCGCTCCCCCCGCCGCCGCGCCCGAGGTGATCGATGTGCATCTTCAGACCAGGATGCCGCTCCGCGATTTTTCCGAATGCCGCGATGTTTTTCCCACTGGCCAGCAGACCGACGCGGTATCCTCCCTTCTCGCATGCCGCCCAGAACCAGTCGAGCGAGCCATCGGTCCACCAGGACTTCTGATGCGGCTGGTTGAAGGTAAACCGAAACCCGAGCATGCCCGGCCGTTCGCGCCAATGGGCGACGATGTTCTCGCGGTCCGGGCTTTGGAGATCGAAATGCCCGAGGATGCAGAACTTGTCCGGGTGCTTGCGCACCGCCTCGACGGCGAGCACGTTGACCGCCTCGCCGAGCGCGCTGGGCGGATGGATCACCGCACAGTCGACCCCGGCCGAGGCCATCTCGGCGAGCGCATCATCGACCGAATAGGTTGGAATCTGGCGATGATGGGCGCTCATCTTGCCGT
>JACQOK010000217.1 GCA_016202565.1 Betaproteobacteria bacterium | reverse complement strand
GCGC
The DNA here is from genome assembly GCA_016202565.1 of Betaproteobacteria bacterium. Taxonomy (GTDB): domain Bacteria; phylum Pseudomonadota; class Gammaproteobacteria; order Burkholderiales; family SG8-41; genus DSOT01. The sequence goes on along the minus strand of JACQOK010000217.1, from coordinate 7,952 downwards.
CATGTCGCGCTTTTCGGGCGCGACGCGCACGAGATTCCAGAATACGGGGCGAAGGTTCAGCCACAGCGTCGTGTCATACCACTCCATCCAGCGGTCGGCTTCGGCAAACGCACGCGGTGTGCCCGGCCACAGCGTCCCGAGGCCGTGGAGGCCGCACAGATAGCGCACGATCGCGTGTGATTCCCAGAGAATAAAGCCGTCGTAGTTGATCGTCGGCACCAGGCCGTTCGGGTTCATCGCCCGGTATTCGGGCGTATTGTTGACGCCGAATTCCATGCCGGCGTCGATGCGCTCGTACTGCAGCCCCAACTCGCCGCAGCACCACAAGACTTTCTGCACGTTGATCGAGTTCTTGCGGCCCCAGATCCTCAGCATTTTTCTTGACCTCCTCTGCGCTTGGTGAGTTGAGTTGAACGGGAAGCGCGCTATTCGCCTGCCGCTGAACCCGCGGCCGTCCCTGTTACATGCTTGTTGAATGCCGAAAAAAACTGCTCCGCGATTTTCCTTGCCACGCCGTCGATGAGACGCGAGCCGACCTGGGCGAGCTTGCCGCCGACCATGGCCTTGACCGTGTAGCCCAGCTTGGTCGCTTCGCTTTCCGGCGTGAGCCGGACGTTTGCCTGGCCTTTGGCGAAACCGGCAACGCCGCCTTGACCCTCGAACACGAGCGTATACGAATGCGGCACGTCGACCTCCGACAGTGTCATCTTGCCTTTGAACTTGGCGCTCACCGGGCCGACCTTGGCGGTCATGGTGAGCTGATACTCGGTGTCCGACACCTGCTCTATCGTTTCACAACCGGGAATGCACACCTTGAGGATGGCGGTGTCGTTGAGTGCGCGCCACGTCGCCTCCTGGGGAAGGGGGATCAGCTGTTCTCCGGTCATTTCCATTCTGGTCTTCCTGTATTTCTGTCGAGTCGGAGTTTAACATTGCCGCACCCCGCGAGCAGGGGGAGCGCGCATATCGGGACCCCGGCTACCCTCCGACAAGACCGTTGCGAGCTCGGTCAGACTTTGCAAGTTATGCACGGGGAGGAAGGCGTCGACGTGCGGCAGCATGGCCTTGACGCCTGCCGGCCTGGCTTCGAACTGCGCGTAGCGGAGCAAGGGATTCAACCAGATCAATTTGCGGCACGATTTGTGCAGCCGCTCCATTTCGTGCCCGAGCCCGGCGCCGGCGTCGCGGTCGAGGCCGTCGCTGATGAGGAGCACCACCGCGCCCTGTGCCAGCAGCCGGCGCGACCATTCCAGATTGAATTCGCGCAGGCAGGCGCCAATGCGGGTGCCGCCCGCCCAGTCGGGCACCGCGCGGCTGGCGCTCTCCAATGCAACATCCACATCGCGGTGGCGAAGGTGGCGCGTGATGGAGGTAAGCCGCGTGCCGAAGGTCAGTGCATGGACGCGATCGTACTCGCCCGATATCGCATGCAGAAAATGCAGGAACATGCGCGTGTAACGGCTCATCGAACCCGACACGTCGCACAACGCCACCAAGGGCGGGAAGCGTTTCGCGCGGCTGCGTCGCTTGAGGGGTATGACGGCGCCTCCATCGCGCAGGCTCGCGCGCAAGCTTGCGCGCAGGTCGGTTCTGGGGCCACGCGCATCCGGCAAGTAGCGGCGGGTCGACAGCGGGCGCAGATGCGCGCGCATCCGCGCGACCGCAGCGCGCGCCGCGGCGAACTCTTCCGCCGTCATGGATTCGAAATCCATGCGCTGCAGCGCCTCACGCGGGGAAAAAGTGAGGCTCGCGTCGATTTCGATTTTTCTGGCGGGTTCCGTTTCATCGCTTCGCCCCGCTCCCGGCAGCAGTGCGCTCAACACACGCGCGCTCACGCGCTGCGGCGGCACTGCGTCCGTGCCGCGACCGTATGCCTTGGGCAGCAACAGTTGCATCACGCGCTCGAGCAGGTGCGGGTCGCGCCAGAAGAAGTGAAAAGCCTGGTCGAACAACTCCATCTGCGCGCGGCGATCGATGAATACCGATGCCAGCGTCCAGTAGAAATCGTCGCGGCGGCTGATGCCGGCGATTTCGAGGGCGCGCAGCGCGTCGATCACCTTGCCCGGACCCACCGGCAGCCCGGCGCGGCGCAGCACGCGGGCAAAATGCATCACGTTCTCGGCAAGGCGGCCGTTTGCTGCTGGCGCGACGACTTTATCAGCCATCGAGGTCGTCATAAGTATCGATCACGCAAGATGATCGGCCCTATGGGTTCCCGCTTCTGCGGGAAAGACATTTTTCTCGATTCGTCTTCAGAAGTGTAGCCCGGAAGAAGCGAATTCCGGGAGCAAACGTTCGTCCATGTCGTCGCTGAATGTGATTCCCGGATTTCATTTTCATTTCATCCGGGCTACGCTCGTTCGTCACGAGTCAACGTCACGCGTCACTGGGTTTCAGAGGCGAGCTCGGCTTTGACGCGGTTCAGGATCGCCGCGGCTTCGCTGCCCTGAACCCTGGCAATGTCGTCCTGGTACTTGAGCAGCACGCCGAGCGTGTCGCTGATGGTATGCGGGTCGAGGGCGAGGGCGTTGAGCGCGGTGAGCGCCTGCGCCCAATCTATGGTTTCGGCGATTCCCGGCAGCTTGAACAGGTCCATGCCGCGCAGTTTCTGCACGAACGCGACGATCTCGCGCGCCAGTCGCTCGCCGACGCCGGGGGCCTTGCGGCGCAGGATCTCGAGTTCGCGTTGCGCATCCGGGTAGTTTACCCAGTGATAGAGGCAGCGGCGCTTTACCGCGTCGTGAATTTCGCGCGTCCGGTTGGAGGTGATGACGACGATCGGCGGCTGAGCGGCCCGGATGGTGCCGATCTCCGGGATGCTGACCTGCCAGTCGGCGAGAACCTCGAGGAGGTAGGCCTCGAACGGCTCGTCGGTGCGGTCGAGTTCGTCGATCAGCAGCACCGGAGCCGCGCCGTCGCTGGTGCTCAACGCTTCCAGCAAGGGGCGCTTGATCAGGAATCGCTCGGAAAAGATACCTTTGCCGAGCTGGTCGCGTGAGGTTTCGCCGGCGGCTTCGGCGAGACGAATTTCGATCATCTGCCGGGGGTAGTTCCATTCGTAGACGGCGGAGGCGACATCGAGCCCCTCGTAGCACTGCAAGCGCAGCAGCTTGCGATCGAGCGCACGGGCCGCGACTTTCGCGATCTCGGTCTTGCCGACCCCAGCCTCGCCTTCAAGGAACAGCGGCCGGCCCATCTTGAGCGCAAGGAACAGCGCCGTGGCGAGGCTGCGCTCGGCGATGTAGTCGTGCGCTCGCAGCAGGGCGAGCGTGTCGTCGATCGAATTCGGCAGGGCGGTCACAGAAAAATGATATTAACCGCCAAGACGCCAAGACGCCAAGATAAACAGAACGCAACGGACAATCCAATACACCGGAAAGGCGGACTCACAAGCCTTGAGCCACCCAGATCAAGCAGAGCCTGCTGACTTTTCGGTGGCTTGATGGATTTTGAGTCCTGTCGTCTTATAGGTGTGTGCTTTTTTGTTGGTGTTTTTGCTTTTCTTGGCGTCTTGGCGGTTCAATAATCACTTTCCGGCGACGGCAGCGGCGACGGCGCGTTTTGCCATCACCGTGATCAGATGCGCGCGATATTCGGCGCTGGCGTGGATATCGGAATTCAAGCCGTCCGGCGGTACGCGCACCTTGGCGAGCACATCCGGCGCGAAGTTCGCGGCGAGCTTTTTCTCCATGTCCTTGGCGCGGAAGACGCAGGGAGCCGCACCTGTCACCGCGACGCGCACGCTGCCCGCGCCCTCGCTCACGAAGACGCCGACGAGCGCGAAGCGCGAAGCCGGATTCGCGAATTTCGCATAGGCCGCGCGTTTGGGCAGCGGAAAGGCGACCGAGGTAATGATCTCGCCGCGTTTCAGGGCGGTTTCGTACAGGCCGAGGAAGAACTTGTCGGCGGCAATGGCGCGCTTGTTGGTGTGGATGGTCGCGCCCAGCCCCAGCACCGCTGCCGGGTAATCCGCGGCCGGGTCGTTATTGGCGAGCGCGCCGCCGAGCGTCCCCATGTTTCGCACCTGGCGGTCGCCGATATCTTCCGCCAGCCGGGCGAGCGCGGGAATGCCGATGGCCACGTCCCTGGAAGTCGCGACTTCGCTGTGGCGCACCATGGCGCCGACGGTCAGCACCGCCCCGTCGAGTTTGATCCCGCGCAGTTCCTCGATGGCGCCGAGATCGACCAGTGCGGCCGGCGCAGCAAGCCGCAGCTTCAAGGCCGGAATGAGGCTCTGGCCACCGGAGAGCGCCCTGGCGTTTTCGTTTTTGCGCAGGAGCGAAGCCGCCTCCTTGAGCGTGGCCGGACGGTGATAGTCAAATGCGCGCATGTTCGTTCTCCTGTTTCCTTGCCGGTCTATGCCGCCTTCTTCAATTCCCGGGTATTCTGCATGGCGCGCCATACGCGCTCGGCAGTGGCCGGCATCTCGATATCGCGCACGCCGAGCGGCGCCAGGGCATCGATGATGGCGTTGATTACCGCCGCCGGCGCCCCGATCGCACCGGCTTCGCCGCAGCCCTTGACGCCCAGTGGGTTGTGCGTGCACGGCGTCTCCTTGGTCGCTACTCTGAAGCTGGGCAGATCGTCGGCCCGCGGGAGCGCGTAATCCATGTAGGTGCCGGTGAGCAGTTGCCCGCTTTCCGGGTCATAGACGCAGGCTTCGAGCAGCGCCTGACCGATCCCCTGCGCGAGTCCGCCGTGCACCTGGCCTTCGACGATCATCGGGTTGATGATCTTGCCGAAATCGTCCACCGCGGTGAAGTTGACGATTCTCGTCTGCCCCGTCTCGGGGTCGATCTCGACCTCGCAGAGGTGACTGCCGGCCGGGAACGTGAAGTTGGTCGGGTCGTAGAACGCGCTTTCGTTCAGTCCCGGCTCCAGCTTGTCGAGCGGGTAGTTGTGCGGAACGTAGGCCGCGAACGCGACCTGACCGATGGTCACGCTTTTGTCGGTGCCGGCGACCTTGAAATTGCCGCGGTCGAATTCGATGTCCGCTTCCGCGGCCTCCAACATGTGGGCGGCGATCTTTCTGCCCTTGGCGACGATCTTGTCGAGCGCCTTCACGATCGCGGTTCCGCCCACGGCGATCGAGCGCGAGCCGTAGGTGCCCATGCCGAACAGGATGCGGCCGGTGTCGCCATGCACGATGTCGATATTCTCGACCGGCATGCCGAGGCGATCGGCGACGACCTGCGCAAACGTGGTTTCATGCCCCTGCCCGTGGCTGTGCGAGCCGGTGAACACCGTTACGGTGCCGGTCGGGTGCACGCGGACTTCCCCGGCTTCGAACAACCCGGCGCGCCCACCGAGAGAACCTGCGACATTAGAGGGCGCGAGCCCGCACGCTTCGATATAGGTCGAATAGCCGAGTCCGCGCAGCTTGCCCCGGTCTTCGGCCTGCTTGCGCCGCGCTTCGAAGCCGGCCACGTCGGCCAGCTTCATCGCCTCGGCGAGCGTGGCCTCGTAATTCCCGGTGTCGTAGAGGAGCGCGACCGGCGTCTGATAGGGAAACTGGGTGATGAAATTGCGGCGGCGGATTTCCGCGCGGTCGATGCCCGTCTCGCGCGCCGCGGTATCGACCAGGCGCTCCACCACGTAGGTCGCCTCGGGGCGCCCGGCGCCGCGGTAGGCATCGACCGGCGCGGTGTTGGTGAATACGGCCGTCACCTGGCAATAGATCGCGGGCGTCGTGTACTGGCCGGCCAGCAGCGTGGCGTAGAGAATGGTGGGAATGCACGAGGCGAAGGTGGAAAGATACGCCCCCATGTTGGCGGTCGTGATCACCCGCATCGCGAGGAACGTGCCGTTCTTGTCCAGCGCAAGTTCGGCCTTCGTCAGGTGATCGCGGCCGTGCGCATCGGACAGGAATGATTCCGAGCGCTCGGCGGTCCACTTGATGGGGCGGCCGGTCTGCTTCGCTGCCCAGGTGATCACCGTTTCTTCGGCATAGAGATAGATCTTCGAGCCGAAGCCGCCGCCGACGTCCGGCGCGATCACGCGCACCTTGTGTTCGGGCAGTCCGAGCACAAAGGCCGTCATCAGCAGCCGCTCGACATGCGGATTCTGATTGGCGACGTAGAGCGTGTAGGCGTCGTCGCCGCGTGAATATTGCGCCACCGCGGCGCGCGGCTCGATCGCATTCGGAATGAGGCGATTGTTGGTGAATTCGAGCGTCGTGACGTGATCCGCGCCGGCAAAGGCCCGATCGACCGCGGCCTTGTCGCCCAGCGCCCACACGTAGCACGTATTGTCGGGGGCGATATCGTGCAGCACCGCCGCGCCGGGTTTGCGCGCATCGCCGGCGTTGACCACCGCCGGCAGCGTCGCGTAATCGACATCCACCAGTTCCGCCGCGTCCTTGGCCTGGTTGAGTGTTTCCGCGATGACGACGGCGACGTGATCGCCGACGTAGCGCACCTTGCCCTGTGCCAGCGGCGGATGCGGCGGTTCCTTCATCGGCTGGCCATTGACGTCGGTGATCAGCCAGCCGCAGGGCAGTCCGCCGACCTTCGCCCTGGCGAGATCGTCGCCCGTGAAAATCGCGATGACCCCCGGCGCGGCACGCGCCTTGCTCACGTCGATGCTTCTGATGGTCGCATGCGCATGCGGCGAGCGCACGAAATACGCGTAGGTCTGTCCTGGCAGCGTTACATCGTCCGTATACATCCCGCTGCCGGTGAGAAAGCGGTAGTCCTCTTTGCGCTTGATCGGCTGGCCGATCACGGGTGCGTTCATCTCGTCCTCCTGACGACTGCTTACCGTTTCATGGCCGCGGCGCCGGCCTGAACCGCCTTGACGATGTTGTGGTAGCCGGTGCAGCGGCACAGGTTGCCGTCAAGTCCGGCGCGTATCGTTTCCTCCGACGGATCGGGATGCTTGCGCACCAACTCGAGCGCGTTCATCACCATGCCCGGCGTGCAGAATCCGCACTGAAGACCGTGGTGGTCGCGGAACGCGGCCTGCATCGGATGCAATTCGCTGTTCGCCGCTACGCCCTCGATGGTGAGAATCTGTGCGCCCTGCGCCTGGACGGCGAGAATGTTGCATGCCTTGACCGCGCGCCCGTCGAGATGCACCGTGCAGGCGCCGCACTGGCCGGTGTCGCAGCCGACGTGCGTGCCGGTGAGCTGCCGGTACTCGCGCAGGAATTGCACCAGCAGCGTGCGCGGGTCGAGTTCAGCCGTGACCGCCTGGCCGTTGACGGTCATCGAGACAGTAATGCCCATGACTATTCTCCAGACTGGTGATCCCGCATGCGGAACGACGGGTGCGGGCGATTGCGAAAAAGGACTTGTAAAATCATGCTAGCTCAGGAAGGTAACGGGCGCAACCTCGCGATGGTGAACGCCGGCGATCATCGCTTGACCCGCCGCGGCGCCATGCTCTAACCTACCATTGCGCCTGATCCGTCAGGTTTTTTCGGAGATCAATCTTGGACAGCGTCGATCTGCAGGTATTGAAAAGTGCACGCGATTGGGTCAAAGCGGGCCGTGGCGTGGTGATGGCGACGGTCGTCAAGACCTGGGGCTCCGCTCCGCGCCCGATCGGCGCCCTCACGGCGATCCGGGATGACGGCATGGTAGCGGGGTCGGTCTCCGGCGGCTGCGTCGAGGATGACATGATCGCGCTGGTGCGGGCGGGTGAACTGGTGCGGGACAAGCCCGCCACGACCAAGTACGGCGTCACCGCCGAAGAGGCCAAGCGCTTCGGGCTGCCGTGCGGCGGCACGCTTGAATTGGTCCTGGAGCCGCTCACTGCGGAAAGCGGTTTGGACGAGTTGCTGTCCCGCATCGAGCGTCATGAACTCGTGATGCGGACGCTCGACATGGAATCGGGGCGCGTGAAGATCGGGCCGGCGAAATGGCCGGATCAGCTCACCTTCGACGGGAAGACACTGGTCACCGTGCACGGCCCGCGTTGGCGACTGCTGATCATCGGCGCGGGGCAACTGT
>JACQOK010000223.1 GCA_016202565.1 Betaproteobacteria bacterium | reverse complement strand
TGTTCTTGGACTGCGTCAGCAGATGCATGGCCAGGAACCAGCGGGTCAGCGCCAGCTTGCTGGACTGGAAAATCGTGCCGCTCGTCAGGCTGGACTGGTGGCGGCAGGCCGAGCACTGCCAGTACCGACGCTCTTCGCGCCGGAATGTGCTGTTGACACCGCGGCCGCAGGCCGGACACGCGAAGCCCTGCGGCCAGCGCGCCTGCATCAGCGCCGCCTCGCACTTGTCCTCGCTGCCGTATCGGTCCATGAACTCCATCATCGAAAGCCCGGCTTGAAACTGCACTCGGTTCATCGCCATGGTTCACCTCCTATCGTGGTGAACCTATCCTCGGCCCTCGCTGGCTCACCAGATGAGCTAGCTGAGGAATGTCGCTAATCAAGAACAAAAAAGACCGGCTCCAACACTACTATTACTTGAATCCCAATTCCTCCTCGAAGCTTAGAACAAAGTTCCTCGCTCGGCCAGCGGACACGATAATGCCCCAGGCCAGGGCTTCCTTTATTTCGGCAGAGGTAGCGCCAACATCCTTCGCGACCGCGAAGGCTTTGCGCAGTCAGGTGGGACAGCCAACCGCTACGGCGCAGGCCGCCTGGATCAGGCTCCGGGTCTTTTCGTCGAGTACTTCCTCATACTCGAAATCAAGTTTGTTGGCGATGTTCATCTCTTCTCCTTTCTTAGGCACCTCCCGGCAAGGGAAATAGAAGGCATGCGGGGACGGCCTACGGACGCGCAATCATCACCAGATATCCCAGCGGGAGCGCGACACCGTTCCCGTCCTCGTATTGCCGCAATGCTCTGTCGATGTCCTCGAGAAACCCGCTTCGCTGGTGCTCGGGCACCTTGGAAATTGCGGCGCGGCTGGAGAGACTTCCTGCAGCGAAGGCTTCGACAAAGTGCTTGACTGACGCAAAACGTGCTGTCGTGTACGAGGCGCGGATCTCCACGTCGCGAAAACCGGCCTCAGCCGCAAGCGCGCGAATCCCGTCGGAATCGCCCAACGAATATGCCTTCAGAATAGCTGCCGCATCCACGTTGCGGCGTTCCAGCGCTCGCGCGAGCGCGTGCTGCCCCTTGCAGTCCTCCAGCGAGCTCCAGACCAGGGCGACCAGCCGCCCACCGGGTTTCATGACCCGGCGAATTTCAGCGAGCCCGGCCACGCAACTCGGCAAGTACTGGAGGCCTTGCAGGCACAGCGCGACATCAAACGTCGCGCTCGCGAATGGCATGTCCTGCGCGCTGGCGCAGTGCCAGTGCAGCGTCACTCCGTCAGGACCACGCACGAGCGAACGCGCCACCGCGATCATCGCAGGATCGATATCCAATCCTGCGATGCTCCCTCCGGGGGCGACGCGCGGTGCGGCAATCCGGACCACGATGCCCGTGCCACAGGCGACATCCAACAGCCGTTCGCCGGGCCGAGGCGCTGCCAGTTCTACTGCGTCCGCGGCCAGCGGAGCGTTAAGAGCCGGCACGATAAATTGCTCGTACGCCTCCGCTGCTGTCGTATCGAGGGGCGTGTTCGACTCCATATGGTCAACCGTTATTTCTTCTTCTTGGGCTCCCCCACTGATCCAGCTATTTATACGCGACGAAGTTGGCGCCGCGCACTTCGTATTTACGCGCGACCCGCTCCTTGGTCGTTCCCGAAAAGCTGTCAAAGAAATGGCACGCGCGCGCGTTGCGGAAGCCGGCTTGCTGGAGCGCTTCGATCATCTCTGCAACCTGCAGAGCCCCGGCAATTCACCCCGTCCAGAGGTCGATGTCGTTGCGAGCGTCCTCAGACAGTTCCACGCCGACGGTGATATCGGCGAACTGAAGCCTGCCGCCGGCTTTCACCACACGATAGAGTTCAGTGAAGAGCGCCGCCTTGTCCGGAGCGAGATTGAAGACACCGTTGGAGATGACCACGTCGACGCTGTCCGGGTCGACCGGCAATTTATTGATGTCGCCCTTCTCGAATCGCACATGATCGAGGCCCGCCTCCTCCGCGCCCGCACGCGCACGCTCGATCATTTCATCGGTCATGTCGACGCCGACTACCGTTCCTTCCGGGCCGACGCGCCGCCCCGCCAGGAGGCAATCCATTCCCGCCCCCGAACCGATATCCACGACGGTCCCGCCCGGGGACAGGTTGTCCATCAGGAACGGGTTGCCGACGCCGGCAAACGGTGCCGCGACGATCTGCGGCAGCGACTTGAGTTCCGCCAGATCGTATCCAAGAAGCCGCGCGGCATATTCCGGACCGCGGTGAAAATGGAAGTTGCCGTTCGGGTCGCGCGCCACCGACGCATAAGTCTGGCGGACTTCCTGTTTGAGTCTGGTGACATCAAACCCCACTGGACATGCAATAGCCATAACCTCCTCCTTCTATCACCCGCTTGCTGAGAGGACCCTTGCGGTCTCCGTACATATGATGCGTATTGTCAACGAAGCTTGCAAGCGGTGGGCAGGAAAACGCACGGCCCGATCAAGTGTAGCGCTTCAACTACAGCCGCCGCCCGGCTCGGAACGAGATCACCCCTTGCCCGTCGAGCGTCGACCCAATCAACCCCTTGCCGATGCCATGACTGCGATCCCATGCCCAGTACGCCGGAGTGCGCATAGATCGGGCGGTGCAGCGAAGTAATGTCGCACCAACCCACGCGGAAACCTTCGATGTGCCACTCCTCGATCGGCCTTACGCGATAGGTCATAAGCCTATAAGGCCGTTTGCGGCAGAAGATTCGAACTCCCGACCAACGGATTAAAAGTCCGCTGCTCTACCGATCGCGATATACACGCCGCTACCTACGAAGTTTCCGGAGCCGGTGCTCCTATCGCTTCGGCACCTGTATCCGCTTGCCGACGGTGTAGCCGAGCACGCCGTTGTGCGCGAAAACATAGGCATTCGTGCGCAGCGGATCGCCGGTCACCGCGATCATGTAGTCTTCGGGCTTCACCACGATCGGCACCATGCGGTTCGGATCGTCCGACTCGTGGAACACTTCGGGAACGTTGCCCGCCTTCATCTTCTCCGCCAAGTTCCAGATCGGTTTGAGGGTCCAATCTGGACCAATCCCGCAGATACCGCTCGAACTGCCACGCCGGCATGCGCGCGTGATCGTAGAAATATTGCTTCACGTCGCGTTTCGACCAGCCGGCCTTGGCAATGTTTTCGGCGAGAATTGGGCTGAGTAGTATCAAGGGGCGCAGCGTGCCCGTCCCCATGCCCACCGTGAACATGAGCTGCCACGAGGTCTGCTTCACCACCGCATCCGCGAGGTAGGGCAGCATCTCCTCGGGCGTGCTGCCGGAAACCGACGAGATCAGATTGCCGCCGGTGTAGCGCGCGATGGTGACGGTGTTGTCGCCGGCGGCAGATCCCATCTCGACGCTGTTCGGCTCCCAACCGATTTGTTTCAGAACCTCCTCGTTTTCCGCCAGCACCACGCGCCAGGTATTGCCGAAGGTCGCCTTGTCGTTCTTGTGCAGCAGGAAGCCGGCGATGTTGCGCAGGTACAGCCACCAGAAGCGGCCGACGGAAGCCGGTCGGTGAACCCGAGGAACGCTTGCACCTTTTCGCGCGTGGGCGGCACGATCGGCAGCCCGTCGGAGAATTCGTTGTCGACGAAGTAGCGGTTCACCGCGTCGAAGCCGCCCTTGAAGACGATGTCGCGGGCACCGGGCTCTCGTTTGCTCTCCTCCGCGCTACCGGGGGCGCGGGAGAGATTCGCGATCACCTTTTCAACCGTCACCTCGAGAATATTGCGCCGCAGTTCTTCCTTGCTTTGCGCGCCGGTATGGCCCGGCACGAACGCGACCGGGATATCGGGCAGCCCCAGCCCGACCGAAGTCGCCGCGGCCTGGCGGATGAAGCCTTCGCAAACGAGAGAAGACGAAGGAAAGCCCGCCGCCTCGCACACCGCACTCGCCCGCAGCACGGCGGGCGTGCAGCTCCCTCAACAGCCCATGCCGGAGACGACGGCGTCCGCGCCCAGTTCCCTGAGACGCTGCGGCAGCGCGGCGAGGACTTCGCGCTCATCGCGGCCGTGGGTGTTGCCGAACTCGCGCCAGCTCAGGAAACGCACGCCGGGGAAGCGCTTCTTTAGTCCTTCCTCGAGCAACGCGAACACTTCGTCGCCGCGGAACAGAAAGTCCCACAACTGCGCGACGGTCTTGCCTTCGAGCGTGGAAAGACGCGGCGCCAGGCTTTTCCGTTTCACCTGCCGCGGGCTGCGCGGCCACAGCACCTCATAGTATCCATCATTGGAAGTAGTGGACATTCGGACTCCCGGGGAGCCATGTGGATAAGTGAGGAAAGGATACCGCACGCGATAACCCCGCGCACGACGAGTTCCAGATCGTGAACGGGCACGCTCCCTGCATGCCTTCACGCATTCACCCCTTCGCTGCTTCGTGTTACGCTGCCGCCGTTGCCATTCACGGGGAGGATGCGTCATGCGCCTGCTCGCGGACTGAGGGGCACGGGCAGAACGCACATAATTCTGCGGGGGGAGGCAATGGCGGTAATATAGGCGTATGGACGTTTAGGTCGTCCTGAGAGTACGTAACGAAATAGCCGCACCCCCACCCTGGCCCTCCCCCTTTGGCTAGGGGGAGGGGATTTCATTTTGTCACGCACTCTGACTTGCTCGCGGCGGTACGAACAGACGAAGAACGGAGGAACAGCTCGTGGACATGCAGTTCTGGCTGATCCAGGCCTTCAATGGTATTTCCTACGGCGCGCTGCTGTTCCTGCTCGCGAGCGGCCTGACGCTGATCTTCGGCGTCATGCGCATCGTCAATCTCGCGCATGGCTCGTACTTTCTCGTGGGCGGCTACGTCGCGCTCTCGGTCATCTGGACGACGGG
>JACQOK010000216.1 GCA_016202565.1 Betaproteobacteria bacterium | reverse complement strand
GAGCTACGGCTACGATATCCGCTGCTCGAGCGAGTTCAAGATCTTCACCAACATCAACACCACCATCGTCGACCCCAATAACTTCGACGAGCGCTCCTTCGTGGATTTCAAGGGCGAGGTGTGCATTATCCCGCCCAACTCCTTTGCCCTCGCCCGGACGGTGGAGTACTTCCGCATCCCGCGGAACGTCCTTACGATCTGCCTTGGCAAGAGCACTTACGCCCGCTGCGGCATCATCGTCAACGTGACGCCGCTCGAACCGGAATGGGAAGGCTACGTCACGCTGGAGTTCTCCAATACCACGCCGCTCCCGGCCAAGATCTACGCCAATGAAGGGGTCGCCCAGGTGATCTTCCTCGAGTCGGCGCCCGACGACGTGTGCGAGACTTCGTACAAGGACCGCGGCGGCAAGTATCAGGGTCAGGTTGGCGTAACGCTGCCCAAGATTTGACCGCTGCGCCGGCCGGGCGCTGACACGGACACGGCGCGCCGCCTTCGAAGTCAACCCGCCCCGGCTGCCGCGTTTCACCAAGTTCCTGCGGCGCCTGCGCACCCTTCAGCGTCAGGCTGCTCCGACTGCGGAGCGAGTCCGGGGCAATATTTTTTTCCGAAATCCCCTAAAAACTCTTGATTCCTGGGAAATAGCTCCTATAATTCGCGGAAATTTTGCAGATTTGTGAACTTGGCAGAACTCATACAGAAGGAGGTCATCATGATAGTTATGGGGAACCGCCGCTGCACGGTTGACGTTGTTGCTTTTCTCATCCCGGAAACTTAGGTCGGAAGGAGACTTTGATGGCCGTGCGCTCTGTCGCCTTTAAGAAACAGCAACCCGCATTCGAAAACGACCAACAACTTTTCGACACCCATCCCGAAGTACGCCTGGACTTCGACCGCGTCCGGGAGGCCCTCAAAGAGGGCTACGCGAAGCCTTTCCTTCTGGTCGACACCAATATCGTCCGCACCAAAGCGCGCCGCTTCAAGGCCGCCATGCCGCGCGTGCAGCCCCACTATGCGGTGAAGGCGAACCCGGATCCGCGCGTGCTGAAGACCTTGATCGAGGAAGGCGTGGGCTTTGAGATCGCCTCGATCGCCGAGCTCGACCTCCTGCTCGGCTTGGGCGTATCCGCGGCCGAAATCTACTACTCGAACCCGATGAAGTCGCGCGCCTACCTCGAATATGCGGCGGCGAAAGGGGTGGAGTGGTATGTGCTGGACAGCGTGGAGGAGCTGCGCAAGATCGTGAGCGTGAAGCCCGACGCCAAGCTCTACGTCCGGATCGAGGCCCCTAATGTCGGCAGCGACTGGCCGCTCGCGGGCAAATTCGGCATCAAGAGTTCGGAAGTCGACGGCATCATCGCCGAAGCGGCGCATCTGGACGCAGATTTGGCAGGGGTGACATTTCACGTCGGCTCCCAATGCCGCAATCCGGAAAACTGGCGCGTGGGCATCCAGCACGCCAAGCGCGTATTCAGGAAGATGCGGCTCGCCGGCTTGACACCGCGGCTCCTGAACATCGGCGGCGGCTATCCGGTGCGGCACGTCAAGCCCATTCCGTCGATCGAGCGGATCGCGGAGGTCGTCAATCACGCGATTCGCGACATTCCGCAGAACGTGCGGGTCATGGCCGAGCCCGGCCGTTTCCTGGTATCCGATGCCGGTTACTTTGTGTGCCGCGTGGTCGGCACGGCGACCCGCAGCGGCAAGCGCTGGATGTACTGGGATGCCGGGGTATTCGGTGGCGTGATCGAGACCACTGAGGGCTTGCGCTACGACATTATCACCGACCGCACGGGCAAGCCGATTCCCTGGTGCATTGCGGGCCCCACCTGCGATTCGGTGGACGTGTGCATGCGCGATGAAATGTTCCCCGAGGACATGCAGGAGGGCGATTTCATCTACATCGCCAATGCCGGCGCCTATACCACGGCCTACGCGAGCAATTTCAACGGGTTTCCGCTGCCGGAAGTGCGGGTCATCTAGCAGGCGTGATGGCTCGAAAAGGCGGGCGCCAACGCCCGCCTTTCTTATTTACAGCCTTCATTCCCGCTCTTTTTGGGGGGCCTTCGTTCCCGCTTTTTAGTGGCGGATACGCTCGTAAACCGAGAATCGGTAAGCGTAACGGTGCCGGTCATCGGCGCTGAATGACTGCGCCGACGTTTCGCGCCAGTCCGCAGGATCCATTTCCGGCATGAACGTGTCGCCCTCGGGCTCGGCATCCACCGTGGTGAGATATATGCGGTCCGCGACGGGCAGCGCCGCGCGGTAGAGTTCGCCCCCGCCGATCACAAAGACCTCCTCGTCTCCCTC
Source organism: Betaproteobacteria bacterium (assembly GCA_016202565.1). Lineage (GTDB taxonomy): Bacteria > Pseudomonadota > Gammaproteobacteria > Burkholderiales > SG8-41 > DSOT01. The sequence goes on along the minus strand of JACQOK010000216.1, from coordinate 138 downwards.
GCATGCAGCGAGCGCCGCGTCGAGCGAATGCGCGATCAACGCCCCTGGCACGCGATAGCCGGGCTGGCGCGTGACGATGACCGTGGTGCGACCCGGCAGGAGCCGCCCGATCGATTCGTAGGTCTTACGGCCCATGAT
>JACQOK010000215.1 GCA_016202565.1 Betaproteobacteria bacterium | reverse complement strand
GCAATGGCGTCATGGCGTCCCCTTTCCGGGCGGCTGGCACCGCCCGGAAGAGGATGCGACATGAGGTCACACGCGCGGCGTGCGGCGGGAACCTATCGTGAGGAGACCTCGGCTATCCGCCGAAGGCGGATTGAGTTCAACCAGCCCATGGGGCCGACGCTCAGCGTGAACGTTATGCCTCAAAGATGAGTAACCTTGGCACCGGATGACGTCCGTCGCGCCTGGCTGCAGGTCGCGAGGCGTGATCTCGCACGTCTTGCGGTCCACTGGACGAAGGCGGTGGGCGGTGGGGACGACTTCCTCGGTGAGCCGGAGCCGCGAAGAGAGGCGGTTGCCGTATTGGACCAGATCTTGGCGGAGGCCGCCCTTTGCGGCGGGAACGGCTTCATCAGAGGCGGCCACACTTGCGCGTGTTTCACGGAAGCACCGTTGGTCGAGATGGTCTCTGTCTTCGCTTCCGTCACGCTGGCCGGGCAGACACTGAGATACGAACCCTACGGTGTCGGTGTTTCAAAGGAATGGCTGTTTCAACTGGGAGGGCGCCCCGTAATCTACCAGCCCGACGGGGACTACGACCGTCTACCAGACGAGTTTCGGTGGCGTCATTGCCGGTTTGACCCACCGAACATCGATTTCACGTGGGAGCGCGAGTGGCGAATTCCAGCCGAGCGCGTCGGTCTCGATCCGGCTCAGACCTGGGTCTTCGTACCGACGGACGAGGCAGCACGTCAGCTCACTCACCGGCGCCCAGGATGGCGCATTGTGTCGCTTGAACTCTTTGGCCTACCAAGCCCAGGGGACGCGCATCATCGTCGGGAGGTATAACAGCACGATGAACCTGACGTCGGCTTCGCGTCGCTCAGCCGCCGCAGGTTATCGTGATCGTCATGCCGACATGGTGAACCTTGTCGGGGGCAGGCCCCTCGACGCCGCAGTGAAGTCGTTGAGGGAGTGGAGGAGTCCAACATGCGGGCTGAGCTGACGCCCTCAGGAGCCGACTCCATGCGGGTTCTCCTAGCCCGGTGGAAAGCCGATCCAAACGCGACCTACGCAACGTGGTTCCTGTGGGAAGATCGGCTCAAGAACTTCCGGTCGATCCGGCGCGGCATTGCCCAGGTCATCACAGAGATCGATGCCGGCACATTCGGGAATACTTACAAGGGGTCGTCCCTGGAGACTGTGGTCGGCTCCATTGCCGAGCAACGGCAAATCTTCAAGGGCGCTGATCATGCGTTTCTGTGGAAGCCCAAGCTACGCATCCCCGACATCTATGAGAACCGCGACAACCAGCTCGCTTTCGCCCGGTTCCTGAACTCATGCGTCTGCTGCACGGGAGAGGAGGGTGTGGTAGCCGCGATCCGTCACCTCGATAGCCGGAAGATCAAGGGGCTAGGCCCGGCCGTGGCGAATCTGCTGTACTTCGTGCACCCGACCATTGCGCCGCCGTTCAACACCGCGATCGTCAAGGGGTACAACGCGCTCACGGGTGCGAGTGTGAAGCTCGGCCGTTGGGACGAGTACCTGGCCATGCGGTCAGGAATCGTCGCGACGAATTCGCGCTATCGGGACCTACTGTCGAACGACCTCGGAGCCATCGCGGGCCTGCTCTTCGACCTCGGTTCGGGAAAGTACGTCGCTCCGCCCAGGGACGACGATGAAGCAGCACGAGCCGCATGGGAGGCAGACCTGGCCCGCGTCCGCGAAGAAGGTGCCGCGGCCGACAAGCTGCTGAACCGGGTCCGGGATGCAGACCGGACGCACGCTGAGGTACAGGGCTGGCTTCGTGACCTGGGCGCTGCATTAGGTTTTCAGCCTTGGGTCGCGGCGAACGACCGTGGCCGGGCATATGCCGGAGGACGGCTGGGTGATGGCTGCCCGGAAGCGCTTCCCGAGGCGCTCGCGGACGGACCGGGCGCGGATGCCGTGCGGTTCATCGACGTGCTGTGGCTCGAACCTGGCACGGCGCACGTGGCCGCGGCGTTCGAGGTGGAGCACACAACGTCGATCTACTCGGGCATCGTCCGCTTGCTCGATCTGGCCCTGGGTGCGGCGGCCGGGTCGGCGAGAGGACTCTTCCTTGTCGCCCCCGACGACCGCGAGGACGAAGTGCGGGCCCAACTGTCGAGGCCGGCGTTCAGTAGGATCGGCGACCTGCAGGTTCGGTTCCTGCCGTACAGTGAGTTGGAGACGCACCGTCACTCGATGGCACGGTTTGGACAAGGAATGAAGGCGGTCGAGGCGGTGGCGCGAGCGCTGTAATCGCTCCGGCCGCATAACTTCGCGGTCGAGCGGATGCTTTTGCGCGCCGCTCGCCGCGGCGTGAGGCTAGGCTCATAATGGCGACTACCGCCCGTGTCCAATAGCCGCCGCGTGAAGACGGCTGCCGAGTCCGGACATATCGCGCACTTCGGCGCTGGAAAACGCCGGACTCAGAAAGACATCGTTTTGAATCGGCAGCCTAAGCTCGAACTGACGAAGCGACGCTGGATCCTACGTCAATCGAGAGGGGTTCAACGGTGCGGTGGATAACTGCTCTTGATCTTGAAAGATGGGCTGACCATGTAGGAGCACGTACGGCCTTGTCCGAGGTCGTGAGCTCGCTCATTCGAGCATCAGCAAGAGAGATCAGCTCTTTCCGTTTTCCTACTGGCGATTCTGCGCAACTGCCTGGGTACGACGGAAGACTTACTGCCAGAGGCGTCGATCCATATATCCCGGACGGGGAATCAGTGTGGGAGTTTGGTGTATCGAGAAACATTGTGCGGAAGGCGAACGAGGACTATCAACAGCGAACTGAGTCACCGGGTGCGGTCAATCCGAGAGAGACAACCTTCGTATTCGTTACACCACGCAGCTGGGACAGCCGTTCTTTAGAAGACTGGCGAGCACAGAAACAACGAGACGGCCAGTGGAAGGACGTGCGTGCCATCGATGGTGTTGCGCTAGAAGAATGGTTGTCCCAGCACCCTGCAGTTGCGTCGAAGCTCGCGCGAGAAGTCCTCGGCGTCTTTCCCAATACCGGCGCACGAAGCATCGCGGAATACTGGGACGAATACTCCTCGCGCTTCGAACCGCCTTTGGACGGCGCGGTTCTGCTATGTGACCGCCAGGAACGGGCGAAGCTCCTAACGGAACAAATGCTGGGTGCGCCGCAACCCGTCGTTGTCCGCGCCGACTCGACCGACGAAGTTGTTGCGTTCGTAATCGTCACAATTCACGCAGCTGAGGAAAATGTGCGGAAATTTCTCGAGGCCCGCACCCTCGTACTAGACACGGAAGACGCGGCACGCCAGATCGGTCAAAAGTCAAACATGGTGTTTATCGTCCGCGGGAGTGCTGTGCGCCTCCACGGATGGCTTGCGAGAACCAGCGTAACGATCGTACCGACTGGACGCGACGCGCCCGGCCGTACCGGATTCATAGGCCTTGATCGGCCATCGACACGTGCGTTGAGCGATGCCCTACGAAGCATGGGCTTCGATGAGGACAAGGCTTACCAACTGGCACGCAAGTCAGGCCGTAGTGTCACCGTTCTAGGTCGACAAATTCCTCATGGTGACGGAGGGCGGCCTGAGTGGGTTGGAACAGGGAGGACATTGATACCAGCGTTGCTCGCTGGCGGCTGGAACGGCGACGCTCCGCAGGATCAAGCTATCGTTACGCTTCTCGCGGAGGGTCTCGAATATGCGAGGTATGAAGCCGCGCTACAGCCGCTGGAGAGGCAGCAGGATCCTCCCATCGATCGGGAGGCTAATGTCTGGAAGGTTAGAGCGCCCGTCGATGCGTTTTTGCACCTCGGCTACCTCATAGGCCGCGGAGATTTGCAGAGGCTTCGTGAGGCTGCGACGAAAGTCTTTGCCGAGTACGATCCAGTCCTTGATTTGTCAGAGGACGAGCGCCCGTATGCAGCGATAAAAGGAAAGGTGTTAGCTCACTCTGAATGGCTAAGGGATGGTCTCGCCACGGTGCTTCTGCTAATTGCAGTCCTGCATGCTGAGGTGGGCTTAACGATTGCAGGAACCACTCCACAAGACTTTGTGGACAGCTTGGTGCGGGCTCTGCCAGGGCTAAACCGGGATTACCGCGTGATCGCGAGCCTGCGCGACGAGCTACCACTGCTCATGGAGGCCGCTCCCCGCCCTTTGTTGTCGGCCCTCGAGCAAATGCTCGAGGGGGACGGCGAACTGATTCGTCCAATATTCAGTGAGAGCGGCCTGCTAGGTCCTTCCAGTCCTCACACTTATCTTCTTTGGGGGCTCGAAACGCTTGCCTGGGATCCTGCGTACTTGTCGCGAGTGGCACTTATCCTCGCGAAACTCGCCCGTGTCGATCCAGGCGGCAAGCTGCATAATCGTCCGCTAAATTCGTTGGGGGAGATTTTTCTTCCATGGCACCCAGGGACGAACGCGCCGCTGGCCGAACGTCTAGCAATCCTGGACCAGATCATGGCCGCCGAACCGACAATAGGATGGCGTTTGCTCGTTAGTCTTCTGCCAGAACAACAGGGGGTTGCACACCCAACTGCGCGGCCGCGGTTCCGAGAGGCAGGAGCGTCTGAGCGCGAACTATTGACATGGGGCGTTGTCCGGCGTGGCTACAGTGAAATCATTAGCAGAGCACTAAACCACGTCGACGATAATCCGACACGATGGACGACGATTATCGAGGAGCTATCGAACTTCGAACCAGCGCTGCGTGAACGTGCATGTGATCTCTTACAGGACTTCATTCGCCGCGGCGCAGCGGGTCGGCAACACCAGTTGTGGGAGGTGCTTCGTAGAACGGTCAATAGACATCGCGCGTTTCATGACGCCGAGTGGGCTCTAAGGGGCCCTGATCTCGCTCGGCTGGAAGTGATTCTCGATGCGCTTGCACCAGAGAGTCTCGTCGAACGCACGGCGTGGCTCTTCGATCAGGACTATCCGGACGTTCCGCCGCGAGGCCGGGAAAGTCACATCGATCTTGTCGAGGAAATGCGCCGTGAGGCGGTCGAAGAGATTGTGCAGGCGGTGGGAGCAGCCGGTCTCATAGAACTCGCGACCTCGGTGGACTGTCCTCAATTCGTTGCGAGCGCAGCTACCGCGTTCATTGATATTGATCGATCTGAGTCGCTTATCGATGCCAGCCTTGGAGTGAGTGAGCGTCTGAGCGCCTTTGCATTGGCGCTCTCGGGAGAAGCACGACGGCGCGACGGCGATCTATGGAAGGAGAGGCTCTTAGAGCTCGCCCGGGAGCGGTCCTGGACTGCCGACCAAAAGGCGATTCTGTTGCTCGGCTGGCCTGATGAGCAAGCGACGTGGCAAACCGCAGCTTTGCTCGGCGCAGAGGTGGAGAAGAGCTATTGGCTTCGAAAGATGCCGTGGGGCTTGAAGGGCTCTCTTGACGAGTTGATGGCCGCGAGCCGCAGCTACCTTGCCGTCGGTCGGGCAAGCGCCGCCCTTGGTGCCTTGCATGGTCGCATCACAGAATTTCCGGCACCACTTGCCCTTGAATTAATAGACGGCGTCATTGACGAGCTCGCCTCAGCGAGGACTAAGCCGAATACCATGGTTGTCTACCCCTTAGAACAAGCGCTCGAGGCTCTGTCGGCACGACCAGACGTACCTCTCATTGAACTCGCTAGACGGGAGTACGCGCTGCTTCCTGCGTTGGGTTATCGCGAGCGGACGCTGAATATTCACCGTTATATGGCCCAGAACCCGGAATTCTTCGTAGGGATTCTGACAGATGTTTTTCGTGCCAAGTCGGGCGAGAGAGTTGAGCCGACCGCGGAGCAGATCGCGCGGGCGGAGGTCGGTTATCGTCTTCTGAGTTCTTCTAGGCTAGTGCCTGGAGCGATCGGCAATGACGTAGATGGAACGACACTACGTAACTGGGTCAACGCCGTCAGAACGGAGGCGGCCCGGGTTGACCGTAGTGACATTGCAGATGAGTACGTTGGACATATGCTTGCACACAGCCCTACCGACCCTACGGATGGCGGGTGGCCACATCGCGTTGTTCGTGATCTCATCGAGGCGCTTCACTCCGAGAAGATCGAGATCGGGATTCAGGTCGAGCGATTCAATATGCGCGGTGTTGTGTCTAAGGCGATGTTCGAGGGCGGGCGCCAAGAAAGAGTGCTGGCGGAACAGTGTCGCGAGTGGGCAGAGAAAGCCGCAGCAAAGCCGCGAACGGCTGCGCTGCTCCGGGACCTGGCAGAACGCTGGGAGCGAGAAGCGATCTCCGAGGATAGAAGAGCGCGACAAGACGAAATGCGCTTCGAGTGATGAAGAGTCGAGAGGGTCCTCACTCACGGTGTCCTCACGCCTCGATTCTGGATCCTCCACTGGATGTACTGACGACGCAGCGTCAAGGGTTTTCGCGCGGCGGCGCGTTGCCGCTGGAGCTTCTTGCTCGTGCGCTGCGCGCGGCGGGTGCGCCGGGCGGCCCGCTCGTGCGGGTTCACGCCGTTGAGGATCGCCCCGGCGACGGCGGCCTCGAGCTGAGACAGCATTCTTCTTCCGCGCGCTGGTCTCATCATGCGCCCCTCCCCGCGGGCCCTCGGAGGTTCTCGCGGGCGAGGCGGCCGAGGAAACCGCCCATTCGATGCCGTTCGAGGCGGCACCCTAGCCCGCGACGCGATTTCAACCCGGAGCGTACAGCGCAATAGGAAGCTTCATCTCTCGAAAACCCTCCTCTAGGCTATCAACGTACTTTCTTGCAGTCTCTACCGCGCTGGTAGCTGTATGCGCGACCTGCTTGGAATTCAGCACCGCGCCTGCTTTGGCTGGCTGGCCGAGTGACCGCAGATGCACGATGCGATTCCGCATCTTCACGAGAATCGCGAGTTTCGCTGCGAAGTCCTGGCCCAGCCATATCGCAGCGACGCCACCCTCAATTCTGGCGATGAGGTAGCGGACCTTCTGCTCCAGCTTTCCGCGCTCAATGAGACGGTCGACCCTGTTGGGGCTGAGACGGCGGAAGTGGCACCATGGCGGGTCCTTGATATACTCCGCCGGCCAGGAATCGCTGAACAGATCGCGTACTGTGACAAGAGCGTCATTCGATGCTGCTTCCACGGCCGCTGCGGCGAAGACGATAGCCGCGCGAGCGCATCGAGCGCGCAGCTCGGGCTGGGACTGATTCTGAGTCCGCTCAACAAAATGTTCGGCATCTTCGAGGAGATCGCGGAATCTTGGTTCTAGCCAGGAATCCTGATCGACCTTAACGCTCCACTGCCAAAGCTCGTTGAGCGTGGCGTCTGGACCCGGCGGCGGGGGCGTCTTCCTCCTACGCATGCGCGGTCAGCAGTCTACCCCGAACCCGGCACCCGCCAGCCCGCCCCCTTGGAATATCAGCCCCTCAGGCGGCCATATGGGCAACGCCCCTAACGTCGAATCCCCATGCGGTCAACCCCGGGCGAATCCCGTTCGAGATTCGAACCCCACGCGTGTTCACTCTCAGCTCGCGCGTCCTTCCGGGCCCTCGGATTACAGGCTCCCTTGACACGCTCGACTCACCTGCCCCACAACTCCCTTGCAAACTTGAGAACACTCGACGACGGCACAGAACCCGGCTTACAGGCCCTCTCTGGCGCGTTTCTTTAGGTCACGCGGACTTCCCGCCCGGTAGGCTGGCCTAGAGGCTACCGCGGATGTCGGACCAGCATCCGGAAGATCATGAGGTGCGTGATCACCAGGGCCGGCACGATGAAGGTGGGGATGTAGTTGGCGGCGCCGAGCTGGACGTTGTTCGAGAGCCCCTGGTAGTACGCGTTGACCTGATCGAGG
>JACQOK010000010.1 GCA_016202565.1 Betaproteobacteria bacterium | reverse complement strand
GTCGAAGGCGCACTGGCGAGCGGGTTCCGGGCGGCCGCAGCGGTCCGGGATGCGCTGGGCCGAGCCGGCGGCCCGTGACACAAAGCGAGACGACGCACAGCCTCCCTGTCACGCCGGCGCGGACGTTCGACTCCCCGGAGCGGGAGCCCCTCGCAATAGTCCCTCTGTGCTCAGGTCCTCGTCGATGTCGGGCCAGTGGATCCCGTAACCCGCTCCTGCAAGCTCCCAATTCTCACGTTGTCCCGGCGTCGCATGAAGAAGACGAGGAAACCAGGCAAGCGGCACGATGATTGTCCGTCCATCCAGGAGATCTACGCTAATCGTGTCATCGGTGAAGCGGACATCCTTCACCCGCTCGCCCGCACTAGGAAACGAAGAAGCCATTCCAGGCCTCCAGAAACTCGTCTCTGTGCTCCGCAACCAGCTTTTCCAACCTGCGAAGCTCATGGGCGGCAAATCCCAGATTCCTCGCGAGGCTCACGGGGTCCAGCCAAAACTTCGCGCTCATGTCCTCCCGGTCCACGTGCACATGTGGCGGCTCGCCCATGTCGTGGCTCACGAAATAGAACCGGTACGGGCCAGAGCGGAAAATCGTTGGCGCCACTCAGCCTCTCCGCTGCGCTGCGCAGTCAATGCACGCTCCGCAAGGCTTGCCAGCGGCAGTTTCGTGCCCCACCGCCGACTGTGCCGACATTTTGGCAGCGGCCGCTCCAGGCGCGAGCCGTAGTATGCCTTCGCCAACTGAGCTGGAGCAAGCCCGGGGGGTTCTACAGCTACAGCATCCGCCGGCTTCTGATCAGCAATCTGGACGGCAGCCGGGGCACATCCATGGCTGGACGGGAGCCCTCCTGCACCCCCCGTGCTTTACCCCACGCCCAACGTGCCTGGTGGCATTCGGCGACAAGAAAACCCAGCGTGCTGAGGACGACGGGCCGCCTACTGGCCCTTCGGCATGGGAGCCTCGAGAAAAGGCGGCACCATCGAGAGCAGCCAATCGGCGCGCTCCACGAGCGTGACGTGAGTCGTGCCGGGGAGCACGGCGAGCTGGGACCGCGGCATACCGGCGATATCGCCGGGCACGCCGCCGCCGAGCAGGCGAAACAGTTCCACCGCGTGCTCGGGGCGGATGACGTCGGCATCCCCGATCACGACCAGCGCGGGCGCCTCGATCGACCGGATGGCCGCGAGCGGCGCGTCGCGCGAAACCACGATCCATTGGCCACCCTGGCGACCAGCGTCGGCCAGCTTTCCGGATTCGGCGCCTTCGCCACGTACGCCTGCTGCCAGGGCGAGCCGGCCAGGTCTTCGGGTTTCAGATTCTCGACGCCCGCAGGACCTCGGGATAGAACCCGTCTCTGGTGTACGCGGGCGCGAGGAGCACCAGCCTGCGCACCCGGCTCGGATGCCGGAGGGCGAGCTGCAGCGCGATGCCGGCTCCCATGCCGTAGCCGACGACGTCGGCCCCTTCGATCCCGAGCTGCCGCAGCAGCTCCCCGGTGTCCTCCGCCATCTGTTCCGCTCAGCGGCCGATCGACGTCGGCCGTGTGCCCGTGCCCCTGCTGCTCGATCGCGATGACCTTGCGGGTGTTCCCCAAGCTCGGGAGCACCTTGCCGAAATCGGTCTCGACGTTCGACAACCCGCCGTGGAGCAGCACCAGCGGGCGGCCGGTGCCGTGGATCTCGTAGTACATCCGGAGACCGTTCCTGGATGCGTATCTGCCCGCGGGCGCGAGGGTCTGTGCTCCTGCCCTGCCGGCTATCGCGGCGAGCATGGCGAGCGCGTGCAGGGTCAGGGATCGCATGGGCATCGGCGGGGATCATTCCGGCAGGAGCGTCGAGCGCTGGGCTTGGGAGTGGTCTGGGCCGGCTGGACGCAGGCTCTACTTACACGACGAATGGTGGGTGGCGAGACATGCCCGAGCGGAAGATGGCGTGAGATGATCTCACCTCTGGCCGCCAGCTCAGGGCGCGCGGAAGACGACGACTAGCCGGCCGGGTCGGCGGCGATCGACAGAGGCCGGCAGGCCGCACCTCGAGAAGTGCAAAAACGCTCTGCAGAGGGAGATCGCCGGGAAAATTTCAAACGGTTTTGCGAAACATCTCGTACCGCTCCTCAAGAAACTCCCGCCGCGGACGGAGTTCTCGTGAGCGCGGCACATACAGTTGCTGACCGTTCATCTCCTGCAACGCGTACCGCAGCCCGGGTCCATCGGGCTCCTCGAGGATATCCCGTCGAATCTCGACTACAAGGTCCGGGCGCACGCCGAGAAAGTGCCGATCAAAGGCTGCGTGGTGCAACTTGCACAGAGCGAGACCGTTGGGGACGATCGGCTCACCCCGGGGGTGATCATCCGGAAGGATATGCGCCGCATCAAGCAGCTCGGTGTGTCTCAACCTACAGATGGCGCACCTTTCGTGGTATGCGCGAAGGACGCGCTCCCGAAAAGAATGTTGATGCAGACGATATAGTGTGATGCGGGTTACGTAGGTTCTTCGGAGATGCTCCTCAATCATCTCTGCTGCCGGTCCTGCCAGCCGCTTATCGTCCACAGCAATAGCAAAGGCCAACCCCGCCGGATCATCACCAACCGCGTATACTGGCCAGATTGGTAAATACTGGCCACGAACTATCCCGAATAGATACACCAGCGGGACGCCGCGCCGCATCGCAAGTCTCAGCGCCACGTTGTCGCGGTGCTGGGGATCGCGGCCGCGGTACCGATACAGGAGAAGCCCGTCGGGGCCTACCTGATCCTGATACATAGGCGGCTCCCCCTCAATCGGTGGGGCCGTAGTGATGCTGATTGGCATCTCCGGAAGCATGGCGGGTTTGAAAATGCCCTGGGGTCCGAGGAGTGGCACGCGGTACCCCGCGAATGCGAAACCCTCGGCCAGCACCCTCCGCGGCAGTACTTCGCCGTGTCGGGCGGTCTGCTCCTCCAGGAAGCGAAAGGCTGCTAGGCGGACCTGCTGGTCATTGGCCAATTGGCTTTGGCGGATTGGTGAAGCGGTTGCCGAAACCGTCGAATGTGCAGTGCGAGCCGTTACGCTGTGGGCGGAGTGTCACTTCCCCGTGGGTACTTGACTGCATTCTGCGCCAGTTTCCGCTGGGCTACATCGACTAGATCGATGCCTGCGACCTCAGCGAACCGGAGCACGCCCAAGAACACGTCCGCCAATTCCATCTCGACGTCCTCGCGCCTGAGGGTAATGGCCTCCTCATCCCAGCGGAAGTGTGCTAAAAGCTCGCCGGCCTCGGTCGCGATTAACGCGGCAAGATTGCGGGGTGTGTGGTAGCGCTCCCAAGCACGCTCCTGGGCGAAGCGGCTGAGCGACGACTGAAGCTCCCGGATTGCGTCCGCCACGTCAGCCTCGGAAACGGTTCTCGTTGTGCCAAAGAAGGAAAGCCGGGTCGGGTCGGTCCTCCTCGCGCGTCGGTACCCAGATGCGGGGGCCGCTCAGCTGAACGTACGTCTCGCCGTCATCGAAGTCCTCGCGCATCCGAGGGCTGGCTTTGAGGCAGTAGTCGGGGGTAACCGTCAGATAGCCCGCGTCGAACAGCCGGTGAAGATCGGACCGAAGTAGAAGGCCGTTGCGAACCGAATGTGTCTCCAGCTCCGCAAACGGACGGATATGGGAGGCCTCGAGCGCTGGCAGGGCGCGCTCGCGCGTAACCGCGCATTGCCGTTGGTACGCGTCAGTGACAAGAATGCGGAAGGTGCCCTGGCCGAGCCGGCGCCGTACCGGAACCGGCTCCGAGTAGCCGCCGGGAATCTCAGTCGGAGAAATGCCCGGCTGCCGCGTGCGGATCTCAAGAAGGCGATCCGTCACTTGTGCCCAAAGCGTACGCCCGGGCTCGTCGTGCAGGTCATAAGTCTTGCCCCTAACAATGTTGGGGCTCCAGTCGGGGGGCTCTGGTATCCAAAGCTCTTCGGACCAGAAGAAGGGCTCGACCAGGATGATGCACCCGATCGTGAAGTCTTCGTACCATTCGGGCCGAATGTGCCGTAGCCGCGCGATTCGCTCCCATGTGGCCTGTTGCGACGGCGCACCGTTCTTGATCCCAAACGCCTCCCAAGCCAGGCTGAGCGGCAGTTCGGTGTAGTGCTCGAAGAAGCCTCCGCCGACAATTGTATTCGCCGGCGATTTCAGCTTGAACAGCATCGGCTCGCCACGTCCCATTACGCCGAACCGGCCACCCCAAGGGTTGGGCTGCCAAAAGTTGACTTCGTCGATTCCTTGCTGTATGGCCAAGAAATCGAACCACTCTCTATCCGTGACAGCGACGTACGCGTTCAGGAGTTCTCCTGCATTATTCGCCTATCGGCAGTGAACTATCGTGTTGAGGACTTCAGTAGGCTGATCGCCGGTCCTGGGAACGTGCCGCGCTCCCGTAGCCCCGTCAGGTCGCCAGCCAGCGCTCGCGCACGTGAGTTGTGCGCCGGGCGACGTCTTTCTCTGACAATCCGCGCTCCGTCAGGATTTTCAGCAGGAACTGGTAACAGGTCTGCTCCAGCAGACTCGCTTTCCGAGCAAAGCGCTCGAGCCGATTGGCCAACCGGTTTGCGGATCGCACAGATAGTCCGGTGCCACCGTACTCGAACCAGCTTCGATGGACGAGCCAGTCCCGTTCCTTGAAGAAGTCTTTCAGGCCTGACGCCAGTTCGGAATCAAACCGGTATTTCCGGATGTCGGCGAGAAAGGATCGCCACAACGGCGAGCGGCCCACCTCGACCAGCGCGGCTACTTCTTTGCCCGCCCTCTGCGGGCTACGTGCGTGAGCGAGAGCAGCGTAGGCGACGAGGGTGGCCTCGAGCGCCTGGGCCTGGCTCAGCGCGTGGCCAAGCCAGGCCTCGACATCGAGCCGCAGGGCGAGACCGGATTCGCCGGGCGCACGCCCTTCGCGAACGCTTCGGCATATTTGCCGCGGATGCCACCGGAGAAATCGTATTCCCGTCGAAGGTGGTGGTTACTCGTCTTCATACTGCCTCGTCTCGCGAGGAGTGGCCCGGCGCGTCGTGGCCTCGTAGAAGGAGACCCCGTGCCTCTCGAGATTCTCGGCGGCTTTGGCC
>JACQOK010000229.1 GCA_016202565.1 Betaproteobacteria bacterium | reverse complement strand
GTGTCAGCAAGCCTGCCCGTACAGCAACCTCGAGCTTGGCGAGGAGAGTCTCGCCGGCGAAACCTACAGCGTGATCAGTTTCAACTTCTTTGAACGCGACACCCAGCCCCAGTGGACAGACAAGTCATCGATGATCCCGGGGGGCACGGCTTCCGGGACGGAAACCGCCAAGATGGCTGGGGCGACGATCCCTGCCCTGAATCAGTACGCGTCGGAAGAGGTGAAGCCGATCCGCAAAGCAGGCGTGGTGGAAAAATGCAATTTTTGCTATCACCGTGTCAGCAATGGCATGCAGCCGGTGTGCGTCGAGGTCTGCCCGGCCAAAGCGCGCATCTTCGGTGACCAGGACGATCCGAATTCCGAGATCGCCAGGGTGCTGAAAGCGAACAAGTCCTTTCGCCTGCGGGAAGAAAAGGGCACCAAACCCAACGTGCATTACATCGGAAAGTACAGTGCCAGAGCGTAAACTTCTAGCTTCCCGCGCGGATCTCTGCCGCTTTCTGGCTGCCTGTTATTACCAGCCCGGCCCCGAGTTCGCGGAGGAGAAGGTCTTCGATTCGATGCTCGACGTCGCGACGCGGATTCGCCCGGACCTTGCGGCGCGCGCGCGCCGCTTGGGCGAAGAGTTTGCCGCTGCATCGACCGAAAGCCTGCTGGTCGATTACACGCGGCTCTTCTTCGGTCCCGTCAACGCCATCGCCCAACCCTACGGGTCGATCTGGCTGGACGCGGAGAAGACCGTGATGGGGAGCTCGACGATGGCGGTCCTCGATATGTACGGGCAGGGCGGCTTCGAGATGGAGGACGATTTCCAGGAACCACCCGATCACATCGCGGCCGAGCTGGAGTTCCTCTATCTGCTCATTTTCCGGGAGAACGCGGCCCACCGGAACGGCAGGTCTGACGCACTCACAACAATCGCCGGTCTCCGCAAGCGTTTCCTCGACGAGCATCTCGGGCGCTGGGTCGGACCGTTCACGGCGGCGGTCAAGGTCGGAGCGCAAAGCGCGTTCTACCGCGAGCTTGCAGCGCTTACCGACCGCTTTGTCGGGATGGAAGCGGACAGCGCGAAGTCGAATTGAAAGATGCCACAGCGCTGATGGAAATCTTCGGACATTGGTGATCGCGCGAACGAGATCCTCCTCACCCCGTTCCTCCTCCTCCTCCAAAACGGGGTGTTTAAGCGCCGGCCGCAATGTGACCGGCGCTTTTTTTACGCCAGCGGTGTTACTGGCTTGACGACAGAACGATCGTTCTGTAGGGTACAGAACAATCGTTCTGTGAGGCCTACATGCCAGTCGATGCGTCGTACCTTTCCAAGCTGCAGGACTACTACGCTAAACACAACGTCATTCCCTCTTATGCCACGATAGGCAAACTGTGGGGAATATCCGCCAAGTCCTGGGTTGCGAACTACGTGAGCCGGTTCAAAGAAGAGGGCTACCTTAAGTTGGCCCCTGACCGGCGATTGGGACCCGGTCCTCGTTTCTTTGAACGTCGACTTGCGCGCTCGCCGATCAGAGCTGGCCTGCCAGACCCTGATCCGGAGAACGGCTACGACGTCGTCACGATCGACAATTACCTGGTCAAACAACCCTCCAGGACGAGCTTGATCCGCGTCAAAGGCGATTCGATGATGGATGCGGGTATTCTGGAGGGCGACCTTATCGTGGTGGAGCAACAGCCGACTGCAAACATCGGGGACATCGTCGTAGCCATCGTGGATGATGAGTTCACTATCAAGTACTTTGAACGTGAGCGCGGTAACTTTGTGCTGAGACCGGCCAATAAGGCTTATCCAGTCCTACGTCCCAAGGGAAAGCTGGAGATCTTCGGGGTGATGGTCGGTTTGGTCCGCCGAGTGGCGCGGCGATAGGGACGCTGCAAGCGGTAATCGCCAACCGCTATCACGTGCTTGCGGGTGTGCCGGCTGCAGGACTGGTGCCGGCGCGCCGAGGCGAGCGGCGTTCGTCCTCTGGTGGAGTTTTCGCAGCGGCTGCGGTCCTACGTCTAGAAGGCGTGACAGCGTGCGGCCCGCCACAGTTCATTGAGGAGCTGAGCAAACCGCGTTCCCAGCGCCTCGTCTTCGTGCATGAAATAGACGTAGGTGCGGGCGAGCGGTTGCGCCGCGATGCGCTCGACCCAGACGCGCAGGTCGGCCTCGTCGTAGTGGGTCCGCCGCAAGCGGATATACCCGCAATCCGAAGTGGCCACGAACGGCGTATCGCCTTCGTCGGTGTCGGTGACGCAAAGCATTGCGGCGCGGCTGCGCAGCGCCTCGTACACCTCGTCGTCCTGCCATGAAGCGTTGCGAAACTCGAAGGCGACGCGCTTATCGACCGGCAGCACGCTGAGAAAATCCCGTAACCGGGGAAGATCCTTCTTGAGGTATGGCGGCAACTGGAACAGCACCACGCCAAGCTTGTTCCCGAGGGCGGCGGCGCGCCGCAGGAATTCCGCCGCATCCGGTTCGGCCTCGCGCAGGCGCTTCTCATGCGTGATGCGGCGCGGCGCCTTGAGCGTGAAAGCGAAATTCTCGGGCACCTCTTCCGACCAGCGCGCGAGCATCGACTCCGCCGGCATGCGGTAAAAGGTGTTGTTGATCTCGACCGTCGCGAAACGCTCGGCGTAGTAGCGCAGCATCGCGGTTGCAGGCAGCTTCTCCGGATAGAAATGGCCCAGCCACTCCTTGTAGGAATAGCCGCTCGTTCCTGCTAACAACTGCATGGTGTTTGCTCCAATTGAATCATTTCGAAACCAGATTACAAGTCTGGACTCGCTCGAACCTCCCCTCGCCTCTCGGGAGAGGGGCGGGGGTGAGGGGTAGAATCTCCGCATGGCGCCTGTATCCCGCTCCAAAGACAAACGCGCGAACCCGCCGCGCGCCGCCGAACCCGCGTCGCTCGGCGACTACTCCGCCAAGCGGACATTCGGCGCCACGCCCGAGCCGGCGCCCGCGATGCTCGGGCCGCGGACGGGACCGCTGCTTTTCGTCATCCAGCAGCATTCGGCCCGGCGACTGCATTATGACTTCAGGCTCGAGTGCGATGGACTGCTGAAGTCGTGGGCCGTTCCCAAAGGGCCGTCCCTCGATCCTAGCGAAAAACGCCTCGCCGTGCAGACTGAAGATCATCCGTACGAGTACGCGTCCTTCGAGGGCGTCATTCCGCCGGGGCAGTACGGCGCGGGCGAGGTGATCGTCTGGGATTGCGGCGTGTATTCTCCGGACGAAGGCCGCGAGTACTGGTTTCACGACCGCAATGAGGCGGAACGGCGCATCCGGCAAGCCCTGGAGAAAGGCAAGCTCAGCTTCCTGCTGCGGGGAGAGAAGGTGAAAGGCTCCTTTGCGCTCGTGCGCAGCTCGGACAAGAGGAACTGGTTCCTGATCAAGCACAAGGACCGGTTCGCGACGCAGACCGATGTTACCGGGCAGAATCGCTCCGTTCTCTCCGGCATGGCGGTGGAGGATATCAAGGTTCTCCCAGCGCACCGGATTCCCGCTGCGCGGCTCGTTCCCGCAGGCGAGATCGAAGCGATGCCCGAAACGCTCTCTCCCATGCACGGGGAAGCGCGCGATGCCCCGTTCAACCATGCCGACTGGATGTGGGAACCCAAGCTCGACGGCTATCGAGTGCTCGCCTCGGTCAGCGAGAAGGGCGTGAAGCTGCGTTCGCGGCGAGGCCTCGATCTCACCGCCGCCTTTCCCCGTTTGACCGCGGAGCTCCGCCAACAGGCCGTAAGCAGCATGATCCTGGATGGGGAGATCGTGGCGTTCGACGCGAGCGGCAAGCCGTCATTCAGTGCGCTGCAGAATCGCGTTCAATTGAAGACGGAGCGGGAGATCGCGGCGGCCGACCAGAGGGCCCCGGCGGTCTTCTACTGCTTCGATCTATTGCACTTCGCCGGCGTCGATCTGCGCAAGGCGCCGTACCGGGATCGCCGCCGCTACCTCGCCCAATGTCTGCTGCCTTCCTCCCTTGTGCAGCTCGTGCACGCCTCGGAAGACGGCGAGGCACTGCATGCCGCGGCGCTCGCGAGCGGCTTCGAGGGCGTCGTCGGCAAGCGCAAGGACAGCAAGTACGAAGCGGGCCGGCGCTCAGCGGCGTGGCTGAAGATCAAGTCCACCAACAGCGCGGAATTTATCATCGGCGGCTACACCAGGGGAAAGGGCTCGCGCGAGCCGCTCGGCGCGCTGCTCGTCGGCTACTGGGAGGGGGACAAGCTCCGCTTCGCCTCGCACGTGGGATCGGGCTTCGATTCAGACGCGCTCGCGCAGGTGAAGGCACGACTGGACCCGCTGCGAACAAGCACATGCCCGTTCGCCCAGAAGCCGGAACTCCACAGCCCGACCACGTGGGTCGAGCCCGAAGTCGTCGCGGAGGTGCAGTTCCAGGATTGGACCGACGACGGCTCTCTGCGCGCGCCGATTTTCCTGCGGTTGCGGGACGACGTCGACCCGAAGGGAGTGCGCCGCGCGGCGGGCAAGCGGTCGCCGAACGCAGGCGCAGCGCGGCGTGCCGGAGTCACCGACACCTCGCGCGAGATCGATGACGTCCTGCGGCAGCTCGAAAACAAGCAGGCGGCCTTTCCGCTCGCGGTCGGCCCGCACCAGATTCGTCTCACGCATCTCGATCGCGTGTACTGGCCCGCCGACGCGGCGCTCAAGCAGCCGGCGCTTACCAAGCGCGACCTGCTGCGCTATTTCACGCAGGTGTCGCCCTTCATCCTGCCGCATCTCGCGGACCGTCCGCTCACCATGATCCGCATGCCCGAGGGAATCCACGGGCAGCGCTTTTTCCAGAAACACTGGGGCGAGGAGCGGCCGGAGTTTGTCGCTACCATTACCGTCTTCTCGGAGCACAAAGACGAGAGCCACGAGTATCTGCTCTGCAACAACCTGCCGACGCTGTTGTGGCTCGCCCAGTCCGGGACGCTCGAATTCCACGTCTGGCATTCGCGCGCGAAGCCGGGGCCGGACGCTGCGGGCAAGAGCACCGACTGCGCAGCCTCGCTCGCCGCACTGGAAAGCTCGGTGCTCAACTATCCCGACTACGTCGTGTTCGACATCGATCCCTACATCTATTCCGGAAGCGAGGCGCCGGGCGCCGAGCCGGAGCTGAACACGGTCGCCTTTGAGAAGGGCAAGCAAGTGGCGTTCTGGCTGCGCGAGCTGCTGAGCAGCATGTCGCTCGAGCCCATCGTCAAGACCTCGGGCAAGACCGGCCTGCACGTCTTCGTGCCGATCCGCCGCACGCTCGATTTCGACGCCGCGCGCCAGGTGTCCGAGATCGTCGGGCGTCATCTGATGCGGGGCCACCCGCAGGACATCACACTGGAGTGGAGCGTGCCCAAGCGAACCGGAAAAATCTTCATGGACTATAATATGAACGTTCGCGGCAAGACGCTGAACGTTGCCTATTCGCCGAGAGGCACGCCGGGCGCGCCGGTGTCGATGCCGCTCACGTGGGAAGAGCTCGCGGGCGCGCACCCACTCGACTTCAGGATCACCAACGCCGTGCAGCGCCTGGCGGAAACGGGCGATCGCTGGCGCGACGCCCTGAAGCGCAAGCAAAGCCTCGAACGCATCCTGAAGCACGCGAAGGCCTGAATCGGAGGTAAACATGGCAGCACGATCGATTGCATCGTTGACCGTTTCGTTCGGACTCGTGTCGATTCCGGTGAAGCTTTATTCCGCCACCGAGGCGAGCCGCGCGATTTCCTTCAATCTCCTGCACAAGGGCTGCGGATCGCGCTTGAAGCAGCAGTACATCTGCGTGAAGGAGGACGTGCCGGTGCCGCGCGAGGACATGATAAAAGGCTATGAATTCGCGAAGGACCAGTACGTGATGTTCACGCCCGAGGAACTGAAGGCGCTGGAGGAGGCGGGCACGCACAGCGCCGAGATCACCGAATTCGTGCCGATCGACTCCATCGACCCGGTATTCTTCGACAAGGCCTACTACCTCGCGCCGGACAAGGGCGGCGCCAAGCCGTACGCGCTGCTGGCAAAAGCGCTGCGCGAATCCAACCGCTGTGCGCTCGGCCGCTGGGCCGCCCGCGGCAAGCAGTACATCGTGATGATCCGCCCGGTCGAGGATGCGCTCATCATGCAGCAGCTTCTCTACGCCGCCGAGGTGAGGTCGATCAAGGAGATCGATATCCCGAAGACCGAGGTGAAGGATGCCGAGCTCAAGCTCGCGCAGCAGCTGATCGAGCAGCAGGCTTCCGACAAGTTCGATCCCGGCGCGTATGCCGACGAAGTGCGCGCGCGCATCGAGGCCGCGGTGCAGAAGAAGGTCGAAGGGCAGGAGATCACGCTGGCCGAGGCGCCTGAAGGCGGCGGGCAGGTCATCGATCTCATGGAGGCGCTGCGCGCAAGCCTCGAGAAGAAGGCGCCCGCCAAGGCGCGCGAGCCGCGCGCTGAAACGCGCAAGCCGCCCAAGCGGGCGCAGCAGGCCGAGCCCGCCGCGCAGAAGGCCGTCAGGAAATAGCCGGGCAAACGAAGGAGCGGTCCGCCCGCCATGCACCAGTACGGTGTGCGCGACGTCGAGAAGTTGCTGCGTCTGCCGCGCAGCACGATCCGTGCGTTGATCGCAGCGGGGTTCGTGTCGCCCGCGCGCGGGCCGCGCAACGCGTGGCTGTTTTCCTTCCAGGATCTGATCGTCCTGCGCACCGCTCAGGCGCTTGCCGCAGCCAAGGTGCCGCAGCGGCGGATCACGCGGTCGGTGAAGGAGCTTCGCCGCCATCTTCCCGATGCCATGCCGCTGTCCGGACTCAGCATCTGCGCCGTGGCTGACCGCGTGGTCGTCAAGGAAGGCGGCAGCCGCTGGCTGGCGGAATCCGGGCAGTATCTGCTCGCATTCGAGGGCGATCCTGCCGACGGCTCCATGAGCGTGATCGAACGCACGCAGGCGGCGGCGCCGGCGGGCGCGGCGGACTGGTTCGACCGGGGGGTCGCGCTGGAGCGAGAGGACGCCGAAGCCGCGTTGCAGGCGTACGAGCAAGCCGTCGCCGCCGATCCGGCGCGTCTCGATGCCCGCATCAATCTTGGGCGGCTGCTGCACGAAGCCGGACGCTTCGCGCAAGCCGAACGCGTCTACCGCGAGGCGATGAAAGCCGGTGGGAGCGATCCATTGCTGCTTTACAACCTCGGCGTTCTTCTCGATGACATGGAGCGCAAGGAAGAAGCGTTGGAAGCGTACGAGGCAGCGCTGCGCGGCAATCCCGGTCTGGCGGACTGCCACTACAACCTCGCGCTGTTATGCGAAGACCTCAAGAAGCCCAAGGAAGCCATCCGGCACATGGCGCAGTATCGCAGGCTCACCGGGACCAAATCGGAGTAAGGCCGCGGCTTCTGAACTCTACGACCGCGGTAACCGCGGGAACCACAACAGGCGCAAATACCACCTTTTGGCTCAATTTGCTTTGATGTTGTACTCTGGGGCGCCGTAGAGCGCCTTGCCTCCGCGTGCGATAGTGGTGGGGTGGGATGATGGCATCTTGCGATACTCGTGCGTGCAGTGAAAGGGACGCAGGCCGTGATTCAGCGGCCGCCTCGTGCGATGCGGCGGCAGTGGGCCAGGGCCGCCTCGATCAGGTTGCTGCTCGCCTCGGGCGTGCGGAATGCAGAGTGCGCCGACAGCGTCACGTTCGGCAGCGTCGTCAGCACGTGTCCTGCCGGCAACGGCTCCGCGGTGAAGACGTCAAGGCCGGCGTGTGCAAGGTGACCGGATCGAAGCGCATCGACCATCGCCTCTTCGTCGACGAGGGCGCCGCGGGCGGTATTAATCAGGATCGCGCCGCGACGCATGGCCTGGATACGCTCCCGCGACAGGAAGCCGTTCGTCTCGTCATTGAGCAGCAGATGCAGCGACACGACATCACTGCCGGCAAGCAGGTGCTCGAGTTCGACGAATTGAATCCCGCCATGGGTTTTGGCGGTGCGATTCCAGGCAATAACCTTCATGCCCGAGCCGAGGGCAAGCCGCGACACTTCCGCCGCTATGGAACCGAAGCCGATCAGCCCCAACGTCTTGCCGGTGAGCTGGACGCCGTCAGTGCGCAGCCAGTTGCCCGCACGCATCTCGCGGTCCATGCGTGCGAAGCCTTTGGCGGCGGTCCACATCAATCCTACAGCGCACTCGGCTACAGCGGTGTCCCCATAGCCCTTGATGACGTGAACGGTGATGCCCAGTTGAGCAAGCTCCCCGGGATTCATGTAGCTGTGCGGGCCCGTACCCAGGAACACCACGTGTTTGAGCCCGACGCAACGACGCGCGACTTCGGTGGGCAGGTGCGTGTGGTCGATGATGGCAATCGGCGCGCCGTTCAGGATCCCGGGCAGCTCGTCGGGCTCGACGTTCGGTTTGCGGTGAATCGCCAGGCCGGGATCATCGGCGCGGTGCAGGCGCTCCGCGAGAGCCGCCAACGTGGGGTTGGCGTCCACGAACACTGCGCGGTCAGAGCTCATTGATGTCCCGGACTTAGGCTTCGCGCCGGCTCTGCAAATGAGCTTCGGGCAGACGACGGCGTTGCCCTCGACTCGATCTGCGTGTGGCGTGGGAGATGATACTATCATCGATCATCCGCCGATAATAATCTGCGGAGGGAGATCTGATGCAGCGAACCCGGGTTTTGTTTTTGTGCGCGAATGTCTTCCCGCTTCTATTGTTCACGGCGCTGGGCCTGCTTCTCACGGCCGCACCGCTGCATGCGCAGGTGTTCAAGTGCAAGGGGCCGAACGGCGTGGTGTATCAGGACGGTCCGTGCGAGGGCGGGGCGGCGGTTGATACGCGCTCCTCGAGCGGAGTCGCAAGTTCCAAGGGCGCCAGCAAGGGCGGAGACGCGAGCCCCGGGGCCGTTCCCACGAAACCGACGCACCCGGTTCTCCCGGAACGTCTCCGCCGCTGATAGCCGCGCGCCGGCGCCCGCTGAAAGCTTATATTGATACCGCGAGGGGCTGTTCGAATCCGCCCAATTTGCAGATCAGAGCCTGCGATTTGACCAGCCGGCGCGCGAGTTCAATGGCTATCCGGCGCCAAAGGTCGGGGTGGAATGTCGCGATTTCGGTGAATTGTTGGCCGGAAACTTGGGCCACAACGACGGTGTCCGTCGCAACGACCGTTGCCGAGCGGCCTTTGAATGGCTCCAACAGGCCGATTTCTCCCAAGTGCATTCCGGCACTGCAAGTCGCGATCTCCCGCTCATCCACGTGAACGGAAACCCGGCCGGCAAGAATAAGACACAGGTCGCTCCCCCTCTCCCCTTGGGTGAAGAGGGGTGTGCCGGGCGCGAATTCTCTTATCCGCGCCACTGAAGCGATCCTGTCGGCGATGTCGGAATGTCCGTCGACAATAAACTGGCTCCGCAATGCATTCAGTAGCGCAGCGCGCCCGTCTTTACCCTGGAAACGTTCTAGCATGATGTCAATTCCTCCAAGTTCTCCCGATGATGCCCGACACTAGTGGGTCCGTCGTGAACGGTCACCGTTACAGCCGGAAAACCCCGCGGAAGCGAAAGCGCCACGGGGGATCCTGCCGTCAGACCCTCCAGGTGATGAGGGTGGTGGCCTCTCCGCGCTCCTGTGTTTCCCACAACAACATGGCGACCTCTCCGCCGGAGCGCCTCAAGAGCGCGGGCGTCCCGCGATACCACACGGTGGCGCACGCCGTCTCTTGCGGCTGAAGATCGATCAGCCCGAACCCGTCGCGACGGAGCTTGAGGACGCTCTTCTCGAAGTGATTGTTTCCATCCAACACCACGGTTTTCGCGGGTGGATGCGACATGATCTTCTGCATGACCGCCGCTTTCTGTGCGTCAGAAAACGCTTGCAGATGTTTCATGTCTTCGTGGTCGATTCGTGCATTCATGGCGCCTGCTCCGCAAATTTCCCTTACGGCGCCATCATAGTGCGTATGCCCTTTTTTTTAACGTCGAAGAATCTCGATTTTCGTGTAGCGCTTCGATGACATGATCAGTTGAATCTTTGGGCGTGAGCGGCATCCGTTCGATCCCCTGCGG
>JACQOK010000220.1 GCA_016202565.1 Betaproteobacteria bacterium | reverse complement strand
GCTCCAACCGGCGCGCGCCGGTTTCATGGCGCGCGTCCGAGTTGGGCGCCGGGTTAGACATCACGTCTTGCTGCCCCAAGCAATATATGCGAGGACCACGAACACCGCTATTACGATCAGAGCGAATTTGAAATGAGACCGTAGTGTCCTGCCCAGTACACGGCCCGCCCGATAGGTGGTGCGTGGTGCATGCGCTTGTGGCTGCGGCGGAGTCTGGATCCTCGCGTCTTTGCGATAGGCCTCCGCGACAACGACTGGTATCGGATAACGACCGCCCGTAAGTATTTTCTTGATGTGCGCGAGAAAGGGATGGCCTGAATCAAGAAGTGGCGCGACATCAGCCGCGTCTTCTTCTGGTACGAAACCGATCTGGTGTCCGCTAGCGGTACGCACCTCAATTGCGTTCCTGCTGTACCCGTTATTCGGATCGCGGACGAGATATGCAGGTGCACCGACCTCAGCATACCGATTTATCAGGGCAGGCCGTCCCTCATACCTTGACCCCGCAACCATAAAGTCCCAGCGCTCGATCGGCGAATCGCGCTCTCGTTCTTCGCGCTGGCGTTCTTTCTCGAGTTGCCATTGAAGTCGGAGTCGATCTTTTTCCTGTTGTTCAACAGTACGCCGAGCGGTCCTTGCGACGGCACGAACGTCAGAAGGAAGAATAGTCTCGACGGCGATAAACAGCTCTCGGCGTTCGTCGGGTGTGATGCGCCCGTCGGCTATTACCTTCTCGACTACCGGGATAAGGTGGGAAATTGCGGGAAGATCCTCGCCTTTATGTTCCTGCAGCCATTCACGGAGGGAGGAAATCTCCTCGTCCGAGAACGACCCATCAGTCGTGACCGCTTGGCAGAGTGAGAGGAGCTCTGCGCCAATTTCCGACTCGCGCTGCGCCTTTGTAAGCGAGACGCGTCGACTTGGCGCTTCCCCTTCCACAGTCTGTGCCATGACCGCCCCCTTTTCGTGATGTCTAACGTGGAGGTGTGCGGCGCGCCGAGCACGCCGCTTGAAGAAGCACGCCGGTTCGCGGCGCGTCCGGCACCACCGCCATGTTATGCGGCTTCGACGTCGACGATTTCGCTGGATGACGATGGGCGCGGAATCGGCTGCCCTTCGTCTTTGAGACCTTCGAGATGCAGTTCGATTGCTTCACGAATAAGAGCTAAGGCCTCTTCCTTTGTTTCACCAGCCGCCACACACCCCGGTAGGTCCGGGACATAGGCGCCAAAGGACGTAGGACCTTGTTCAACGACTACGAGATAGCGCATCGGATGCCTCCTACTTCTTAAGCCCTGCCTGTTTCAGTACGCTGTTCAACGTACCTGACGGAACGTCAATGCTTGGTTTTCCAGCCACTGTCACTGTTCCGCGTTTCGCTGGATGGTGAAATTGGCGATGACTGCCTTTCATTCGAACTTGATACCACCCATCCGCATCGAGTAGCGCGATCAGCTCCTTTACCTTCATCGCCGCGATTGTACGCTGGACGATTTTGAAGCCGTATAACGTGAAGTAGAGGGCCGAAAAAGCGGAGTGCAGTCCGTCATCGGGCTGCACTCGCGTCAACCGCCCCCGGAATCAAGGCGTTAGGGATACTGTACGGATACCCAGTATCCGGTTCAACGTCATTCGGGAGGGTTCCATGAGCGAAGAGCATACGCCGCCCTCGGCGGGGCCACCACGGCTGCTTGATCAGGTGCGCGACGCGATCCGCCGCCGGCACTACAGCTACCGCACCGAGCAGTCGTACGTGCAGTGGATCAAGCGCTTTATCTGGTTTTCCGGCAAGCGGCACCCGCGCGAGCTTGGGGCGGCGGAGGTCACCGCGTTCCTGTCGCACCTCGCGAGCGAGCGCGACGTCGCGGCGTCGACGCAGAACCAAGCGCTCTCGGCGCTGCTGTTCCTCTACGGGCAGGTGCTGGGAGTCGAGCTGCCGTGGATGAAAGGGATCGTGCGCGCCAAGCGACCGGTGCGCGTGCCGGTAGTCCTGACGCGCGACGAGGTGCGCGCGCTGCTGGCGCGGCTCGAAGGCACGAAATGGCTGATGGCGGCGCTCCTGTACGGCTCGGGCCTGCGCCTGCGCGAGTGCCTGAAGCTGCGCGTCAAGGACGTGGACTTCGGCTACCGCCAGATCACGGTGAGGGACGGCAAGGGCGCGAAGGACCGCGTGACGATGCTTCCCGCGGAGCTCGCCGAGCCGCTGCGCGCGCATCTGGCGCGGGCGAAGGCGCTGCACGAGCGCGACCTCGCGGAGGGCTACGGCGAAGTGGAGCTGCCGGCCGCGCTGGAGCGCAAGTACCCGAACGCCGTGCGCGAATGGGGCTGGCAGTACGTGTTCCCCTCGCGCAAGCTCTCGGCCGACCCCCGCAGCGGCGCGATCCGGCGCCACCACCTCTACGACGACGTCCTGCCGCGCGCGATCTCGCAGGCGGCGCGCGAAGCGCGGATTGCCAAGCCGGTCGGCAGCCACACGCTGCGCCACTATGCCGAGTCGCGGGTTATGCCGAGTCTGGTTGGCATCGCGCTGATTTATCGGGGTGCTTGGCTGCGCGTAGCTTGATTGATTCGGCATAACCGGCAGTCTTCTCCAGCCGACCACTTTTGTGTCGGCAAGGAGGAGACGTCATGCAACAGCTGTTCGTCGGTCCCGAGACGGCACGCATCCTGCGGGCCGGACCGCTCGGTGAGTATGTGGATGGTTTCGTGGCAGCCCTGTGCCAAGCCGGATACGCGCTGGCCAGCATCAACGACAAGGTTAAGCTGGCCGCACAGCTTGGCCGCTGGCTGGAGAATCGCGGCCTCGTCGTGGGCGAGCTAGATGAAGAACGCCTCTGTGCATTCGTTCGTCATCGTCAACGCCACTATCGGTCGCGCCGCGGGGCGCGGGCAACCCTTGCGCAATTGCTCCGCCACCTGCGAACGAGGGGTGCGGTGGCACTCGCAGTAGTGTCGGTGAAGCACGGCGCGAGCGCGCGGCTCGAAGAACAGTACCTGACCTATTTGAGCCAGGAGCGGGGTCTTGCACAGGCAACGCTCATCAATTACCTGCCACTTGTCGGACGATTTCTTCGCGACCGGTTCAGTTCGGGGCCGCTACGGCTCGGGGAACTGAAGGCCCAGGACATCACCGGGTTCGTGCTTCGGCGGGCTCACCAGATGAGTCCGGCCCGCGCCAAGCTGCTGGTCACGGCGCTACGCTCGTTTTTGCGTTTCTTGTTCCTGCGCGCCGAGACGG
>JACQOK010000253.1 GCA_016202565.1 Betaproteobacteria bacterium | reverse complement strand
CCCTCGTAGAAGGCCATGCCCGAAGGCGCGATCGACGGCACCCATTTATGGAGCGGCTGCTCCATGCCGGGCTTGTGCGTGCCTTCGCCGATCCGGGTGCCGATCCCGTAGTTGACACCGTAAGTGATGACCGGCCAGCCGTAGTTGCGCCCGGCGCGGATCACATTGATCTCGTCGCCGCCCTGCGGCCCGTGTTCGTGGGTCCATAACTCGCCGGTCTTCGGATGCAGTGCGGCGCCCTGCATGTTGCGATTGCCGAGCGTAAACTTTTCCGGTCTCGCGCCGGGGCGTTGCACGAACGGATTGTCGGCGGGCACGCGTCCGTCGTCGTGCAGCCGGATCACCGAGCCCGCGTGATCGTCCGGCTGCTGCGCGCGCTCCTTGTCGCCGCGGTCGCCGAGCGTCAGGTAGAGATGGCCCTGGCGGTCAAATACGATGCGCCCGCCGAAATGCTGGCCGCCCCTCGACTTGGGCTCGAGACGAAACAACACCTGGGTCTGTGTGAGGCGCTGACCCTCGAGCTTGCCCCGCATCAACTCGGTGCCCCAGCCACCCTCGCCCGGCCCGTTATATGCCAGGTAGAGCCAGCCGTTCTCGGGATAATTCGGATGCAGCGCGACGTCGAACATGCCGCCCTGGCCCGTCGCCACGACGCGCGGCACGCCCTCGACCGGCCGGGGATCGAGCTTGAAATCCCTGGACACCGTCCGCAGCCGTCCCGGCCGCTCGGTAATGAGCATTTGCCCGTCAGGCAGAAACGCGAGCGACCACGGGTGCGCCAGGCCCTCCACGAGCGTCACGACCCTGAAGGCGTGTTTCTGCGACTGGAAGGTTTTCGTCTGCGCCGCGGCTGCGCCCGCCGCCACGCAGAACGATGCGACAACGATGGTCAACCTGCTCAACATGTTTTCCGGCATTGGCGATGCTCGATGGACGGGAATACACAACGGAGGATTGCGCCAGTGTACCACTGCGCGGGGCAACGGCAGGGCCGGATGCCGGCGACCGATAATGCGGTAACCTAGCGGATCATGAACAGAAGAATGGATCTCATCCTGGCCGGCGCGCTTCTCGGCGTCTCCCTCGGGAGCGCCGGCGTCGGCTACGCCCAGGACAAACCCGCGCACGCCGCAGCGACCGCAACGTGTCCCGCACCCGCGGCGTGGTATACGCTCCTGGACGACGAGCCGCGCCCGGTAACCACCCGCGACCTGCTCGCGCACGTCGCCCGGCGCGATGTCGTGCTGCTGGGCGAACAGCACGACGACGCGAGCCACCACCACTGGCAGCTTCAGACGCTGGCGGCGTTGCACCTGCTGCGCCCGGACATGGTCATCGGCTTCGAGTCGTTCCCGCGGCGGGTGCAGCCGGCGCTCGACCGGTGGATCGCCGGCGAACTCACGGTGAAGCAATTTCTCGAGCAGACCGAGTGGGAGAAAGTCTGGAATTTTCCGCCTGAACTCTACCTGCCGCTGTTTCAGTTCGCGCGGGTCAATCGCATTCCTATCGCTGCGCTGAACGTCGACCGCGCGCTGACGGAAGCCATCAGGAACAAGGGCTGGGAGGCGGTGCCGGCGGAGCAGAAGGAAGGCCTCTCGCGCCCGGCGCCCGCTGCGGACGCCTACCGGGATTTCCTGTTCGAGGTATTCAAGGAGCATTCGCGCCAGACGGAGAAAAAATCCGCAGCCGTCGGCAGGAACGACCCGGCTTTCCAGTTCTTCGTGGAATCCCAGACTACCTGGGACCGGGCGATGGCCGAGGCGCTCGCCCGCCGCCTCGCTGCCGGGGATGGCGCGCGGCGCCCACTGGTAGTAGGTATCGTGGGCAGCGGCCATATTCGCGGCGGCAACGGCGTACCACACCAGTTGCGTGACCTGGGGGTGAGCAGTGTCAGCACCTTGCTGCCGGTGAATGTCAGGCGCGATTGCACCGAGATCAATCGCGGCCTTGCCGATGCGATCTTTGCCCTCCCCGCTATGCCGGGCGACCAGGCGCCGCCGCCGCGGCTGGGGATACGGCTCGAAGAAACAGCCGGCGAAGTGCGGCTGGCTGAGGTTCTCCCCGGCAGTCTTGCGGAGAAGTCCGGACTGCAGCGCGGCGACCGCATCGTGTCGATTGCCGGCGCACCCGTCACGAAAATGGGCGCGGTTATCGCCGCGGTGCGCGCGCAGCCTGCCGGCACCTGGCTGCCGCTGCAGGTGCGGCGCAACCAGCAAGCGCTCGAGTTCGTGGTCAAGTTTCCGCCGCGGCAATGACTGCAGTTCCAAGGCTCTGCGCGCTCCTTGCAAGCATGGCCGTGTTGTCGCTCGCCGGAGCAGCGGCGCCCCGGGTTGAACGAACGTCCCCCGCGCTGGCGCACCTTGATCTCGAGGTCGAACTCGAACCCGCCTCGCGCCGGCTGCGCGCTATCGCCCGCTTCACGGCAACCGGGGAATCCGCCTTCACGCTCCACCGCTCGCTGACGGTGCTGGCGGCATCGGCTGACGGACGGCCGCTCGGCGTCACGCCCGTCGATGGCGAGGACGACACCCGCACTTGGCGCGTGTCGGCGCCGCGCGGGGCGGCGCTGCGCATCGAGTACGGCGGCACGTTGCCCGCGCTCGATCGCACGCTCGATCACCGCCGCGTGCTGCGCGCCAGGGCACCGATGTCCGCCGTGGAAGGCAGTTTTCTTCAGTCGGAAAGCGGGTGGTACCCGCGGCCTGCAGCGCACTTTACCTACCGCGTGAAGCTGTCGTTGCCCGGTGATCAACGCGGGCTCGTTGCCGGACACCTCGCCGCGGAGAAGCTTCCCGCGGATATCAACGCGAATTACGAGTGTGTCTTCGAGTTCAAACATCCGGCAGAGGGCATCGATCTCATGGCCGGGCCTTATATCGTGCGCGAAAAGCTCGTGCCCCGGCGTGGCGCACCGCCGCTGCGGTTACGCACTTATTTTTTTAACAGCCTGGATGCGCTGGCGGAAGGTTATCTGCGCGACAGTCAGCGCTACATCGACCTGTATTCGCGTGAGATCGGCGATTATCCGTTTACCGAATTTTCGGTGGTGGCGAGCCCGCTGCCCACCGGCTTCGGCATGCCCACGCTCACCTACATCGGGGCGGACGTGCTGAAGCTGCCGTTCATCCGCGCCACCTCGCTGGGCCACGAAGTGCTGCACAACTGGTGGGGCAACGGCGTATATGTCGATTACGCGAAGGGCAACTGGAGCGAAGGCCTCACCACGTTCATGGCCGACTATTTCTACAAGGAACGGCAGGCCGCGGCGGCCGCGCAAGAGATGCGGCTGTCGTGGCTGCGTGACTTCGCCGCCGTGCCAGCCGGCTCGCACCAGCCGCTGTCGGCGTTTCGTTCACGCACACACGGCGCGGAAGCGGCGGTAGGCTACGGCAAGGCGGCGATGGTGTTCTTCATGCTGCGCGATGCGATCGGCGAGGACGCTTTCCGGCGGGGCATTCGCCAGTTCTGGGCGCACCACCGTTTCAGGGTTGCGTCGTGGGACGACCTGCGCGCCGCCCTCGAACAGGCTTCGGGCAAACCGCTCGAGGTTTTCTTCGAGCAGTGGGTGCAGCGTGCCGGCGGCCCAACGCTGGCGGTCGCGGAAGCGCGCTCACGGACTGACAACGGCAAGACAACGCTCGCGCTGACGCTTACGCAGCCGGCGCCAGCTTACGCGCTGCGCGTGCCGGTGGAACTCGTTGCCGGCAGCCGCTCCGAGACGCGCCGGGTCGAAGTCGATCGCGAACGCAATTTTGCAACGCTCACGCTCGACGCAGCGCCCGAGGGTGTGCGGCTCGACCCCGAGTTCCGGTTATGGCGCCGGCTCGAACCCGAGGCGCTCCCGCCGATCCTCCGCCAATGGATCATCGCCCGCGCACCGCGCCTGTCGGTCGTGTCCACCGCTGCCGACGTGCAACTCGCCGCACAGGCGCTCGCCCAGCGCCTGTTCGAGGCGCCGGCAAGAATGGTGGATTCCACTGAAGCCAAACGTGGCAGCGAACCCTTGCTGATCGCCGGGCTCCACGCCGACATCGACCGCGCGCTCTCCGCGTCGGGGCTGCCGTCACGACCAGCCGCGCTTGCAAACCGCGGCTCGGCACAGGTCTGGACGATCCAGCATGGCGGATCCGCTCCGCCGATCGCGGTGGTTTCCGCGCGCGACGCCGAAGCGCTGGCGGCCATCGCGCGACCGCTCCCCCATTATGGCGGGCAAAGCTATCTCGCGTTCGACGATGGCCGCGTGATCGAGAGAGGCGTCTGGCCGGCGCAAGTCCCGCTCGTGCCCGTGAAGCGGTCGCGGTGAGGAAATGTTTTTTGTTTGTTGGGCTTCCCATCGTTCAGCCCAACGGCAGCACGGTAGGTTGGGTTGAGCGAAGCGAAACCCAACGATAAAGACCGGTCGCAGTGTTGGGCATCACATTCGTTCAGCCCAACCTACGAACTCCTCAAGCGGTAGGTTGAGCGGAGGCGGATACGCCGATGCCCAACACCCCTGACGTTATTTGTTAGGCTTCCCATCGTTCAGCCCAACCTACATGTTGCCGTTGATGCGTTTCAGATTTCCTCAATCTGTTCCAGCGCGGCATGCACTTCGAGCCAGCGGTGTTCGGCCTCGTCGATCCGGCGCGTCAATGCCTGCTGCCGCAGCACCACTCCTTTCAGCTGATCGGGGTCCGGGCTCGCATAGAACGCCGGGTCCGCGAGCTGCTCGTCGAGTTCGCGCTTCTCCTCGTGCCATGCGGCGAGCTGGCGTTCGAGCTGCTCCGCTTCCCTGAGCAACGGCCGGCGGCGGGCGAGCCTATCCTGCCGCTCCGCGGCGGCGGCCGCGCGCGCTTCCTTGCGCGCCGTCCTGTTCGCGGCCGACTCCGCGTTGGCGTTCGCCGGCGTGCGGGCATCGCGCCGCGCTGCGAGCCACGCCAGGTAGTCGTCGAGATCGCCGTTAAATTCCGCGACGCGGCCGTCAGCCACGAGCACGAACGCGTCGCAAACGGTACGCAGCAGCGCGCGATCGTGCGAAACCAGCACGAGGCTTCCTTCGTACTCGGCAAGCGCCCTGGTAAGCGCATACCGCATTTCCAGATCGAGGTGATTGGTCGGCTCATCGAGCAACAGCAGATTCGGACGCCGACGCACCAGGAGGGCGAGAGCAAGACGCGATTTCTCGCCGCCCGAAAACGGCGCGACCGGCGCATCCGCCGCCGGCCCGCGGAAGTCGAACCCGCCAAGATAGTCGCGCAGCTCCTGCTCGCGCGTCGTCGGTTCCTGCCGCAGGAGATGCGCCAGCGGCGATTCATTCGCGCGAAGTTGTTCGAGCTGGTGCTGTGCGAAGTAGCCGATGGCGAGTCCCTTCCCCTCCAGCCGCCGCCCCGCGCGTGGCGCGAGCTCGCCGGCGAGAAGCTTGATCAGCGTCGACTTGCCGGCGCCGTTGGGGCCCAGCAACCCGAGCCGCGTGCCGGGTCGGAACGTGAGCGCGACACCCTCCAGAACGTTGCGCTCCGCATAGCCCGCGGCGACTTCTTCCAGCGCGAGCAGCGGATCGGGTGCGCGCTCCGGCTCCGGAAAATGGAAATCGAACGGGTCATCGACATGGGCCGCGCTGATGCGCTCCATGCGGTCGAGCGCTTTCAACCGGCTCTGGGCCTGGCGCGCCTTGGTGGCCTTGGCGCGAAAACGCGTGATGAACCGCTCCAGGTGAGCGATTTCACGCTGCTGCTTTTCGAACATCGCCTGCTGTGCTGCCAGCTGCGCCGCGCGCTGGGACTCGAAGGCCGAATAGTTGCCGGTATAGAGCGTCAGTCGCCGGGCGCTGATGTGCGCGATATGCGTCACGCATCCGTCCAGGAAATCACGATCGTGCGAGACGACCATGAGCGTGCCGCGGTATCCGGCGAGCCATTTTTCCAGCCATATCACCGCATCGAGGTCGAGATGATTCGTCGGCTCGTCGAGGAGCAGCAGGTCGGAGCGGCTCATCAGCGCCTGCGCGAGATTCAACCGCATGCGCCAGCCGCCGGAGAAATCCGCCACGCGGCGGGTGAAATCAGCTTCGGTGAAACCCAGGCCGGAGAGCAGCGCCGCCGCGCGTGCGCGTGCGCCGTAACCGCCGATCTCGTGCAGGCGGGCATGCAGTTCGCCTACGCGGTTCCCATCGTGCCGCGCCTCGACCGCAACGAGTTCACGCGCGATCGCACGCAGCTCGCCATCGCCGTCGAGCACGTACTCGATCGCGGGCTCGTCAAGCGGCGGTGTTTCCTGGGCCACCCAGCCCACGCGCCAGCCGGCCGGCATTTCGCACTCGCCGCGATCCGGATGCAGCTCGCCGCGCAGCAATGCAAAGAGGCTCGACTTGCCGCTGCCGTTGGCACCCACGAGCCCCACCCGCCAGCCGGCATGGATCGGCAGGGTGGCGTCTTCGATCAGGCGGCGCGCGCCGCGGGCAAGCGTGAAACCGCGAAAGTGGATCACGAAATACCGCGCGTCCAGTGAGTCTCGGGGCCGCCATGATAACGTCGATATCCGACATCGGCCAGTTGGCCCGCCGGGTTGCCGAGGGCGGATCTATGAAGAAATTTTCTTCGTGTAGGACGAGCACCAGCCCTTGACGTTGACCTGCTTGCCGGGAAAGATGGGACACGGTGCCCATTCGTCCTTGTCCGGTTTGCCCTGAAAGAGCTGACAGTTGCCGCACGTTTCTCCCGGTTTGTAGGTCGGGGATTTCTTCTTGTCCACTTTGGTTGCGTCGTGCTTGTAACCGAGCTTCTCCGCCTGCGGGTCGCTTTCATCGAGATGGGGTTTTTTGGCCTGGGCCAGGGATATTCCGGCACGAGACCCCATGGCGAGCGACGCGACGGCGAGCGAACCGGCCTTCAGGAAACCCCGCCGCTGCACGTTGATCCGGCTGCGCTTCATTGGATTAGCCTCCATTCCGTACTGAAGTGCGACAGCGCCATTCCGGGATTAGTTCTCCGGAGATAGCCGCCGGACCACGTGAAAGACGTTCACCATCAAGGTGATACGCACCCACCGGCGCACCACTTATATTGAGAACGCTGCTGCATGATCGTTGATTTTCGCGATCTACAGTTCTGCGCGGTGAACGGCGAGTCATCGTCCGTTCGAACGTGCGGAGTTAAACCGGAGCGCAGCTTCCGGATTTAGAGTGCCTAACATAATGAAACACGTG
>JACQOK010000252.1 GCA_016202565.1 Betaproteobacteria bacterium | reverse complement strand
GGCTGAGCGCGGGATCGCGCGCCCGGCGCAACGGTGAAACGCGCGAGGTGAAGCTCCTTGCCCTGCGACGGCCCCATCATCCCGCCGCCCATCATGCCGCCCATCATTCCACCCATCATCCCACCCATCATGCCGCCACCTATCATTCCCCGGCCCATCATCCCGCCGCCCATCATCCCACCGCCGCCCCGGCCGCTTTCGCCTCCCTGCCCCATCATGGAACCCATCATGTCCTCCATGCCGGAGAATTCCCGGCTGATAAGCGCGATCTCTGCGCCGTCGTGCCGCGCGCCGAAGTCCTCGATGAGTTCGATGCGCTCGAAGGGAAAGATCGTCACGTAGGGCCGCTCCTGGATGCCTTCGGCGCGGCTGAAGAGCCCACTGTCCGCGGCGATGACGCGCAGCGGCCGGCCATCGGACCAGGCGAGCTTGTAGATACGGGCGTTGGACACGTTGGCGATCCGCAGTCGATAGGCGCGCGGCGCCACTTTGAACGCCGGATCGTCCACGCCGTTCACCAGCACCCGGTCGCCGAGCACGCCGTTCATGTCGTCCATCATCATGCGCTTGAAGACGAGCCGGTTGTCCTCGCCGAACCTCCGGTCCTGCAGCACGAGCTGCAGCTCATGCTCGGGCGCGGGCAAACCCGCGTCCCGCTCGCGAGCCTCGCGCACGATGAGCAACCCGGCGAGGCCGTAGTAGGTCTGGCGCCCGGTGATGCGATGCGGATGCGGGTGATAGAGATAGGTTCCGGCCGGATTGCGCACGGTGAACTCGACCGTGTAGCGCTCGCCGGATCGCACGGCCTGGTGCGGATGGCCGTCTGCCGCATCGGGGACAATCATGCCGTGCCAGTGGATGACAGTCGGATCGCCGGTGCGATTTACGACCTCGATGCGCACGCGCTCGCCGCGGCGCAGCTCCAGCGTGGGTCCCAGATAGCCGGACGCTGGACGAATCGCGTCGCTGCGGCCATGCAACACCTCGCCCGTGTAGCGGAGTATCCGCGTTTCGGATCCGCGGCGGATCGGCACGCGGTCCGGCGCAGCCTCCAGCCTCAGGACCACGTCCGGCTGAGTGGCGCCGATGGCTGGCCGCAGCATCGCCGGCATCCCCAGTATGCCGCCGCCGGCAGCGAGGGTTTTCAGAACTTCGCGTCGCGTCCACATGATGCGCCTCCTCCAATGCTGCCCCCCTCTTTCTCCAAACTCAGACCCCCTGGGTGCTGATGCCGTTCCCTGTAACAGCGGTTGCACTCGCATCCAGCTTCTGGACCCGAACCCTCGTGCCCTCTGCTGATACGACCTTCACGCGGTCTCCTTGATGCAGCCCTCGACCGGTTCGCCCCCTTGGTCGTTGTCGGTCAACCATAAAGGTTCCGGTGACTGGAAGGTCAAGTCCACGGACTGTAAAAGTAAAGTGCTCCGCCTTGGGCGAAACGCGGCACGCGTGCTGCGGTTACATGCGCAACTACACTCGTGCGCGCGTAGCACATCGTACGGCATCATGACACCATGCGCTTGAATTCCCTTCGGCTCGCTGTAGCGGCGCTACTCGGCAGGTGCGGCGGTTGAAGTTGCTCGAATTGAGTGCCTGAACCCCGGTCCGATAGTTGTTGCTCCTCCGTGTCCGGACGCATACCCGCACTCGGATAGGGGCCCGAGCCGTACAAACGAAGTCCGGTTGATCTAGATCAAACCGCCCCGCATAGAGCCCTTTGCGTCACGTCCGCCACAGGGTAATATGCGCGCCGTGAACCGATACCGCTTGATCAAGACCATCGCCCGCTGGGCGCTCGCTGCGATGCTGTTTACGCAGGGTGTGCTAGTTGCGAATGCGTGTTTGAGGGTCGATGCGAGCCCGCGGGCGTCATTTAGCGAGGCCGAAATGGCCGAGTGCGAAATGGCAGCCGTCAATCCCAAGACGTGCTTCAATCAATACCTCGACCAGACCGACCAGATTGGCGCTCAATCACCCTGCGCCGTGCCGGCGGTAAGCTCTGTGGCGCTCGTGGTCAGCGCAGAACCCGAGCCGCTCATCAAAGTTCGTGCGGCGCTGACCCGGCGCGGCTGCGATCCTCCCATTCCGATCCGCTACTGCTCCCTTCTGATTTGATCCTCCGCTGTGCATGACGGTGGTCCCGGTGACCGCCGGTCGGCGCCACATTTTTCAACTGCGGAGGATTTATGCGTTGTACCCCGATGCGCACCGTGTTCAGCCACCTGCGCGCTGTATGTAACCTGGTTCTGTTCATCATGTCCGTGCCGCTCGTGCATGCGAGCGATCTGCGGCCCGTTGCACTTCGAGAAATGCTCGCCGCGAGCGAACAGCTTCCGTCGCGTCCTGCAGGCATCCCGGCGACAGCGCCCCAGGGTGCGACGCCTCTGGCGCGGCTGATCGCCGAGGCACTGCAGAATAATCCCGAGATTCAGGCCGCGCGCAAAGAACGCGAGGCGGCACAACAGAGAATCGCGCCAGCGGGCGCGCTCGACGACCCTATGCTGGAGGCCGGCGTCATCAACCTGCCAACCGATTCGTTCAGGTTCGACCGCGAAGACATGACGATGAAGATGATCGGCCTGTCGCAGCGGTTTCCTTATCCCGGCAAGCGCGGTTTGCGCCAGGATGTCGCCGCCAGGGAAGCGGAATCAGTGGGATACGGTTATCAGGAAACCGTCAACCGTGTGGCGCGCGAAACCAGCCTCGCGTATTTCGATCTTGCACTCGTGATCGAATCCGCTCGTCTCACGGAAAAAAACAAGATGATCCTTCAGCAATTCCTCAAGATTGCGGAGGGGCGCTATGCCGTCGGACAGGCAACCCAGGCCGACGTGCTCAAGGCGCAGACCCAGCTCTCGATGATGATCGAGGAGTTGGTCAAGCTCGCGCGCGAGCGCCCGATGTTCGAGGCGGAGCTGATCCGGGCACTCGGACGCCAATCCGGTCTCGCGATACCTCTGCCCGAAACGCCCTGGCTGCGGGAAGTGCCTCTTGCATTTGATGACCTGCGCGACAAAGCCGTCCGGGAGCGTCCGCAGCTGCTCGCCCTGCAAACCACGGTCGCCCGCACCGAAAAGGCGCTGGCGCTCGCGCGCAGGGAATCCTACCCCGATTTCGACGTGCGCTTCTCCTATGGCCAGCGCGACAACATGCCGGACGGGACCCGGCGCTCGGACATGGTGACTCTCACCGTCGCAATCAATCTGCCGGTGTGGCGCGAAAATAAGATCGGTCCGCGCATCGCCGAAGCCCAGGCCATGCGCGACCAGGCGCTCAACATGTATCAGGCGCAGCGCAACGAAGTCGCCATGAAGCTGCGCC
This sequence comes from Betaproteobacteria bacterium, assembly GCA_016202565.1. Lineage (GTDB taxonomy): Bacteria > Pseudomonadota > Gammaproteobacteria > Burkholderiales > SG8-41 > DSOT01. The sequence continues at coordinate 11,139 of JACQOK010000252.1, read as the reverse complement.
AGCAGCTCGCCGCCGCCGAGCAGAATGCCCGATCGGCGCGCCTCTACCGCAACGACATGCTGCCGCAGGCCCGGCTGACCGTGGAAGCAGCGCTCGCTGCGTACCGGGTGAATCGCGCCGACGTCATGACGCTGCTGGACAGCCAAATGAATGTGTACAGCTTCGAGATCGCCCATGCCGCGGCCGTGGCGAACTACAACAAGGCGCTGGCCGAGATCGACCTGCTGACGGGCAGGTCGGTGCAATAGCTTGCGTTCGAGGATTCCTGGAGATAACGACATGAAACGAATCTTTTCCACTGTGCTGATACTGATTGTGGTGGCCGCATCTGCCGGTGCCGGCTATTGGTGGGGTACCCGCCGTGGGGCGGATGCCAACGCGGTGACGGAGGCCGCAGCCGCCAAGGCCCCGGCCACGCCGGACGAGCGCAAGAAGAAAGTCCTGTACTACCGCAATCCCATGGGCTTGCCCGACACCTCACCGGTGCCCAAAAAGGACTCGATGGGAATGGATTACGTCCCCGTTTACGAGGGTGAAGAGCAGGAGGGCGGCGGCTCCGTGGTGAAAATCAGCATCGACAAAGTGCAGAAGCTGGGGGTGAAAACGGAGACCGTGGCGGTGCGCGAGATGTCGCGCACGGTGCGCGCCGTTGGCACCGTCGAACTCGACGAACGCCAGGTTTTCACCGTCGCCCCGAAATTCGAAGGATGGATCGAGCGCCTGCACGTCAATACCACCGGCCAGCGAGTGGCGCGGGGCCAGGCATTGATGGAGGTGTACAGCCCCGACCTCGTCAGCGCGCAGCAGGAATACATCATTGCGTGGAAAGGCGTGGAATCGGTCAAGGACGGCAGTCCCGAATTCCAGGCGAGCATGCGCCAACTGGTGGCAAGCTCGCTGCAACGGTTGCGCAACTGGGACATCTCCGATGAGGAACTCAAGCGGCTGGAGAAGGAAGGCGCGGTAAGGCAAACGCTCACGTTGCGCTCTCCTGTCAGCGGCGTGGTGCTGGAAAAACCGGCGTTGAAGGGCATGCGCTTCATGCCGGGCGAAGTGCTCTACAAGATCTCCAATCTGTCGTCGTTGTGGCTGCTCGCCGATGTTTTTGAGCAGGACCTGGCGCTCGTGCGGCAGGGTCAGGCCGCGAAAATCACGGTCAACGCCTACCCCGGCAAGTCATTCGACGGCAAGGTCGCGTTTGTCTATCCCACCCTCACTCCCGAAACGCGAACGGCGAAAGTGCGCGTTGAACTCGCAAACACGGGGGGCCTGCTGAAACCGGCGATGTATGCGAGCGTTGAGCTGCTCGCCAGCCGCGCCAAGGGAAAGATTCTGACCGTGCCCGATTCGGCCGTGCTCGACAGCGGGACGCGGCAGGTTGTGCTGGTGCAGCGCGGCGAGGGCGCATTCGAGCCGCGCCAGGTCAAGCTCGGCATGTATGGCGACGGTTACGTGGAAGTGCTCGACGGCGTGCAAGCCGGGGAGACCGTCGTGACCAGCGCCAATTTCCTGATCGATTCGGAGAGCAATCTCAAGGCGGCACTGGGAAGTTTCGGCGGCCCCGAACAAAAATCGCCGACGCAAAAGGGCGCGGCCGCCCCCGGCGAGGCGCATAAGGGCGAGGGCACCATACGCGCAATCGATCTGAAGACCGGCAGCGTAACGCTCGAGCATGGCCCCATTGCCACCCTCAAGTGGCCGGCGATGACCATGGATTTCCCGGTCAAGGACAAGACGCTGCTCAAAGGTGTGAAACCCGGCCAGAGCGTCGAGTTCGAACTTGCACCCGAACGCCCGGGCGAGTTTGCCATTACGCGCCTCTCGCCGCCCGGAAAGCAGAACGCTCCGGGATCGCCCGCAGCCACGCAAGACCACAAGGGGCGCTGACATGCTGAACCGCATCATCGAATGGTCGGCGCGCAACGTTTTCCTGGTTCTGTTGGGAACCGTATTTGTCGTTGCGGCCGGCGTCTATGCCGTCATCAAGACGCCGCTCGACGCGATCCCCGATCTGTCGGACGCGCAGGTGATCGTCTACACCGAGTATCCGGGTCAGGCGCCGCAAGTGGTGGAAGACCAGGTCACCTACCCTCTGACCACTGCGATGCTGAGCGTGCCGCGTTCGAAAGTCGTGCGCGGTTTTTCGTTTTTCGGCGCCTCCTTCGTCTATGTCATTTTCGAGGACGGCACCGACATCTACTGGGCGCGTTCCCGCGTGCTCGAGTACCTTAACTTTGCCGCCGGTCGGCTCCCCCGCGGCGTCACCCCATCGCTCGGGCCGGACGCGACCGGCGTAGGCTGGGTGTACCAGTATGCGGTGCTCGGCGCCAGGCGCTCGCTCGCGGAACTGCGCACCCTGCAGGACTGGTTCATCCGCTACCAGTTGACCAAAGCGCAGGGCGTGGCGGAAGTAGCGAGCGTGGGCGGCTTCGTCCAGCAGTATCAGGTGACCGTGAATCCGCGCAAACTCCAGGCATACGGCATCCCCCTCTCCCGCATCTCTCAGACGATCCGCATGAGCAACAGCGATGTCGGCGGCCGGGTCGTGGAAATGGCGGAAACCGAGTTCATGGTGCGGGGCCGCGGTTATCTGCGCGGCGTCTCCGATCTGGAACAGCTCGTGGTGAAGTCCGAAGGCGGCGTCCCGGTGCTGCTGAAGGACGTCGCGCGGGTCGAACTCGGACCCGACGAGCGCCGCGGCATCACCGAATTGAACGGCGAGGGCGAAGTCGTTGCCGGCATCGCCATGGCGCGCTACGGCCAGAACGCGCTCGAAGTGATCGACAACATCAAGGCAAAGATCGCGGAGATCGCCACAGGCCTGCCGGAAGGCGTCACCATCCAGCCGGTTTACGACCTCTCCTATCTCATCAATCGCGCCATAGAGAACCTGACGCAGACGCTGATCGAAGAAAGTCTGATCGTGGCGCTGATATGCATTGTGTTTCTGCTGCACGTCAGGAGCGCGCTCGTCGCGATCATCATGCTGCCGATCGGCGTGCTGATCGCCTTCATCGCGATGCGCTTCCTCGGGCTCAATTCCAATATCATGAGCCTGGGGGGCATCGCGATTGCCATCGGCGCCATGGTCGATGCCGCGATCGTGATGATCGAGAACGCGCACAAGCATCTCGAGCGCCTCGAGCCCGGCGCCTCGCGCCTGGAAGCGATCATTACGGCCTGCCGCGAAGTGGGGCCGGCGCTGTTCTTCAGCCTGCTCATCATCACCGTGTCGTTCCTCCCGGTGTTCACGCTGGAAGCGCAGGAAGGGCGGCTCTTCGCCCCGCTCGCCTATACTAAGACCTTCGCCATGGCTGGCGCCGCGGCGCTTTCGATCACGCTGGTGCCGGTGCTGATGCTGCTCTTCATCCGCGGGCGCGTGCTGCCGGAACACAAGAACCCCGTGAGCCGGTTCCTGATCTGGATCTACCGCCCGGTCATTGCCTGGATCATGCGATGGAAGAAGCTCACGCTTTTCATTGCAGTGGTGGCGATGGGGTTGACAGTAATCCCGGCGCTCAAGCTCGGCACCGAATTCATGCCCACTCTGAACGAGGGCACCTTGATGTACATGCCGTCGAGCCTCCCCGGCATGTCGGTGACGAAGGCGGCGGAGACGATGCAGCTCCAGGACCGGATCATCAAGAGCTTTCCCGAAGTGGCCTCGGTATTCGGCAAGGCCGGACGCGCCAACAGCGCGACCGATCCCGCGCCCGTGGAAATGTTCGAAACCGTGATCAACCTCAAACCCGAACGCGAGTGGCGCCCCGGGATGACGGTGGACAAGCTGATCGCCGAAATGGACAAAGCGGTGCAGATTCCCGGCGTGAGCAATGCCTGGACCATGCCGATCCGGGCGCGCATCGACATGCTCTCTACCGGTATCCGCACGCCGATCGGCATCAAGGTCTTCGGCAAGGATCTGGGCGAGATGGAGCGCCTCGCGAAACAGATCGAAGCGGTGGTGAAAAACGTGCCCGGCACCACCAGCGCCTACGCCGAGCGCATCATCGGCGGCTACTTCTTGAACATCGAGCCCGACCGCATGGCGCTTGCGCGCTACGGCCTTGCGGTCGGCGACCTCCAGGACGTCGTCATGACCGCGCTGGGGGGCGAGATGGTGACCACCACGGTCGAGGGACGGGAGCGATTCGGGGTCATCGTGCGCTACCCGCGCGAGTTGCGCAACGATCCGCAGTCGATCGCAACCCAGGTCCTGGTGCCGGCGATGAACGGCGCGATGGTTCCGCTGGGTCAGGTCGCCAAGGTGACGCTGACGCAGGGGCCGCCGGGCATCCGTACCGAGAACGCCCTGCTGTCGGCGTACATCTTCGTCGACATCCGCGACCGCGACATCGGCGGCTATGTCGCCGACGCCCAGCGGGCGGTGCGCGAGCAGGTGAACTTCCCCCCCGGCTACTACATCACCTGGAGCGGCCAGTTCGAGTACCTGGAACGCGCGAAGGAGCGCATGAAGATCGTTGTGCCGGTCACCGGGTTGCTGATTTTCTTGTTGTTGTATCTCAACTTCAGGCGGCTCACGGAAACGTTGATCGTGATGCTGTCGGTGCCGTTTTCACTGGTGGGCGGAATCTGGCTCATGTACTTCCTCGACTACAACATGAGCGTCGCTGTCGCCGTGGGGTTCATTGCGCTGGCAGGGGTCGCCGCGGAGACCGGTGTAGTGATGCTGATCTACCTCGACCAGGCGTGCACTGCAATGATGGCGAAACGCCATGCGGCACGGCAACACTGCACGCTCGCCGATCTCTACGAGGCGGTCATGCAAGGCACGGTGCTGCGTGTTCGGCCACTGATGATGACGGTATTCGCCATCACCGCCGGTCTGTTGCCGATCATGTGGGGCACCGGCACTGGCTCGGAAGTGATGCGTCGCATCGCCGCGCCGATGGTGGGGGGCATGATCTCCACCACGATCCTGACGCTCATCGTGATTCCTGCGCTCTATGCGCTGGTCAAGGAATTTGACATCCGCCGCGGCGAGATGAAAGCGCGTTTGCAGCCGAATCCGGCGGGTTGAATGACAGAGCTATCGAGGAGGATCCCATGGACATCAAAGTGATCGTTGCAATCATCCGCCGGGACAGGCTGGAAGATGTCGAGAAACGGCTCCAGGACATCGGGGTGGAGCGCATTAACGTCTCGAAAGTCAAAGGCTACGGCGAATATCACGACTTCTTCGCCCGGAACTGGATGGTCGAGGAAGTTAGAGTCGAGATATTTACCAGGAGCCACAAGGTGGAAACCATCACAGCGGCGATCATGGACGCCGCTCACACCGGCTTGCCCGGAGACGGAATCGTTGCGGTCATGCCGGTCGAAAAGTTGTTCCTGGTTCGCACGCGGTCGGAGGCGACATCCGAGGAATTTTGGCCCCGACCCGACTCATGAGAAGCGTTTTTTTAAGTTGACATAGAATAGGAGATGACGATGAAACGAATCACTGCAACCATTGCCGCATTCGCGTTCCTGGTACTGGCGAGTGGGTCGATCCACGCCGCCGAAGGCGAAGCGCATAAAGGACAAGGTACCGTCAATCGCGTGGATGCGAACGCGGGCAAGATCAACCTCACGCACGGACCGATCCCGAGCTTGAAGTGGCCCGGCATGACCATGGACTTCGCTGTCAAGGACAAGCAGGGGCTCGCCAAGCTCAAAGCAGGCCAGAAAGTAGAATTCAAAGTGGCCGAACAATCCAAAGGCCAGTATGCGATCACGGAAATCGCTCCAGTGAACTGAAGCGAGAATCGAACGTGCCAGCCCTTACGTCCATGCCGCGTCTTGCTTCACCCCGGCGGAGCGGACTGTCTTCCGGCACGCGCATCGGAAGCGTTCGAGGCATGTTGCGATGAGCGAGATATCCAGCCTCGGGATGCTCACGGCTTTCGCGGCCGGCGTCATTTCTTTTCTGTCGCCCTGTGTGCTGCCGTTGGTCCCCGGTTATGTCTCATACATGGCCGGCTATTCGCTGCGCGACGTGCGAAATCCCGCGGACGTGCGGACCCGGCTTGCCGCGCTCGGCGCGAGCTTTGCTTTCGTGCTTGGATTTTCGACCGTATTCGTGGCGCTGGGGGCAAGCGCCACTGCGCTTGGGCAACTGCTGCTCCGCTACCGGTACGAGGCGAACATCGTGGGCGGCGCGATCGTCGTGGTGTTCGGTCTCTTCACGGCAGGCTTTCTGAGGGTCTCGTGGTTCCAGCGCGATTTCCATCTCCATCCGCATGTCGGAAGCGGCCGGCCTCTGGCGGCGTATGTGCTGGGGCTCGCGTTCGGATTCGGCTGGACCCCATGCATCGGCCCGGTGTTGGGAGCGATCCTCACGGTAAGCGCAGTGAATGCCTCGGTCTCCAGCGGCATCGCGCTGCTCGGCGTATATGCGGCCGGACTTGGAGTGCCGTTCCTCGCATGCGCAGCCTTCACCGATGCGTTCGCAAAACGCCTCAAGGACCTCGGACGCGTCGGCCGCTGGCTCCAGGTCGCAGCCGGTGTGATCATGATCATCATGGGCGTCGCCATGATCACCGGCTGGCTCTCCGTGTTCGCGGTATGGCTGCTCAACACGTTCCCCATATTTTCCACCATCGGATGAGCGGCGAGGAGATCGGGTCAACAGGAAGGCGCGCAACGTCAGACCATGGCCAATGGACCGCTTTGTTACGAGCATGAATCAGAATTTGTCGACAACCGCAAGGAGAAACTCATGCGAAAACTCTTGAACACTGTGCTGTATGGCGCCACGGCGCTCGTCCTGTTCACCGGCAGCGCCTACGGACAATCCACGGTGGAGGTCTACAAGAGCCCCACCTGAGGATGCTGCAGCTCGTGGATCGAGCATCTGCGAGCCAACGGCTTCCGGGTGAAGCCGATCGATGTCCAAGATACGAGTGGCCATCGCCGCCGTTTTGGCGTTCCCGAGAAACTGGGCGCCTGTCACACCGCCGTCGTGGACGGTTATGTGATCGAGGGTCATGTTCCCGCGGCCGACATCAAGCGCCTGTTGGTGGAAAAACCGAACGCGCTCGGGCTGGCCGTGCCCGGTATGCCCGGCGGGTCGCCGGGCATGGAGCAGTCAAAACGCGAGCCGTACGCGACTTACCTTCTCGACGAGCGCGGCAGGACCAGCGTCTTCGCACGGCACTGAGCGCGGCCAGCCGGGGCCGATTACGATTCAAGACCGGTACCAGTGACTCCGGCCCGCACGGCGGTAAGCCAGTCCTTGTTGGGGTTCTCAAGCGTGATCGCAGGCCTCTTGCCAGGCTGCGAGCGCTCCCGGTGCATCTAAGGGGTGATCGCACCGCGAAAGTGCGAGGATTTGAGAGGCGGTATATGCGGGCCTTCATTGTCGCGCCGCGCGGCGAGGCGGAGACGGACGTCGACCGCATCGCGCACCAGCAGCCCGCCGCCGAGCGCCGTGAACGGCTTGATGCCGAAATCAGACTGCCGCAGCCGGAAACCGGCAATCACCTCGATCGCGTCTGCGCCCTGGAACACGGCCGCGGGAAACCGCAGGTCGCGCGTTGCGCCGCGCAGAGTCACGCGCGCCGTGACCGTGGGGTTCCAACGCGGGCCGGTGAGCGCGACCGACTCGATCCGGATGAGCGGATGCGTCGCCGCGTCGAGCACGGCCTCGCCGAGCATGTTCCTGCTCGTTTCCTCGCGTGCCTCGTCGGAGACCTGTGCGGCGAACTCGGCGCCTTCCTCGGCGCGCAGCGCCGGCGGGTCCACTGCGAACGAGTCGACCGGGATCTCAAGCCGGAACCCGCTCGACGCCGCAGAGTCGCCTGCGCGCACCTCGCCCCGCACGCGGCCGGCGATGACGTGATTGTGGCCGAAACGGGCGAGCGGGCCGTCGCGGTATACCAGCAGGCGGATTTCGGACGCCCCGGTATCGACTGCATAGCGCGGTGCGTCCGCGGCGACGTTCACCTCGGCCGGCACCGGCTCGGCGAGCACCGCGGTCTCCGCGGGCGGCGGCACCTGGCAGGCCGCAACCAGCAGCAGCGGGAATAACGAGGCGAGTGCGCGTGTCTGAGGGATGAGAAAGCGTGCTAGCATCGCGATGAATTCTCCATGGCGCACTTCAGGAACTCGCTCGAGTCCTACGGTATCATAGCGCAGGCGTTCCATTGGCTCGTTGCCGTGCTGGTGTTTGCGCAATTCGGCATCGGCGTTTACGCGGCGAACCTTCCGGTGAGCCTCGCCCGGCTGCAGTGGCTCTCGTATCACAAGTCGCTCGGACTGGGCATTCTCGCGCTCGTGCTGCTGCGGCTCGCATGGCGCGCGGCGAATCCGCCGCCCGCGTTGCCGGCGGCGATGCCGCATTGGGAACGCCGTGCGGCGGTTGCGACGCACCGGCTGCTCTATGTCCTGCTTCTGCTTGCGCCGCTCGCCGGCTGGCATTACGCGTCGGCGGCAGGCCTTTCGGTCAACTGGTTCGGCCTGTTCCAGGTGCCGGACCTCGTGGCAAAGGATCGTGACCTCGCCGATCTGTTCAAGGCGCTGCACATCGGGCTCGTCGCGTTGATCGCTCTGCTTCTCGTGGCGCACGTCGGCGGGGCGCTGCGGCACGCGTTGGTGCGCAGGGACGGCATCATGCACCGCATGCTGCCGTGGAAGCCGCGCAGGAAGGGCTGATGCCGCGACTGCTCGCGCTCCTGCTCGCGTTCGTTGCGCTGCCCGCCGCTGGTGGAGAGTGCTACGCAGTGCATTCCGCGGCCGGGCGCGTCTCCTTCGAGTTGAAACAGGCTGGTTCGCCGTTTCGCGGCATTTTCCGGCGCTTCGGCGGTGAATTCTGCATCACGCAAAGCCGGGTCGAGCGCATCGACGTTTGGCTCGAGCCCGCATCGGTCGACAGCGGCCTTCCCGAGATCGATGCGGCGCTGAAGGAAAGAGAATTCTTCTCCGTCGGCGAGCATCCGCGCATCACATTCTCCAGCCGGTCCGTGGAAGCGCGCGGTGACGTCCAGCGTGCTCGGGGCACGCTTCAGATCAAGGGCACGCGGCGTGAAGTGGATATCGCGTTCCGGCTGCGGGAGACAGGTCGCGAGCCGGTCGTGTCAGGATCGCTCACCCTCGACCGGCTCCAGTACGGAATCGGCACCGGCGAGTGGTCCGACACCAGGTGGCTCGGCGCCGAGGTCAAGGTCGATTTCAACGCAACGCTCGCGAGCGCGCCACGCCCTGGCGCGAAATAGGCGATGCGGCGTCGGATCGCGGGCGACATCCCCCCTCGCGCAGCACGAACTCCTCGTCGAGCGCGGCGGCCGTGCCGCTGTCGTGTTTTCTTCGCTGCGGGGTAACCTCATCAAGCGACCGGGTGAATAGTTGCCCCTTGACCCCGTAGTAGGGTCCAGGGTTTATGCTCTTTTACTTGATTCAGCGAAGGCCGCGCCCGCGTGCTTTACGATCCGGCGGTGATTGACGAGAAAAAGCTCGTGGCCGCCATCGAGAAGGGCGGCTACAAGGTCGCGTCCACCACATGACCGATCCGCTTATCGCAGCAATCCTGTTGCCAATCGGGCTCGGTCTCGTCGGTTTCATCGAGCCCTGTTCGATCGGGTCGACGCTGGTCTTCATCAAGGTAATGGAAAGCAGGTCCGCGGCGGTCAAGCTCTGGCAGGTCGGCGCGTTCACCGTGGCGCGCGGAATCTTCACCGGAATTCTCGGCGTTCTCGCGGCGCTTGTGGGATCGGCTTTCATCGGCTTCCAGAAAGCGATGTGGGCGGGACTCGGCACGATCTATATTGCAATCGGCCTGTTGCTGCTTACTCACCGGGCGAGTTTTCTCATGAAGGCGGTTGGTCTCAGCCTGGCACGAATGGGTGACGTGCGCAGTTCCGCCGGACTGGGTCTGCTCTTCGGGCTCAACATTCCCGCTTGTTCCGCGCCGCTTCTCTTCGCACTGCTCGGTGTCGCTGCCGCCGAGGGCGTGTCGGGCGGCACGCTCGCCCGGGGTTTCGTATCGCTTGGACTCTTCGGGCTCGCGCTGTCGCTGCCGCTCGTCGCGGCGGTCCTTTTCCCCCGCGCCCGGCGGGCGCTCGACTGGCTTGCGGGGCTGAGCCGGCGCGTGCCGCGCTGGACGGGGATCGTGCTCATCGCCCTCGGCATATGGTCGATCTGGTTCGGGCTCTACGTGACCCCACAGCCGCCACCTTGAGTCTGATAATTTGTCCTCGCGATTGTCGAGCGCGGAATATGGAACATAACCGTTTGCGCTGCGGGCGACGGGGTTTGAGGCTTAGCGCCCGGCCCTGGTTGCGGGCTCGCCTCCTCGTTCCGGCACTTCGGATCGCCCTGGTCTCCCTGAGCGTGGCGGCCGTATCACCGGTATCCGCGGCGCTTGCGGCCGAACAGAACGTCAAAGCGCAGTTGAAGGCCGCGGCCACCGCCACGTGTACCGACTCCGGCGGCGACGGTGCGGCGATCAGCAGCGCGCTCGGCGGCGCAATTCAGCTCGACATCGAACCCATGAAAATCCAGGGGCGGGATGTGGGTACCCGCACTGGTTACGAACTCAGCGACGGCGCGCGCATTATCGTCGAGCGCTTCGCCCCCGGCGGCGGGCTGCGCCGCGTGGTCATCATCTATCACGCGCCGGCCGAGCGTGCCCACAGGCCGGAGTGGATGGTATTCGCCGACAGTGAGTGCCGAATCGTCGCGGGGCGCCGCCTGGTCTACGAAGGTCCGGGCGCGCCGGTGTTTATCGAGGGCACCGATGCGTCTCTCACCCGGGTTGAAGTGCGCGAGCCGCTGAATCCGCCGGTGCCCGAAGGCGGAACCGGGGAAGGGGTGCTGGTGGCGCTGGTGGATTCGGGGGTCAACTACCTGCTGGATGCGGTGCGCCGGCGCATGGCCCGCGGCGCGGACGGCGGGCTGCTCGGGTTCGACTACTGGGACATGGACCCGCGTCCCTTTGACAGCAACCCCGCCAGGTCGCCGTTTTTGCCCCAGCGCCACGGCACCCAGACCGCGGGCGTGCTGATCGCCGAAGCGCCATCGAGCCGTCTGGTGGTCTACCGTTATCCGCGCCCGGACATGCGCAGGATGGCGGCGCTGGTGGAGGACGCGGCGGCAAAGGGCGTCGTGATCGTCAACCTGTCGCTCGGCAGCACGAACGCG
>JACQOK010000214.1 GCA_016202565.1 Betaproteobacteria bacterium | reverse complement strand
TCCTAGAACTGCATCCCACATCGCCTCCGTCGCACACGTGCCTATTATTGAGATAGGTTCTAAACTCCGGGCAAAACGGTATTTTAGCCGATACCGTTCCTGCATCCGGGCCTGTCCGGTATCGGGGGCGCGCCAGCGGGGTTTCCTGCTATTGTGTGGCCGCGCTCTGCGCTTCGTCCAGCGATGGAGAGTGCAACGCGGCCTAAGCTATTGCTTGCCTTCGAGTCGCAGCAGCGCGTGCACCATTTCAAGCACCATTCTTTTGTGGGGTTCGTTCAGCTGGTCGAATTTCTTCGCGGCCCAGTTGAGATCGGCCTTGTACGGCGCAGCATCCTGCCGCGCGCCCGGGTGCGCCCTGTCCTCCTTGCGCTCGCCTTCGCCGTATCTCAACCACTGCGCCGGGACGTCGAGCCACAGCGCGAGCACGCGTATCTTGTCCTGTGACGGAAGCGATTTCGCGGTGAGCCATTTCCTCACCGCCTGCGTCGTTACCGGGTCGCCGTGAAAGCGCAGGTTGAATTCGCGGGCGATGTGGGTGGGGCTGCCGGTATCCAGGTGCATCCTCCGCATCGCCTCCCTGAGCCGCTTGCTGAAACTCTGTTTTTCGTCCGCGAGAGTCATGCGTGGAAAAATAGCACCAAGCATGACGGGAAGCGGTTACCGTCAGTTGCTATAAATTATAACCACTAGTAGCATCGTGGTTGACGTTTGCATGGCGAGGTCCGGTCGGTTACCGGGCAACCCGAGCCCTGATGAGCTGGCAAAACCATAATCTCTCCAAAGTGATCGAGCAGATCTCCGCTGGCGTAGCCGTTACGCTGACGGACGGAACGATCGAATACATAAATCCCTGCTTGCGCCGGTTGCTCGGGTTGAGCGCGACCCAGCTCCCGGATGGCGGTTTGGGGCCGTTTAGACCACCAGCAGACGCTGCAGTGGGCGAGCGCATCAGGCAGCGCTTGCTCGCGGGCGAGTCCTGGCAGGGCGAAACCCGGTGGCGGACGGCACAGGGCGAACTGCGCGATGTCCTGGAATCGATCCATCCGCTGCACGATGCAGCGGGCACCCTCACCCACTTCATCCACTTTCTGCAGGATATCAGCGCGCTCAAGCGTGCCGAGACGCTGAGCAATCTCGCCTTTTACGACAGCCTGACCGGCCTGCTTAACCGCAACCTCTTCAACGACAGGCTGGCGCGGGCTTGTGCCCTCGCGCAGCGCAACGGCGGTGGATTCGCCGTGCTGCTGATCGATATCGATCATTTCAAGCGCGTCAACGATACTCTGGGACACGACGCTGGAGACGAACTGCTGCGCCAAGTCGGTGTGCGCCTGCGGCGGTCCCTGCGCAAGATCGATACCGTTGCGCGCCTCGGCGGGGATGAGTTCGCCGCCATTCTGGAAAACGTCGTCGATGCCAGGGTCGCGGCGAAAATGGTGGAGAAACTGCTTGCGGCGTGCAGTGGACTTTACGAGCTGGCGGGCAGCAGCCCGCGCGTGAGCTTGAGCGTCGGCATCAGTTTGTATCCGCAGGACGCCGATATCCCTGAATCGCGGGGCCTGCTGAAGCGTGCCGACCGGGCCATGTACCGGGCCAAAGCGGCGGGCCGGAACGGCTATTTCGTGCGTAAGCCGCGCACGTGAAGCCTGCGGGGCGCGCCCCGCACATGACCTCCCTGGTGCTCTGGCGCAGCGCTTGAATGCCTCGTTGCGGGTTTGTCGGCTATGCTATCGCACCATGAAGCCTCTCTCACACCGCGTCCTGAAGCTGCTGGCGGCCGGCGATTTTTGCTCGGGAGAAGCTCTGGCAAAGAGCCTGGGCGTATCGCGGGCCGCCGTGTGGCACGCGGTGCGTGAGCTCACTGCGGCGGGACTCGAAGTCTACCGAGTCCACGGTCGCGGCTACCGCCTGCAGCAGCCGCTGTCGTTGCTCGATCCGGCCGAAGTGAGGCGTCACCTGGGACGCCGGGCGGCGTGCGTTACGCTGGAAATCCTGAACAGCGTCGAGTCGACCAACACGCTCGCGCTGCAGCGCGCCCAGGCGGGCGCGCCGAGCGCAACGGTGATTGCCGCCGAATGGCAGACGGCGGGACGCGGCAGGCAGGGACGTGCCTGGCATGCCGGCATCGGCGGCGGGCTGACCTTTTCGATGGTGTGGCGGTTTGCACACGGGGCCGGATTTCTGTCGGGCTTGAGCCTCGCGGCCGGCGTCGCGCTCGCCCGTGGGCTGCAAACGCTCGGCGTCGCCGACGCCGGTCTCAAATGGCCCAACGACGTCGTATGGCGTGGTCGCAAGCTCGCCGGCATTCTGATCGAGATGCAGGGCGACGCGCTCGGACCGGGTTGCGCCGTGATCGGCATCGGTGTCAACGTGCGCCTGTCAGAGGCGGTGCGCAGCCGTATCGATCAGGCGGCGGCCGACCTGGAAAGCGCGTGCGGCCGGATGCTCGATCGCAACGTCGTGCTGGCGCTGCTGCTCACCGAGCTGCATTCCGTGCTGGAAGCGTTTGCGCGCGGGGGATTTGCGCCGCTGCGCGCCGAGTGGCAGCGGCACCACGCGTATCAGGACGAGCGCGTGAGCATGATCCTGCCCGACGGGCGCCGCGAGAGCGGCGTGGCGCGCGGCGTGGGCGAGGACGGCGCGCTGCTCGTGGCCACGCGCGCCGGAGTGCGGCGTTACCACAGCGGGGAAATCAGCTTGCGTCCCGCGGCGTGCGCCACGGACAAGGTCAAGGCGGGCGCATGAACGTACTCGCGATCGACGCCGGCAACACCCGCATCAAATGGGGCTGGGCGGAGGGCCGGCGCTGGGTGCGGCAATCGTCGGTGCCCAGCGCGGAAGCCGACAAGCTTGGCGCGGCGCTCGCGAGCGTGGCGGCGCCCGACAGGATTCTCGTCTCCAACGTCGCCGGAAGCGCCGTGCGGGAACGAATCGCTGCGGCGCTTGCCCCCTTTCACGTCGAACCGCAGTGGATAAAAAGCGCAGCGCACCAGTGCGGCGTCAGAAGCGGATACGGCGACCCGGCGCAGCTCGGTTCCGATCGTTGGGCGGCATTGATCGGGGCCTGGCATCTGTTCAGCGGTCCGTGCGTGGTGGCCAACGCCGGCACCACGATGACGGTCGACGCGCTCTCCGGTGAAGGCGTGTTCCTGGGCGGGTTCATCGTGCCCGGCGTTGACCTGATGCGCGCGGCACTCGCCGACAACACCGCTCAACTCAAGCTTCAGGAAGGGCGGTTCACCTATTTCCCCGATTGCACCGCGGACGCGATCATGAGCGGCGCCATCAACGCGCTGGCGGGGAGCATCGAATGCATGCTGCGGTTCATGGCGGAAACCGGGCAGACCGCTTCGCTCATCGTACTCACGGGCGGCGCGGCGCCGTTGCTTGCGCCGCGGCTTAACGCGCGCTTCGAGGTCGTGGATAATCTGGTATTGGAGGGGCTGGTGTGCATCGCGCTCGACCAATCCGGCTGAGAAGTGCGCTCACCGCTTACCGCGTACCATCTGAAATCATGAGAACCGTTTTCCTGCTGCTCGTGCTGATCAACCTGGCGTTTCCTGCCTACCTCCTCATGGCGCGCGAGCACGGTGGTGCGGATAGCCAGATTCCGTCGCTGCAGATCAGTCCCGAGAAGATCCGGGTGATCAAGACCGGTGATGGCGCTGCTGCGGCCGGAGGACAGCTGCCTGGCGCGCGCATGGCAACCGCGGCGCCCGCGGCGTGCGTCGAATGGGGCACGCTGGCGGGTCCCGACGTGGCGCGGGCGGACGCCGCGCTCGCTACGCTCGGTCTGCCCGAGGCCTTGGTGCAGCGCACGGTAACCGACGCCGGCGGCTACTGGGTCTACCTGCCGCCGGTAAAGACCAAGTCTCAGCTGGACCGGAGCATCGGGCAGCTGTCGGCGTCAGGCATAACGGAATTCTTCGTGGTTCAGGATGCCACACCGTGGCGCAACGCGATTTCGCTCGGCATCTTCAAGAGCGAGGAGGCGGCCAGGAGCTTTCTCGAAGCGCTGCGCGCCAAAGGGGTGCAATCGGCGGTTGCCGGGAGGCGTGAGAACTTTCTCAGGCAAGTCGCCTACTTCGTGCGTGAGCCGAACGAAGCAACCATCGCCAAACTCGCCCAGCTGCAGCGCGAGTTTCCGGGCACTCAGATCAAGGCTGTCACCTGTCCGCCGGCGGGCGCGTAGCGTTAATCCTGTCTTGGGCGCTTGAGCTTTTCGACCAGCGCGGTCGTCGAACGCGAGTGTTCGAACGGGATGGAATGCACGGTGCCGCCCCAGCTCAAGACTTCTCTCGCCCCGGCGATCGATTCCAGTTTCCAGTCGCCGCCTTTGACCAGTATATCGGGCCGGACTGCGATGATCAGCCCGAGCGGGGTATCCTCCTCGAACCAGGTCACGAGGCTGACCGCGCCCAGCGCAGCAATGACGGCGAGCCGGTCATCGAGCGGGTTGAGCGGACGGTCTGGCCCTTTGCCGAGGCGCCGCGTGGACGCGTCGGAATTGACCGCGACGATGAGGCTGCGGCCCAGCGCGCGCGCGCGGGAGAGATAGGTCACGTGGCCGCGGTGCAGGATATCGAACACCCCGTTGGTGAAAACCAGCGGGCGCGCGAGCGTTTCCAGGCGGGCGGGGAGCGCCTCGCGCGGACAGATCTTGCTCTCGAAGTCCGGGGCGGAACACATGAATGCTTACGTCAGGTAAGCGGTCAGCAGTGGGCAGTAAGCCGACGCTCGCCACCTGCCTTAAGCCGCCTACCGCTCACCGCTTGCTGCTCACTCACTTAATCGAGATACTCGAACACGCGCACGACCCGGTGGACGCCGCGCGTGGTCCGTGCGACCTCGGTGGCTGCGTCGGCTTCCTTGCGCATCACCAGGCCCATCAGGTAGACCACGCTCGCTTCGGTGACGACCTTGACGTGAACGGGACTGAAGCGCTGCGCGTCGACAAAGCGCGCTTTCACGAGAGAGGTGATGTAGGCGTCGTTGGCCCGCGCCGACAACGCGCTGTTGGCGGCGACCTGCAATTCGTTGAACACGCCTCGCACGTTGTCCACCGCCTGCGCGATCTTCTCGGCGGTGGCTTTCGCCGCCGCGTCGGGCACCTCGCCGGTTAGCAGCACCATGCGGTTGTAGCTCGTCACGCTCACGTGCGCGCCCTTGGCCTTATCGTCGATGCGGCTCGATGCCTTGAATTCGATGGTCTGGTCCTCGGTCATGGTTCCCACCGTGCGCCGATCTTCAGCAACCACCACGCCGGTGGCCGCAGCGCCGCCGACCACGAGCGGCGCGCAACCGTTGATGAAGGGGACGGCGAGCAGAAAGACAAGGAAGAGCCGGTGCATTTATTCAACTCCCAGTAGCAGACAATCAATGGCGTCGCAAAGGCAGTGCAAGGCAAGCAGGTGTACTTCCTGAATGCGCGCCGTGCTGGTGGCGGGCACGCAGATGTGGATGTCGGAGGGCTGCAGGATTTCGCCGAGCTTGCCGCCGTTTCTGCCGGTGAGCGCGATCACCCCCATCTGGCATTCATGCGCCGCGTGCACCGCCGCCAGAACGTTGCGCGAATTGCCACTGGTCGAAATGGCGACGAGCAGGTCCTTCACGTTTCCGAGCGCGCGAATCTGCTTCGAAAAT
The DNA here is from genome assembly GCA_016202565.1 of Betaproteobacteria bacterium. Taxonomy (GTDB): domain Bacteria; phylum Pseudomonadota; class Gammaproteobacteria; order Burkholderiales; family SG8-41; genus DSOT01. The sequence continues at coordinate 5,918 of JACQOK010000214.1, read as the reverse complement.
ACCTGCTCGTAATCGTAGTCGTTGGCGATCGAAGTGAGCGTCGAGGAGTCAGTGGTGAGGGCGATGGCGGCGAGCCCGGGGCGCTCCATTTCAAAACGATTCAGAAGTTCCGCCGAAAAGTGCTGGCAGTCGGCGGCCGAGCCGCCGTTGCCGCAGGCGAGTATTTTCCCGTCACTGTTCAGGCATTGCACCATGCGCTTTGCGGCGGCCGCGATCGGCCCCGCGAGCGCGTCCATGCTCTGCAGCTTGAGATGAGCGCTTTCGGAAAAATTCTCGCTGATGCGGCTGATCAGGTCCATGGGTATGCCTTCAAAGGCCCGGCGCTATTGTACAGTAGCGCGCTCATTCTCCAAACGCATTCCTGATCCATTCAATGCGCGGCGGCTCGCCACGGATCAGCACTGCATCAAAACGGCACGGCGGCACGCCGCGGTTGCGAGCGAGATAGTGGCGCGCTGCCGCCACGAGCCGCATGCGTTTGGCGGCGGTGATGCTCTCCGCCGCGCCGCCGAAAGCCTCCGACCGGCGCTGGCGCACCTCGACGAATACGATCGTCCTCCCCTCGCGCGCAATGAGGTCTATTTCGCCGAAGCGACAGCGATAATTGCGTTCGGTAATGGCGAGTCCCCGCGCGCGCAGGAATGCGGCAGCAAGCAATTCGGCGGCTTCGCCCCGGCGGTTCATTGCTTGCCGGCGAAGATCAGCAGTTTCCCGTCGGCAAACTGCGCGCCCGTGAGTTCCCGCACGAATTGATGATCGCGGCCAAGGCTCAAATGCCCGGTGACCCCATCGAGCGGCAGAGCAGCCTGGCCCTGCAGGAGTGCCGACCCGATGCGGAAGGCGTCGATACCGAGCGCATAGAGGCGCTCGAGGTCGAGCGCATCGCGGAAATCCTGGCGCGGATATACCATCACCGCCGGATGGTCAGGCTGCAGCAGCCACGGCATGTCGAGAAAACGTACGTCGGCGAGGTCGAACCCGGCGAGCGGTCCGGCCCGGCCGGGATGGACCTGGGAAGTGGCATAGAGCGCCAGCGCGCCGAGATAGGGTCGCACGACCCGTGCCCGCGGAAAATCGAGCGCGAGAAAGGCCATGTCGGCCATCTCGAGCCCGACCGCCTGTCGGATACGGGTGAGCCCGGCCGCATCGGACGTAAATCCGTACTCCGCGATGATCTTGCCGCCGAGCCGGGAGAACTCCTCAACGAAAGCCTGGTGGATGCGGCGCAGCAGCGGCGTCTCGCCGATGATCGTGAACGCGTTGAGCCGGCCTTCTTTCACGGCAAGTTGCGCGACCTGGCGCACCTCGGCTTCGACGTGCAGGCTCAGCAGGTACAGATTGGGCGGCAGGGAGACCGCGCGATCCGGGACGTTGAGCGCAAGCGTGGGAACGCCGACGAGCTTGCTTGACGCGAGCGCAGTCACGCCGCTGCGCGTAAGCGGCCCGATGACAAGACGCGCGCCCGCAGCAAGCGCCCCGCGGTAATGGGACACGACACTTTCGCTGTCGTCGGCGACGGCATAAACGCGGATCGGCAGCGGCGCGCCACCTTGAGTCTTCGCGGCCGCCACAAAACCTTGCCTCACGGCTTCAGCGGCATGACCGAGCGCGCTCGAGCTCGCCGGCACCAGGAGGGCGATATGGGCGATCGTCGGGGTAGGATCGAGTGGAACGGCAGCCGGAATGTCCGGACGCGGGGCGGCGCTCGCCACGCCCGGGCCGCCTTCGCTGGCGAAGGCGGCTGCACCTCCGTATAGTAGCGCCGTAAGCGACCAGACGATCGACCAACGATGGAGCACGCCGCAGCGCATCGCAAGACCGACGGGAAACCGAAAGGAACATTATATGTAGTTGCCACCCCGATTGGGAACTTGCGCGATATCAGCCTGCGTGCGCTCGATGTGCTGAAGCAGGTCGCGGTGGTTGCTGCGGAGGACACCCGCGTCACGGCGAAGCTGCTCAATCACTACGGCATCGGCGCAAAGCTCACCGCGCTCCACGAGCACAACGAAAAACGCGCCGTGCTGGCGCTGCTGGAGCAGGGCGATTCGGTGGCGCTGGTGAGCGATGCCGGCACGCCCGGGATTTCCGATCCGGGCGCCCAGCTCACGGCCGCTGCGCGCGCCGTCGGCTACACGGTGACGCCGGTGCCGGGCGCCAGTGCGGTGGTCGCCGCGTTGTCGGCGGCCGGGATCGCCGTTTCGCATTTCCTGTTTTACGGGTTTCTGCCCGCGCGCGCCGCGGAGCGCCGGCGCGAGCTTGCCCGGCTCGCCGCGTATCCGTTCACGCTGGTTTTTTTTGAGGCGCCGCACCGCGTGGCCGACAGCGTCGCCGACATGCGCGCTGCGCTGGGGGCGGCACGCCGCATCGTCATCGCGCGCGAGCTGACGAAATTATTCGAGACCATCCATGCGTGCCCGCTGGCCGAGGCGGTAGACTGGCTGAACGCGGACGACCACCGGCGCAAGGGAGAATTTGTGCTGATCGTTGAAGGTGCATTCCCAGGCGCTGCGGACGGCGCGGAAGCACAACGGGCGCTGGAAGTCCTGCTGGCCGAGCTGCCGCTGAAGCAGGCGGTCGCGCTTGCGACAAGGATTACCGGAGCGAAGAGAAACGAGCTTTATCAGCTTGCGCTCAAGATCAAAGGTGAGCAGCAAGCAGCGAGCGGTGAACAGTGAGAAAGACCAGTCACGCTTGAGACCGCTTGCCGCCTGCCGTTTATCGCTTATCGTTCACTCTACGGGATATGAACAAGATCACCATCACCCAACCCGACGACTGGCATCTGCATCTGCGTGATGGTGCGCATATGAGCGCAGTGCTCCCGGACAGCGCGCGGCGCTTTGCGCGCGCAATCGTGATGCCCAACCTGAAGCCGCCGGTGACCACCACCGAACTGGCGATCCGCTATCGCGACCGCATCCGCGCGGCGCTGCCGAGCGGCGTTGCCTTCGAGCCGTTGATGACGCTCTATTTGACCGACAACACGCGGCCCGAAGAGATCGCCAGGGCGAAGGCGAGCGGGGCGGTGCATGCCGTCAAATACTACCCGGCCGGCGCGACCACCCATTCAGACTTGGGGGTGACCGATCTCAGGAAGTGTTACAGCGTGCTCCAGACGATGGAAACCTGCGGCGTGCCGCTTCTGGTGCACGGTGAGGTCACCGATCCTGCTGTCGACATATTCGATCGCGAGAAGACGTTTCTGGAGCGGGTGCTCGCGCCGCTCGTCGAGCATTTTTCAAATCTGCGGATAGTGGTCGAGCATATCACCACGCGCGAAGCTGTGCGGTTCGTGCGCGACGCGCCACAGCGGGTGGGCGCCACCATCACCGCGCACCATCTGCTTCTCAATCGCAACGCGTTGTTCGCGGGCGGCATGCGTCCCCATCATTACTGCCTGCCGGTACTGAAGCGCGAAGAGCATCGGCAGGCGCTGATCGAAGCGGCGGTGAGCGGCAATCCGAAGTTCTTCCTGGGCACCGACAGCGCGCCGCACGCGCGCCATGCCAAGGAAACGGATTGCGGTTGCGCCGGCATTTATACTGCCCATGCCGGCATCGAGCTCTATGCGGAGGTCTTCGCCGCGGCCGGCGCGCTCGAGCGCCTCGAGCACTTTGCCAGCCGTTTCGGCGCCGAATTCTACGGGCTGCCCCGCAACACCGGCACGATCGCCCTTATCGAGGAGGCATGGCGTGCGCCAGCGGAAGTCGCCTTCGGCGCCGACCGGCTTGTTCCGTTCCGCGCGGGCGAGTTTGTGCGATGGCGGATGGTGTAAGCCGCCGCGTACGCTTGCGCGTTTGAAACGGGTGAGGAACGCCCCCGCTGCCATGCCGTCCGCACGTGCCCCGCATCCGTCGGAACTCGCGTTGCCTCCCGGCGATCTCTGGATTTTCGGCTACGGATCCCTCATGTGGGATCCGGACTTCCCATACGTGCAGTGGGCGCCGGCGCTGATCTATGGATATCACCGCGCGTTATGCATCTTCTCGCACCGCTGGCGCGGTACACCCAAACGCCCGGGGCTGGTACTGGGATTGGATCGCGGCGGTGCCTGCCGCGGCATTGCGTTTCTCGTGGCGCGCGCGGACAGGGGACCGGCTTTGGAGGCGCTATGGGCGCGCGAGATGCGGCGGCGCGTGTACCGGCCGCGATTCCTGCGTGCCCGCCTGCCGGACACGGAGGTCTGCGCGCTTGCGTTCATCGCCGATCCGAAGCAAACGGGCTACGCGGGAGGACTGTCCATCCGCCAAACGGCGGAACGCGTGGCCAACTGCTGCGGGGCGCGCGGCGCCAATCTCGAGTATCTCGCGCGCACCGTCGCGCATCTGAGAGAACTCGGCGTGCACGACCACAATCTGCAGCGGGTGCTCGCGGCGGCACGCGCGCTCAACGCGCAAGCACACCCCTGAGCGGTCATGGACGTGCACCGCGCCCGCGGCCAAGCCGGCCGCGGCGACGAAGAATTACGGGAAGACCACCGTCGGCTCAAATCCGCTGGATATCGCTTCGGGGTGCCGACGCCGGACGAGCTCGGAAATCTCGGCTATGCGGCGCATCGGCACGTCGACCATCATCAGCACCTTTCCCCGATCGATGTCGTCCTGGAATCGCACGAGCTGCGAGTTCGGCACCGCGCTTGCCGCCATGCTCGAGACCCATGCGCCAAACAACGCGCCGAGCAGTGCAGCGATCAACACGGTGACCAATTGCAGAGACACGCCTCCGGGCGGGAAAAACACGACCAACAGCCCGCCCAGTGTGCCGGCAACGCCGCCGATCACGATGCCCAGCTGCGCGCCGTGCACGATATCCGTCTTCTGCAGTACGCTGGCTTCGGGCAATTCGGGCGGGAGACTGCCGCGCTTTGCGAGAAAATGAATGCGCCGTTCTTCGATGCGCGCAAGCAGCATTTCGTTCAGCATGTTGCGCGCGCTCTCCACATCGGGAAGCAGGAAGTACAGTCTGCGTTTGGTCAGCATGCGCTTCTCCCGCGGCTGCGGGGGGGCGAGGCGCCCCCTCCATGTTTCTTTAGAAATCCGTCGCGCGGCGCCGAGTTCGGCGATCCGGCATCGCGCACGGGGCCGGCCAGATCCGTACGCTGGTAGAATACACCCTTGAAGCTGGCCAGACAGCCACTGCGTATCCTCGGATACGGAGAGGAAAGTCCGGGCTCCAAAGGGTAGGGTGACGGTTAACGACCGTCCGCCGTGAGGCGAGGAACAGGGCCACAGAGACGAGTCTTGGCGCGCAAGCGCCAAGGGTGAAACGCGGCAACCTCCACCCGGAGCAACACCAAGTAGGCAAGCGACGACGCGACCCGCCGAGCTTGCGGGTAGGTGGCTTGAGCCTTGGAGCAATTCAAGGCCTAGAGGAATGGCTGTCAGGGGCTGCCAAGCTCCGCACAGAACCCGGCTTATCGGCCAGCTTCTTCTTGTTCGCGTTAAATCGGCCGAACTCGTGCAGTTCCGCTTGTTGCAGTACCGCAACACCTGCTTTTCCACTGTTTTTCCCAACCCTACGCCAGGAAGCTCTTAAGGTTTTACTTTGGATTCAAGGCTTATCACACTGTTTTAACGATTTAATTAAGCTTGTGAGACAAGCTGAAAGCACGCCTGAATTTTCCCACATAAGTCTTTGTCGCATAAAAAGAAAATCCAACCGGTTCCCTTGACCGCCTGAACGATTTTAAATATAGTGGGTAGAAGTGGTAGAAAGTGGGAGAAAACGCGGCATTTGCCCAATAGTTGGGCTGCACGGTTTCTCGCGAGCGAAGAGGGACTCGTGTTTCGGGGCATCGCGCAACTCAATCTGGACAGCAAGGGCAGGCTCGCGGTGCCGGCACGCCACCGCGAGGCGCTGCTCGAGCGCTGCGGCGGGCACCTGGTCATTACGGCCGATGCGGACCGTTGCCTGCT
>JACQOK010000232.1 GCA_016202565.1 Betaproteobacteria bacterium | reverse complement strand
ATATCTGAGCGACCGGCTTTCCGCGCGCGGACTCATCATCGCGGGCCTGCTCTGTTTCGGTGTTTCTTCCTATTGGCTCGCGAGCGTGGACGCCAATACCTCGTTCTGGACCGTCGCCTGGTGCGTCATCATCTCGCGCATTGGACTGGGCCTCATCAAGCCCTCGCTCAACGTCTCCGCACTGCGTGCGCTGCGACCGGAATTACTCGGGCAAGGCGCGGGGATGATCAACTTTGCGCGTCAGCTCGGCGGGGCGTTCGGCGTCAACCTCCTGTCCGTCGCGCTCGACCGCCGGACATTCTTTTACAGCGACACGCTGACGAGTCTGCAGACCGCCTCCAACAGCGCCACGCTGGAACTGCTGCGCACGATGCAGGGCCTCCTGGCGCAGGCGGGCGTGCCCCAGGACCTGCAAATGGCGGGCGCCCTGCACTTTCTGGGACGGGTGGTCCATGCCCAGGCGTATACGATGGGTTTCCGCGACAGTTTTCTCATCGTCGCCGTCGTCTTCACGCTGGCGCTGGTTCCGGCCTGGATCATGGGCCGGACCAGGACCAGCGGACAGACGTAGCCCGGATGGAATGAAATGAAATCCGGGGCGTAAGAAGCAGGGAACGAAGACACTCAAGGTTTCAGCGTATACACCTCGTCAAACCGCCGCTCCAGCTCGGGATGGGTGCCGCGCAACTGATCCACCACTTCCTTCGCCCAGTCGAAATACTGCTGCTTGCGCTCCAGCGACCAGCCCGCCGGCGGGTGCGCGGCAACATCGCGCAGATTGCAGATCTTGTCGGCGAGCTTCACCAGCTTGGCGTTGTCGCTCGAATGCGCGGCGCGCGCGACCTGGAGGCGCTTGCGCACAGCCTTCTTGATCCACTTGGTGTCGGTCACTTCCAGCACCACGTCGGCGATTTCCTCGCCGAAGACGCCGCGCAGCTCCTGCCATGTGGTTTCGGTGTCTTCCAGGGTATCGTGCAAGAGCGCCGCGGCGATCACCTTCGGATCGCGCACGCCGCCCTCTTCCCACAACACCGTTGCCAGCTGAATGGGATGATTGATGTAGGGTGAGGCGTCCTTGTCCTTGCGGCGCTGGTCGCGGTGCTTGTGCGCCGCGAACGCTACCGCGCGCAGGATCAGGTCAGCGGAATCCGCCTGCGCCCGGGCTTCTTGTGCCTCGGTAATGTTGTTTGCATCCACGCTCGCCCCATGCCGATCGGTCTGCGCCGGAGGGCTGCGGGTGCAGTATACAATGGCGCCTGACTGAAAGCGTACAGGAAGGGCACGAGCATGACGAAAAACACGGACAGCCTGGAGCTGCTGCGCGAGCGGCTCGCCGCATTCGCCGCCGAACGCGACTGGGACCAGTTTCATAATCCCAAGAATCTCGCGATGGCGCTCGCGGGCGAAGCCGGCGAACTCGTCGAGCATTTCCAGTGGTTGAGCTTCGAGCAGGCTCGAAATCTGTCGCAGACGACGCGCGATGAGGTGGCGCTCGAGTGCGCCGACGTGCTGCTCTTCCTGGTGCGGCTGTGCGACAAGCTCGATATCGATCTTGCGGCAGCGGCGGAGAGAAAGCTCGCGCTGAATGCCAAGAAATACCCCGTCGAAAAATCCCGCGGCCGCGCAACCAAGTACAACAAGCTGTGAAATGCCAGGAGATCGTGAGCGCGTAAGAGTGTAAGTGGGAATATTTCTCGATCGCACGCTCTCCCGATCTCCCAACCTCACGAAAGCATGCTCGCCTACCGGCATCTCTTTCACGCCGGCAACTTCGCCGACGTCTTCAAGCACGCGCTCCTCGTGCGCCTTTTGATCGCGCTCGGCAACAAGGACAAGCCCTACTGCTACCTCGACACGCACGCGGGCATCGGGCGCTACGACTTCACTCACGCCTGGGCGCAGAAAGCGCGCGAGTACGAGAACGGCATCGGCCGGCTGTGGGAACGAAAGGACATCCCGCCGGCGCTCGCCCCGTACCTCGACGCGGTAAAGGCCGAGAACACCGGCCGCAGGCTCCGTTTCTATCCCGGTTCGCCGCTCATCGCGAAGCGCTTCGTCCGCCCGGTCGATCGCATCGTGCTCACCGAGCTCAACAAGAGCGACTTCGCGGATCTGAAAGACTTGTTCGCGCACGACCGGCAGGTCGCCGTTCATCTGCTCGACGGCTACCAGGGCTTGAAAGCGTTCCTGCCGCCGCGGGAACGGCGGGGACTGGTGCTGATCGATTCCTCGTTCGACCGGGCGAAAGAGTTTGCCCGCATCACCGAGGCGCTCGCGGAAGCGCATGCCCGCTGGGCAACCGGTACCTACGCCATCTGGTACCCGCTGATGGAGCCGGGCGCCATACGCAACTTCGAGCGCGACGTCGAGAACACCGGCATCCGGAAAATCCTCAAGCTGGAACTCCAAATACAGGAACGGGGTCTCAACGGGACGATTCCCGGCTGCGGCATGCTGCTGGTCAATCCCCCGTGGCGCTTCGAAGACGAAGCCCGCCCCCTGCTGCGCTGGCTGTGGAGCGCGCTGTCGGTCAAGGGCGCGGGCGGCGCGAGCGTGAACTGGCTGGTGCGCGAATAGCGAATGGGAGTGAACGATGCCCGTGCCTTGCGACGTTCTCGTCGTCGGTGGCGGCCCGGCCGGGTCGACCATCGCCGCGCTGCTTGCCGAGCGCGGTCGCGAGGTCGTGCTCGTCGAGAAGGCGCGGCACCCGCGCTTCCATATCGGCGAATCGCTGCTCCCGCTCAACCTGCCGCTGTTCGAACGGCTGGGCGTGCACGAGGAGATCGAGCGCATCGGCATGCCCAAGTACGGCGTCGAATTCGTCTCGCCGTGGCACGACAAGCCGGTCACCTTTGATTTCGCGGATGCCTGGGACAAGTCCTTCCCCTCCGCGTACCACGTGCGCCGCTCGGAATTCGATCGCATTCTGTTCAGCAACGCCGCGCGCAAAGGCGCGAAAGCCGTGGAAGGATGCCGCGTCGCGAAGATCGATTTCCACGACGGCGGCGGGACGGTCACGGCGCGGCATGAAAACGGAAGGGAGCAGCAATGGCAGGCGAGATTCGTCGTCGACGCTTCCGGCCGCGACACCTTTCTTGCCAATCAGTTTGGCATCAAGCGGCGCAACCGGAAACACAACAGCGCCGCCATCTTCGGGCATTTTGCCGGTGCAAAACGGCTGCCCGGCAAGGCTGAAGGCAATATCACCGTGTTCTGGTTCGAGCACGGCTGGTTCTGGTTCATTCCGCTCGCCGACGGCGCCACCAGCGTCGGCGCGGTGTGCTGGCCCTATTACATGAAGTCGCGCCGGACCGAGCCGCGGCAATTCCTGCTCAACACCATCACGCTGTGTCCCGCGTTGGCCGACAGGTTGCGCGGCGCGAGCCTGATTTCTCCGGTCACGGCCACCGGCAACTATTCCTACGCGGCCGAACGCACGACGGGTCGAAATTACCTCATGCTGGGCGATGCCTTCGCGTTCATCGACCCCGTATTCTCAACGGGTGTTTTCATCGCCATGCACAGCGCGTTCGTCGGCGCGGATACGGTCGAGACCTGTCTCGACACTCCACGCAAAGCGGCAGCCGCGCTCAAGACTTACGATGCCAGCATGCGCCGCGGGCCGAGGGTCTTTTCCTGGTTCATCTATCGCGTCACGACCCCGAGCCTGCGTCACCTGTTCATGAATCCGGTGAATCGCTTCCGGCTGCAGGAAGCCTTGCTCTCCGTGCTCGCGGGCGACATTTTCCGCGGGACGCCGGTGGGCCTGCGCATCCTGGCGTTCAAGGCCCTGTATTACCTCTGCAGCGCCGCCGATCTCAAGAAGAGCGTCGTGGCGTGGCGAAGACGCCGGCGCGCCATTCAAGAACCCGACAGCGCGGCGCAAGTCTCACCATGGTGAACAGGCACGGCAACCCGGTCCTTCGCTACCCATGAACATCCCGTCGCGCTCGCATCTTGTGCTCATACCGAGCTACAACCCCGGCGTCAGGTTTCTCGGCACGGTCCGGGAGGCAATGCGCGCGTGGCAGCCGGTGTGGGTTGTCGTAGACGGCAGCACCGACGGTTCGGCGGAAGCGCTGAAAGCCCTCGCGCATGGCGATCAGAACATCAGGATACTGACCTTACCGCGCAACCAGGGCAAGGGGGCGGCGGTGCTGCACGGTCTGCGCGCGGCAGCCGCGGCGGGCTATACACACGTCCTCACGATGGATGCAGACGGCCAGCATCCCGCCGACAGGATCCGCGAATTCATGGCAGCATCCCACGCCGACCCCGACGCGCAAATCCTCGGCCTGCCGGTGTTCGGCACGCGCGCGCCGTCCGCGCGCGTGCACGGGCGCAAGCTCTCCAACTGGTGCGCGGACCTCGAAACGCTGGGGGAGGGAATCGGCGACTCGCTCTACGGCTTTCGCGTCTACCCGGTCGCGCCGCTGCTCGACATCATGGAACGACAGCCCTGGATGCGCGGCTTCGACTTCGATCCGGAAGCCGCCGTGCGCCTGTGCTGGCGCGGCATCCGTCCGCTCAACATTCCGGCGCCGGTCAAGTATTTCGGTCCGGATGAGGGTGGCGTGTCGCATTTCAACTACCTGCGCGACAACGCGCTGCTCTCGTGGATGCACGTGCGGTTGACGCTCGAATTCGTGCTGCGCCTGCCGCTTCTCCTGTGGCGCAAAGTCCGCGCCGCTTCACACTCCCGGGCGCTCAGATCATCGCGCCGTTGATCGAGATGATTTGCCCGGAAAGATAGGAGGCCTGTTCGGAGACGATAAAACCCACGAGATCGGCCACTTCCTCGGGACTGCCGGCGCGTTTCATGGGAACCAGCCGCTCGATCGTCTCCTTGGAAAATGCGGCCTCGGCCAGCGGCGAGGCGATGATGCCCGGCGCCACGGCGTTCACGGTGATGCCGCGGCTCGCGAGCTCCACGGCGAGCGTCTTGGTCGCGCCGTGCAGGCCCGCTTTCGCCGCGGCGTAATTGACCTGGCCGCGATTGCCGGCGATGGCCGCCGCGGAAGACATGTTGACGATCCGTCCCCAGTGCGTCCCGATCATCGGCAGCAGCAGCGGCTGCGTCACGTTGAAAAATCCATTGAGCGACACATCGATCACGCGCGACCACTGCGCGGGCTTCATGCCGGGCATGACGGCATCGTCGTGAATGCCGGCGTTGTTCACGAGAATCTGGATCGGTCCATCGGCGAGCATTTCCTGCAACGCGGCGGCGGTGCTTTCGCGATCGGTGACGTCGAACGTCACCGCGCGCGCCGACCCTCCGGCGGCGGCAATCTCCGCAGCGAGCCGGTCGGCCCGTTGCACATTGCCGTTGGCGTGCACGTAGACATGCCGGCCGTCCGCGGCAAGCCGGCGGCAAATGGCCGCGCCGATGGCGCCGCTGCCGCCGGTAACGAGCGCCCGCTTCATGTCAAAGCCCCGCCGGCATCGAGCACGACCGTCGCCCGCCCGCTCAGTACTTCGGCATCGTCCACCCGCACGGTGAACCGGTACGTGATGCGCCTCTCGTCGCCCGCCAGTTGTTCCGCCTCGACGATGAGATCGCCTTCCCCTTCATCGAGCCGGTCGGCGCGGCAAATGACATCGCGCAGGCTCGCGAGATAGCCGGCGCGCGGCCGGACGCCGCGCCCTCCGGCAAGCGCGCCGTGCACCGCCATGGCCTGCGCCGCATACTCGATCCCGCAAAGGGCGGGGAGACGCCCGTCCGCGCGCAGCGGATTGCGCGCGTCGCGGTGACTGCGGCTCACGCACGTAATCCCCGCGGCATCCCAGCGCAGCACGCCGTCCAGCAGGCACATGGCGCCGTCGTGAGGAATCAATTCTGCAAGCTGCGCTCGGGTTACGAGCATGGCGCCACCGTGATATGCAGATGCGCCGCTTCGAGATATTCGAGAACCACGTCTTCGCTCCTGTTGCGCGCCAGCGCCGCGAGCAACGGCAGGCTGCGCGCCGCCGGCACGCTCCCGCGCAGCGCCTCAAGTGCGGCATCGGCCATGGGGGTCGCGTTCCCCTTGCCCGCTGCGAACGTCACCTCCAGCTGGATAGAGGCGCGGTCCGCTTGCGATGCAAGCACCAGAGCGGCGCCAAAGATTGCGCCGATCGGGCGTACTGAACCCAACGGCTCCGGATACGGCTGGTCGTAGGCGATCAATACCACGGCCGCGCCGGCCGTGGCAACCTGCGCTGCCGCCTCCAACAGGCCGGCCGCGAAACTCGCGTCGCGGCAGCAGAGGCTCGTCGATGTCTCGTGACAGCGCGTGGCGATGCTCCAGTAGCCGGCGGCCGCGTTGTGCACCGAGTTGTGAAAGCGCGTCGGCGACACCTCCCGTTCGGACGAGGCCAGCGTCTCGCACAGCTGGTGCACATTCTCGCCGTCACTGCCCGAGGACGTGAACACCGTGGCCGTCGCCGCAGCGTCGCGGCCGGCGTTCGTGAGCGCCTCGTGCCCCACGGCAAGCGCGAGCTTGACCGGAATGCCGGTGCGGCGCCGCTCGACGGGCGGCAGGAATTCACTCGCCGTGACGACGGCGGGCGCGTGGCGATAGGGTACCTCGCCCCGCAACACCGGACGGCTCGCCGCCCAGCCGGCAAGGCCGGGCCCCAGCAATCCCATGCTTTCGATGAATAGGCGCATCAGCCGGCGCTCCCCAAAACGAGCGTGCAATTGCTGCCGCCGAACCCGAATGAATTGGTCAGCGCGGTCTTCACGCGGGCTTCCCTGCTCTCGGTCAGGTATCCGCACTTCAATTCAGGATCGAGGTTCCGCGTGTGCGCGCTGCCGGGCAGCAACCCATGCCGGATCGCGAGGATGGCGATGATCGCTTCCGTGATCCCGGCCGCGCCGAGCAGATGCCCGGTCGCGCCCTTGGTGGAACTGCACGGCGTCCCGGCACCGAAGAGTTCGAACGTGGCTTTATCCTCGCTCGCATCGTTGGTGCGCGTGGCGGTGCCATGAAGGTTGATGTAATCGATGTCGGCAGGTTCGCGTCGCGCGGACGCCAGTGCGCGCCGCATCGCAAGCTTCGCCCCCAGGCCTTCCGGGTGCGGCGTGGACATATGGTAGGCATCACAACTCTCGCCGATGCCGAGCAGCGCGATCGCGCCGGGTCGGGCGGCGCCGTCCGCGCGTTCCAGCAACGCAAAGCCCGCCCCTTCGCCGATCGATATGCCGTCGCGCTCCGCATCGTAGGGCCGGCATGGCGTACGCGATGTCAGGCCCAGGGCGTGGAATCCGTAGAGGGTCGTGAGACACAGCGTGTCGACGCCGCCGATCACCGCTGCATCGCACACGCCCGCAGCCATCATGCGCGCGGCATTGCCGAACACCTTGGCCGATGAAGAACACGCCGAGGAAACCACGAAGGCCGGACCCAGCAGTCCCAGATAGCGCTGCACGAAATCCGCCAACGAAAAGTTGTTCTGCGTTTCGGCATACCGGAAGCCCGGCGGCAGTGCGCCCGTCTGCGGATCGCGGCGCCGATAGGCGAGCTCCGTTTCCAGAATGCCGGAGGTGCTCGTCCCCATGAATACGCCGATGCGTCCTGCGCCGTATTTCTCGCGCGCTGCTGCAACGGCATCTCCAAACCCATCCAGATCGAGACCCCACTGCGCGAGGCGGTTGTTGCGGCAATCGTAGGCGCGAAGATCGGACCGAACGCGTAACTCGTCCAGTCCTGCCACTCGCCCGATGCAGGTCTCGAGATCGACCGTCTCGAAATCGCAGGGGATCAATCCGGACCGCTTGTCGCGCAAGCCGTCAAGCGTCGCCACCCACCCCGCGCCAAGGCAGTTCACGATCGAGAAATGGCTGATTACAAGCGGTTGCACGTTCATGACGACAGAATAGCTGAGGCGATCGGGAAAGGCCTGCCCTGCTCAAATGTGACAGCTGTCGGCGCCGGCCGTTCCGTGTTGGTAAATAACGGCCGCGCGCGAATACCGAGTGGATCAATCCGCGGGAACATCGCTGCAAGCAGCCGGGAGCGAAACAGAGGTGAGGCCGCGCACCGCCAGTGCCTCCAGCAATGCCGGCAGGACGAGGAGCACGACCGGCTCGCCCCCGCGCGTACGGGCGGGCGCGCCGTCATGCAGGAGAAGCACGTCGCCGGCGGCGAGCCCCCGTGTCAGTCGCCGCAACACCGGCGCGGGATCGCTGCGCACGGCGTCAAAGCCGCGCCGGGTCCACGAGACGTAGCGCAGGCCGCAGCCCGCAAGCACGGAATCGAGCAGCACGCTGCGGAAACCCGCCGGCGCCCGAAAGAACGCGGGGGCCTGCCCGCAAATTGCGGTGACAGTGGTCTGTGCTGCCGCCACCTCGCGCCGCAAACGCGCGAGACCGTAGAACGAGAAAATGTGGCTGTGGCGGTAGCTGTGGTTTTCCACGCTATGCCCGCGGCGCGCGATGTCCTTCACGATATCCGGCAAAGCCGTGGCTTTCTCGCCAACGCAGAAAAAACTCGCCTTCGCCCCGTAGCGATCCAGCAGATCGAGCACTCGCGGCGTCACCTCGCGATCCGGACCGTCATCGAAGGTGAGGCACACCTCGCGGCGGCGGACGGCAGCAGGCGGCAGCCGGGTGAGATTGGGCCCGAGCAGCCGGCCGCGCGGAAAAAGTACCGCGGCGCCCAGCAGCAGATGGTTGCCGGCCAGCGCACCCGCGACCCACGGCCACCATGCCGGTTGCGCGGCCAGCGCGGCAATGCCGGCAGCGTGCAACACCGCAGAAATGCGAACCACCGGCGCCGGACGCCAGCGGCTCGCATCCGCGCGTGTTTCCGGCGCGTAAGTGTCCTGCTGCATCATCTGCGTTCCTCGCGCCGGCTCAGGATGGCGGCAAATACCAACGCCATGAAGGCACCCATGCCCACGGTCGAACCGAGCGCGTTGAGCACCGGCACCTCGGAAAACGAGAGCACGCCGAAGCCGATCATCGTGGACATGCTGGCGAACAGCAGCGAAACGATAGTCCGCTCCCGGTCCTGAACAGACGGCATCTGCCGGTCGAAGAAGAGCGAATAATTCGAACCCACCGCGACCACCAGCAGCAAGCCCACCAGATGAAATATGGACAACTCGTGGCCGCTCACGGCAAGCACCGCAGTGACGGCAATGACCGCCGCAGCGAGCGGCGCGAGCACGTCGAACACGCGCCACGGCGAGCGCAGGCTCACGAACAGCAGGACGACTATCGCTCCCGCACCGAGCAGCGAATAATGCAGCGCCTCCCGGCGATACGACTGATACAACGCGTTGGATTCGCGTTTCACATCCAGGAGCACCGCCTGCGTCGTCGGGTTGCCGTCCAGCTCCCGACTGATGCCGGCGGCATGGGTCACGCCCCGCAGCGGCAGCATCGCCGCCCATCCATTCTCGCGTTCCACCAGCAACGAGTCCACCTTCAGCCCGAGATGGGTGCCCCGCAGGCTCCCCCGGTCGAGCAGCGGCATTTCTTTGGCCGCCGCCGCGTCCTTCAGGAAAGGTTCGAACAAATTGGAGCGGAAAGGAAGGCCTTTCAACGCCTGCTGCAGGTTCTCGCGCAGCGTATCTGCGGCCGGTAATGCCGCCTGGCGGGCGCGCTGCATTCGAAAGCTGGGGAGATAAGTACCCGGTGACTCGTACCCTGCGAGCCAGCCCTGATGCATCGAGCGTTCGAGCGCCCCCGCGATGTTTTCGCTCGCCTCCAGCGCGCTTTGCTCGTCCTTCGCAGCGGCGACAACCACGTAGCGCACATCGGGCGCACCGGCATCGCGGCGCAGTTCCTGGTCGAGGCGCTGATCGCTCAGCGGAACGGGACTCAAGCGCGCGAGATCATCGCTCCAGAGCGGCCCGCCCCGCACCGCGAGATACGCGGCGGCGAGCGCGACCGCCGCCAGCAACGGCAGGCGCAACAGCGGCGCGCGCCGCACCAGCGCCATGACGCCCGGGGCGAGCGCGTCCACCGCCGGCATTGCAAATCCCGGCGGCAGAAGAACCGGCAGCACCGCGCGCGTGACGATCACCGCTACGATCAGTCCGGCGATGGAAAAAAGTCCGAGTTGCGCGAGGCCGGTAAACCCCGAGAGCAGCATGGCGCTGAACCCGCAGATCGAGGTCAGCACGCCCAGCCGCAGCGTGGGCCAGATGCGCTCGAGCGTGCGCTGCGGCGCCGTGCCGGGCGTGCTCTGCGTGAAGAGATAAATGGCGTAGTCCACGCCTTCACCCAGCAAGGTGACGCCGAAGCCGAGCGTGATGCCGTGCACCGCGCCGAAACCGAGACTCACTGCTGCGACGCCGGCCAGCGCGCCGCTCGCTACCGGCAGCAGGCCCAGCCCCAGCACGCGCGGCGAGCGATACAGCACCAGCAGCAGCCCGGCGACGAGCGCGATGGCAATGAGCGCAAAGCGCCAGGCGTCGTTTTTGATGCGCTCCCGGCTGTACACCGAAAACACACCCGGCCCGGCAAGCAGCAGGTTCATTGCGTTGCCGCC
Organism: Betaproteobacteria bacterium; assembly: GCA_016202565.1. Taxonomy (GTDB): domain Bacteria; phylum Pseudomonadota; class Gammaproteobacteria; order Burkholderiales; family SG8-41; genus DSOT01. The sequence continues at coordinate 25,666 of JACQOK010000232.1, read as the reverse complement.
GGCCGCCTCCGCAAACGCACCGCGGATCAGCGCCAGGGCGCGCGCCTGCGCGTCGATGTCGCCGCCCGCAGCGCGCGTTTGCGCCGCGAGCAGCGCGCGCCTGCCGTCCTGTGAAAACCACACGCCATGCTGCATCGCAGGCCGCGATTCGCCGCGGAGCCGTTCCACCAGACCCATCAACTCGCCGCTGGGGTCGCCCGGCAGCACGCGCCGCACGAACATGCCCGCGGGAGAGCCGAGCAGGTGCAGATTCGCTTCGAGGCTTTCCCGCAAGGCTTGCGCGGAGAAGCGCTCGGAGGTTACAGCCGGGCTCAGCAGGTAGCGGTTGCGCCAGAGAAAATCGCGGTCCTGCCCGGATACCGCGTCTTCGCCGTTTGCGATCAGGGCAAAATCTTCCACCCGGCGCAACGCCGCCGCCAGCCGCTTGCTCGTCTCCGCCCGGGCCTCCGCGGTGCCGCCTTCGATGCCGATCAGAACGAGCCGCGACACCGCCCCGCTGCGCAGCTGCTCGACCAGGACTTCCTGCGCCGGGGTGGGCGAACGCGGCAGAAAAGCGGACAAGTCGGCGGTGAATTCCGTGCGGCTGATGACGGCAATGCACGCAAGCACGAATGCAAGCCAGGCGCCGATCACCCAGCGCTTCGACAAGTTCACGATGTGTCCCGCGTCACCGTCATGACCGAGCGATCGCCCTCGGTTTCGAGAATTTCGATCGTGCTGATCCAGTCCTTGCTGCCGCCGATGCGGATTTCTTTCACCACGCTTTGCATTTTCGGCGCGCTCGGCTTGAGCAGCAGACGCCACCGGCCTTCATTGCCCTCGAGCTTGACCTCATAAAAGCGGTTCAAGGTCTGCAGATCCCCGGCAAGCGTTGAGCGGATGCTCTCCACGAACGCCCAGATGACGGGATACTCCTGCAGGACAAGCGTGCGCCGCTGGCCCTCCGTCTTGCTGTCGATCGTAAGCGTGTCCTGGTCAAGGATGAGACTCTCCGGCTTGGGCCGCAGCGTGTGTTTTTCGAGCCGGCCGGGCGCCGTATAGACCAGCGTCCCCGAAAGCTCCAGCGGCGCCTCCAGGATGGCGAGATGCTTGCGCTCGACGAACTTGCCCTTGGCGGCCTTGACCTGTCCCAGGTTCCGCATGAGCTGTTCCACGCCCCAGCTCTCCGCGCGCACGTTTCCGGCCGCCACAACGAACGCGCAGAGGCCCACGGCGGCGGCGAGCAGCGCCGCGATCGAGCGATGCGCCGCGAAGCTATTTCCAGACATCATAGAAGTTGAACCAGTTGTACGGCGCGAGCCGGCAGTAATGCTCCAGGCGTGCAACATAGTCCCGCACCGCCTGCTCCAGGACCTGGTCGCGCCGCCGGGGATCCGTCCGCCGCACATCGGCCAGTTTCTCGAAGTGAATTTCGTAGCGGTTGCCGCCGCGATACAGTCCGAGCATCAGCACGACGGGCCTTCCCAGCATCGCGGCGATGCGAAACGGGCCGACGGGAAAGCGGGCCGGCTCGCCGAGAAACGGACATGCGACCGTTCCCTCCCCTTCGATCGTCCGGTCCCCCAGCATGCCGACGAATTCACCGCGGGCCAGCGCACTCTCCACCTGCAGCATGGAATCCGCTTTGCCCAGCGCGATGATTCGCATCGCGAGCCTGGGATTGATAGCGTTGAGTACAGCGTTCAGTCTTCTGGCGTTTTCCTCGTACATGACCAGACTGACGTTGACCCCGCCCGCCTCCCGGCCCAGGAAGCGAACGATTTCGAAGCTGCCCATGTGCGCGCCCAGCAGCAAGCAGCCTTCACCGCGCGCTGCCATGTCGGCAACGATGGGTTCTCCATGTACGCGCACGTCGAACCGCATGAACTGCCCTTTGAGCAGATAAACACGATCGAGCAGGGTGGCCGCGAACGTGTGATAGTGACGGAACAGATCGGCCCAACGGGGTTCGCGCCCGAGCGCCCGGCGCAGGTACTGGCGCGATGCCGCCCGGTCCCTGGCCGAAGCGGCGAGAAAGTACCAACAGATGAAAAACAGCAGCACTCGTGACCCCGCGCGCCCCAGTGTCAACGCGAGCCACGTCGCGGCCCGAACGACGATCGGACCGAGGCGCTCGGGACGGGCGACCCATTGCGGTCGCAGTTCGCCGTCTATTTGGCTGCCGACATGGCGTCGCATTTCACTTCGCCCTTGAGCACGGTTCTTCCGCCGACTGCGCAGCTGAACCTGACCACGCCGGCGACCGGACCCGAAAATTCGATCAGAAGGCGGTCGCCGGGGCGGGTCGGGTATACGAATTTCGCGAACGTGATGCGGCAGGGCGACAGGCGTGCACCCAGGCTTTCCTCGATGGCCCGCAGCGTCTCGCTCAACAGCAGCGCGCCGGGCACGATCGGATTGCCGGGAAAGTGTCCGCGCGCGGCGCGGAGATCCGAAGGAAACTCGCGCTCGACGGATGTCATCGTTACCCCGCCTTTCCCTCTCGCGCGGATACGAGTTCGCTGAGCGCTTCGCGCGGCAGCTTGCCGGTGGCGTTGCGCGGCAGCGATTCCACGAAGTGCAGCGGCCGCGGAAGAAAAGCCGCGTCGATGCGCTGGCGCAGCGCATTCATGATCGTCTCGCTGCTCAGTCCGGGCGCCACCACGAACGCCGTCAATCGCGTTACCGCGCGGCCGTCTTCTTCCGGTATGACGAACGCACCGTCGCGCACGCCTTCGATGGAATTCAGGTGATAGTTGAGATTGGCGAGCGAGGTGCGCTTGCCGGCGACGTTGACGAGGTCCGCGGTTCGACCATGCAGCAGAAATTCGTCCCGGTCGCGCAGCTCGATGACGTCAGCCAGCAGGACCTCCGTTTCCACGTGGCCGCCGCGCACCCAGGTTCCGCGTTCATCCTGGCGCAGGGCGAGGCCGGGATGCGCCCGCCACTCGGGGGTGCGCGCGGTCCGCCGCAGCGCCACTTGACCGGCCTCGGTACAGCCGTAGATTTCATAGAGGGGCGCGGAGAAGCGCGCCTCAGCTTCGGCCGCCAGTTGCGGGGACAGCGGTGCGGTGGCGCTGAGCAGGAAATCCACCGGCGGCGCAGCGGACGACTCGGCCAGCAGCGCCCGCAAGTGGACGGGGGTGGTCACCAGAGCACGCGGCCGCGGCAAGGTCTCGAGTTCGGCGCAGACATCGGCTGGAAAGAACGGCCGCCCGGCGTGCAACGCCAGGCCATTCTGCATTGGCAGCAGCACGGTCGACTCCAGACCGTACATATGTTGCGGGGGCACTGTTCCCAGAACCGTCATGCCGGAACGCGCCGGCAAGCCCAGCCGGTCCGCTTCGGCGCACGCACCGGCGCAGAGGCTGCGCCATGACTTCCCATGCGGCAGAGGGCGTCCCGTCGAGCCCGACGTAAACAGGATCGCCGCGACCTGCAACTCCGGAATCTCGGGAATCGCCAGCGCTCCCGGTTCGCCATCCGGCGTCTGCGGAAAAAACACCGTCTCGAGCGCGGGGTATTCCGCGGCCCCGTCGGTCAGGCAATAGACCTCGGGGTAACAGCGGCTCAACTCCCCGATCGACCCGGGTGCGAGATTCGGCGGCAGCAGGCTCACCTGACCGCGCACGAGGGCAGCGGCAAAACCCACCGTGAAGCGATAGCGATCGGTACAGAGATTGAGGACGTGCCGCCGCTCGGGCAGTGCGGCAGCGAGCTGCACGACATGCCGCAGAAAGTCATCTACTCCGACCGGTCGCTGGTCCCGATAGGCGATTACCGTGCCGACGCCGTGATTGCGGAGCAAGGGCAGGTCAGCCATGAGAATACCTCAGCGCGCTTTGGCGCTGTCGGAAAGGGACGAATCCTTGGCGAACACCTGCATCATTTTCGCAATGGACGCGTGCGGGTAGTTGCGGTATCGCGTCACGCGATAGAGGTACTCACCCGCGAACATGAGCGCGAGCAGCGGGAAATTGAGGATATTGATGAAGAGCGACCAGGCATCGACTGAAGCGAATGCGAACAGCAGCGCCGAAGCCGCCAACTGGGCGCCGAAAAAAACGCACCACGCGATCGTGACGCCGCGCGTATAGGCTTCCATGTACGGCGGCAGCGTGCCGTGAACGCGGCGGGCAAATCGCGTAATCAGGGGTTCTTTTCCGCGCCGGAGCGTGCGTCCGAAAAACCAGAGCAGGAAGAGATATGCCGCACCATGCGGAACGCCGTATATTGCCGCCGTGCTCAACTGTTCCTGGCCCTGCAGCAGGTAGATTCCCGCGCCGGCAGCCAAAATCACCAGCAGCCATAAGAGCTTGCTGCCGGCATGCATGAGCGCCCAGTAGGCCAGCACCAGCAGCGGCAGCCACAGCAGCGCCGTCCGGAACGGTCCTGCCTCGTTTTCGCTCACCGCCAGATGCGCCAGCAACTGATACCCAATGCATCCAATGAGGATCAGCGCCTTCCACAACCACCCGGCGGGCCAGCGCATCTACTTCGTCCGATGCTGCTGAATATGCTGGTTCAGGCTGCGCAAGGAACTGAAAACCTTCCGGTTGTTTTCATCATCGGAGCGCAGCTTGATGCCGTAGGCCTTCGACACGGCCAGGGCGAGTTCCAGAATATCGATCGAATCCAGGCCCAGGCCCTCTCCGTACAGGGGGGCATCCGGATCGATGTCCGCCGCTTGCAGCTCCAGGTTGAGACTGGTCACGATCAGCTCGGCCAGTTCGAGTTCCTCAGGGGTCAACGTGCTGCCTTGCCGCGCGATTTCAGTTGCAAATTTGCCCATGCCTGGCTCCTCTCTGGACTCGCACACCGGCTGCTTTGTGCAGTCACCACCGAAAACAGGCGGCTATGGTGATAGCCGCCCGTGGAATCAACCGCTTCTGCCGGTAGCGGGAACAAACCGTCGAGTGCAATTCTCATATATTTAGGCACGCAACGAAGCAGGTGGTTCACACCGGCTCCAGTCCAAATGATGCAGCATCGGGTCCGGGGAACGCTTACGCCGCCATTGCGGTCCACAGCTTCTGCAGTCGCTTGGCCGAGACGGGGTACGGCGTCTTCAGTTCCTGCGCATGAAGTGAAACGCGTAGCTCCTCGATATGCCATCGGAATTCCTCGAGTCTGGGATCGACCGCCCCCGTCTTGCGCTGCCGGTCCAGACGCTCTTCGTAGCGCTTCCACCATTCCGCGATGCTCGCGGCATGTTTTGCGTCGCGCCCGGGGTCGTTCGGATACTTGTCAAAGCGCACCTGCATCGCTTTGAGGTAGCGCGGCAGATGCGAAAGCCGCTCCCACGGCGTCGCACTGAAAAACCCCTTGTGGACGAGCCGCGCGAGTTGCGCCCGGATATCGGCCGCGGGCCGTGCCAGCATACCGCCGCTACTGGCCAACCGCAACATGACATGCTGATATTCCGCGGCGATCGCCGCAAGAAGCCGGCACGCCGCCTCGGTCACCGCCGGCAGCCGCGTGCGGGCGCGGGCGCGCTGCGCTTCGAATTCGTGCAGCGTGCGGGGCATGGCATCCTCGCCGATGAACGCGCGATCTGCAATCGCGGCAATCAGGTCTTCCTTGAGATCATCGACACTCGCCACGCCGCGCAATTGCAGCGCCGCCTGGTCGAAGCCGCGCAGGTTCTTCTCGAATTGCCGCATCTGCTCCTTGAGGGCGAGGCGCACCAGCCGCCGCGCGCCGGCGCGCATCGCCGCATCCGCCGCCTGCCGCACGTCGAACAGCCGAATCGCGACGCTCCCGCCTTCGTCCACCAGCGCGGGATACCCGGTGAGCTTGCGCCCGTTACGGGTGAATGAAATCTCCCGCGGCAGGTCGCCGAAATCCCAGACGCGGATGTTCTCGCGCTCGATGCCGGTATCGGCCGCGCTGAAAGTGAGTTGCGCGGCCTGCCCGAGCTGCGTCTTCAGCTCCGCGAGATCGCGCCCGCTCGCCAGCTCGCGGCCCGCATCATCCACCACGCGAAAATTCATCCTGAGATGCTGCGGATACGCGATTGCTTCCACGACCTCGGTCGCAACCGGCGCACCCACGACTCGCCGAACATGGCGCGCCAGCGCCGTTGCGAAGGTTTCGCGGTCTTCTCCTCCCTCCTCTCTCGTCGCACCTCTCCCGCATTCCGTCAGGAACGCGGTGACCTGTTCCGGTAGCGGCACGAGGTGCCGGCGGATCGACTTGGGCAGCGCTTTGAACGCAAACGAGACCTTCTCGCGGATCATGCCCGGCACCAGCCGGTCGAAGGGTGCGGCTTCGAGCTTGTTGAGCAGATGCAGCGGCACGGTGGCCGTCACGCCGTCGAGCGGGTGGCCCGGGTCGAAGCGGTATCTGAGCTTCAGGTCGACGTCGTCCACGTGCAGCGTTTCGGGAAACTGCGCTTCGGTGATCTCGGCCGCCGCATGCCGCATCAGGTAGTCGCGCGTGAGGAACAGCAGTTTCGGGTTCGCCTGCTCCGCTTCCCGGCGCCACTTCTCGAAACCCGCGCCGTTGACGATTCCCGCCGGAATGATTTCGTCGTAGAAGGCGAAGATCGTCTCTTCATCCACCAGCACGTCGCGCCGGCGTGCCTTGTGCTCCAGCTCCTGGACTTCCTTGATCAGTCGTCGATTGTGCTCGAAAAAAGGCGCACGCGTGGCGTGGTCGCCGGCGGCGAGCGCCTGCCGGATGAAAATCCGGCGCGCTTCGCCCGGATTGATCGGCCCATAGTGCACGCTGCGCCTGGGTACGATGGTGATTCCATAGAGCGTGACGCGCTCGAAAGCGACCACCATCGCCCGCTCCTTTTCCCAGTGCGGATCGAAGTAGTGACGATTGACGAGCCGCCGTGCGATCGGCTCGATCCATTCCGGTTCGATCTTCGCCAGGCAGCGCGCGTAGAGACGCGTGGTCTCGACGAGTTCGGCCGCCATCACCCACCTGGGCTGTGCCTTTCTCAGCACCGAGCCGGGAAAGACGGCGAACTTGATGCCGCGCGCACCGAGATATTCACCGCCTTCCTCGGTCTTGCAGCCGATATTGCCCAATAGACCCGCCAGCAGCGCACGATGAACTTGTTCGTAACCTGCCGGCGTTTCGTTCGCGTGCATGCCCATCTCGCCCACGAGCGCGGCGAGCTGGCCGTGAATATCGCGCCACTCGCGCATGCGCCGGTGGGAAAGGAAGTGCTCGTGCACGAGATCGTGCAGCTTGCGGTTCGATTTCTTGTGCCGCAGCGCTTCCTCGAAGAATTTCCAGATCTTGAGGTAGCCGAGAAAATCCGAGCGCTCATCCTGGAATTGCTCGTGCGCGCGGTCGGCGGCCTCCGCGCGCTCGAGCGGCCGCTCCCGCGGATCCTGAATCGAGAGCGCCGCGGCAATGACCAGCACTTCGGCAAGACACCCCTCCTCCTTTGCGGCGAGGACCATGCGCGCAATCCGCGGGTCGATCGGGAACTTCGCCAGCTGCCAGCCGACGGCGGTGAGATCATTGCGTTCGTCCACTGCACCGAGCTCGTTCAGGAGCTGGTAGCCGTCGGCGATCATGCGCGCGCCGGGCGGGTCGAGAAACGGGAAATCCTCGACATTGCCGATCCTGAGCGATTTCATGCGCAGGATGACCGAAGCGAGCGAGGAGCGCAGGATTTCGGGGTCGGTGTACTCGGGGCGCGCCGCGTAATCGTCCTCCGGGTAAAGACGGATGCACACCCCGGCTGCGACGCGCCCGCAGCGTCCGGCGCGCTGATTGGCCGACGCACGCGAGATTTTTTCCACCTGCAGCTGCTCGACCTTGTTGCGATAGCTGTAACGGTTGACGCGCGCAAGTCCGGTGTCGATCACGTAGCGGATTCCCGGCACGGTGAGCGAAGTCTCGGCGACATTGGTGGCGAGCACGATGCGGCGCGCGCCGCCGGTGCGGAAAACGCGTTCCTGCTCTTCGAACGAAAGCCGCGCATAGAGCGGCAGGATCTCGGCACTCGGCGTGCCCGCCCTGAGCTTGTCGAAGGGGTGTTTGCGCAGCGCCTCCGTCGTTTCGCGGATCTCGCGCTCGCCCGGCAGGAACACCAGGATGTCGCCGCCGGCGCGCTCGCGCGCAAGTTCGTCCACCGCGTCGAGGATCGCCTGGTCGATGTCCTGCTCGTCGTCCGTTTCCGGCTCTCCCAGCGGCCGATAGCGTATATCCACGGGATAGGTGCGGCCGGATACCTCGATCACCGGCGCGTTGTCGAAGTGCCGGGAGAAGCGCTCCGCATCGATGGTCGCAGAGGTGACGATCACCTTGAGATCGGGGCGCCGCGGCAGCAGGCGCTTCACATAGCCGAGCAGAAAGTCGATGTTGAGACTGCGCTCATGCGCCTCATCGATGATCAGCGTGTCGTAGCTCCTGAGCAGTCGGTCGCCCTGCGTCTCGGCGAGCAAAATGCCGTCGGTCATGAGCTTGATGTAGGTATTCGCGGAAAGCTTGTCGGAGAAGCGCACCTTGTAGCCCACGGCGTGCCCGAGCGGGCTTTTCAATTCGGTCGCAACGCGCGCGGCAACGGTGCGCGCGGCGATGCGCCGCGGCTGGGTGTGGCCGACGAGGCCCGTCACGCCGCGCTTCAGCTCCAGGCAGATCTTGGGCAGTTGCGTCGTCTTGCCCGACCCGGTCTCGCCGCAGACGATCACGACCGGGTTGGCCGCGATGGCGGCGGCGATCTCGGCGCGCTTTGCCACCACCGGCAGTTCGTCGGGATAGGTCGGCTGCGGCAGGTTGCGCAGCCGCCGCTCCAGGTCAGGTCTCACAAGAAAAGCGGGAACGAAAGCCCTCCAAAAAAAAAGCGGGAACGAAAGCCCTCAAACAAGAAAGGCCGGGGGCGGCCGGCCTTCGTGATGGAAGGAAGGCGCTCACACCTTGATGTTCGGATTGAGGCTGTAGAGGCCGGTGAAACCCGCCTTGGCGAGCACGTGCCCCTCGATCGCCGCCAGCACGTCGGGGCCCTTGAAGATGCCGTTCACCGGACATTTGTCGACGTCGAGCGCATAGAGCGTGAACACGTAGTGGTGCGGAACGGTGTCGTTCCACGGCGGGCACGGGCCGTCGTAGCCGAAGTAGTTCCCGGACATGTCCTTGTCCGAGGCGAACCACATGGTGTAATCGTTGATCCCCTGGCGGGTGCCGCGTGGGCCCTCCGGACCTTTCTTGCCGCGCGGCGTGACGCCGTTGGAGAATTCGCCGGCCTTGATGATCCCCCACTTGGGGTCGATATCGACCAGCACCCAGTGATAGAAATCGATGCGCGGCAATGACGCGGGTATCGTGCGCCCCTCCTGGTTGACGTCGTCGGGCTTGCTCGGCACGTCGTAATCGTGGCAGAGCAGCGCGAGCGACCCGGCGCCGGCAGGCAGATCGCTCCACGTGAGATGCGGGCTGCAGTTCTGTGACATCCTGACGCGTGTCTTGCGGTCGGGCGCGCAGAACGCGTACTCGGGCGGGATGGCGAAGTTGTGGCCGAAGCTTACGCTGGCGAATCTCATGGCCGTCCTCCGTTACAGACTTTCGAACTTCACAAGTTATAACAACCGCGCGGCGGCCTCAAGACCCACCCGCCGCCAACCGCTCGAGCCGGGCGGTGCGTTCTTCCTCGGGCAGCGCAGCAAGCTCTTTGACCGCCGCGTAGAAGCGGGGCAGCCCGCCCCCGTGCTGGCGCAGCAGCGCCCGAAACCCGGGCACGAGCTTCGTGTAGATCGCAACCGAGGCGATCTGCGCGTTGTTCGGTTTGCGCTCAAACCATGCGTCGTAGCCCTTGTATCCGCCCCAGCCCGTCTTGAGGCCTTTGTAATCCCGCTCCATTTCCTCCAACGTGTGCTTTTTGCGCTGCCGCATCTCTTCGGGAGCAAGTTTGGTGTCGTAGAGCGCGGTGAGCCGCTCGTGGGAGGTCTGGACGAGCCGGATGAAATCCTCGCGGTACCGTTGCTCTCGCTCGTAGTTCGATGTGTCCTGCGCCGTGCCGTGGCGCGCCAGCCACCGCCTGACTCCTTCCTGCTCGACCACCACCGCGAAAGACTCGTTGAACGTCGAATCGTTGCGCGCATAGACCTTCTGGTGCGCGAGCTCGTGGAAAATGAGCTGCGCGATCCGGTAGTCCGAATAGTGGATGAAGGTGTTGAGCACGGGATCCGCGAACCAGCCCAGCGTCGAATAGGCCGGTACGCCACCCACGAATATATCGTTGCCCCGGTCGGCAAGGCCTGCGGCAAAGCGCTCGGCATCGGCCTGGACGAAGTAGCCGCGGTAGCTGACACAGCCGGCAAACGGGAAACACCACTGCATCGGCCGCATCGAGAACTCGGGCACGGCGAACACGTTCCATACGACGTACTGGCGGTCGAGGTCGGCGTAGCGGGTGTAACTGTGACTTCGCGGCAGATCCAGTTCCGCGCTCGCGAAGCGGCGGATTTCCAGCACCCGTGCGAGTTTCTCTTTGAGTGAAGTGGGTGTTCCGGGATCGCCGATGACCTCATCGATCGGCCGTTCGCGCCGCCAGATGTCGAACTGACCGCTCACCGACTGCAGGTAATAGCCGATATTGGCACACCCGGTGGACATCAACAGGAGGCACATCATCGAAAAGCGGAAGCACAGGCTCATGGGCACCAACAAAGGAATTCCTGGTCGCGGTCCGTCTGCTCTGGACCCCGGTTGCCGCCGGAATGACGAAGAACTCTCATGCGTCACGGTTCCCGGGCGAACGCGCCGCGCCGGATGAATTCGCAGACCTGACGCGCGACGGCGCCGGAAAGCAGCATGCCGGTATGGTTCACCTTGAGCACGATATGATCGCGCATCTCCGGCAGCCGCGTCTCCGCCACGCTCACTACGCCGTCATTCGGCCCCCTCATGTCAGGCGCCACCAGCCGGCCGAGCCCGATGCCGACGCTACCGGCAATGACCCCGATGTCATGGTGCAACGGCGGCTGCGGCCGGTCGCGCCCGAACCATTCGCTTATGCTCCGGCCCAGCGCCGCGCGCCCGCCCGGCAGGCGCGCCAGCCGCTGCGCCGCGAAACTTCCGCCGCATGGGGTGCCGGCGAGCACGATGCGGCCTACCCTCAAGTCCGGCGCGAACTCGAGCATGCGCAGCACGACCAGGCCGCCCAGACTGTGGCCGAGGAAATTCAGTTTCACCGCGGCGATGCTGCGACAGTAATGCGCGAGCCGGTCGGCGTTTTCGGTCAGCGTGAGCCGCATCGAGGGATAGGAATAGTTCACCGCATGGTAGCCACAGCGCGCAATGCGCCGGCGCAGCGGCGCCATCACCACGCCATGCACCCACAGGCCATGCACCAGTATTACGGCTTCCTGTTCGGCCATCGCAACACGGCGCGGCGCAGTTACACGCTCCTGCCTTCAAAACGCGTAACGGCCGCGGCCTCTAGATGAGCGACGTCGCCCCAGAAGCTCATCCGCCACACGCGTCGCTCATAACCGAAACCGTTCAAGCTCGCGTTGAGCAGCGGCACCGGCCGCGGCGAGTCGAGCGCCATGCCGTGTGCCGCACGATAGAGCGCGTCGAGCACGAGGCCATGCGTCACCACCGCAACCTCGCCAGCGTGGCGTTCGGCGATTGCGGTAAGGCACGCCAGACAGCGCGCGTAGAAGTCCCGGGCGCATTCTCCCCCCGGGATCACGTAGTCGGGATCGCGGCTCTGGAAATGGCGCCATTCATCCGGATGGCGTTCGGTCATCTCCGCGTACGTCAGCCCTTCGAAGATGCCGAAGCGGCGCTCGCGCAGATTGGGTTCGGCGATGATGTCGTGCCCGGTGCGCTGCGCGATCGCGTGCGCGGTGTCCCACGCGCGGGCGAGATCGCTGCTGTAGAGCGCGGCAAACGCGGCGCCGGCGAGCCGCTCTCCGAGAGCAACCGCTTGCGCGCGGCCAGTTGCGGAGAGCACGGTGTCGGTGTGGCCCTGCATGCGGCGCTCGCGGTTCCACAGCGTCTCGCCGTGGCGAATCAGAATGATATCCGTCATCTCGTGTCTGTGTTTGGAGGAGGCGTTATTCTACCTGCTTCCGGGTATACTGCCGTAGGCAAAAGCGGGAACGAAGGCCCCCAAACAAAACCTTCTTCCCGGATTTCATTTCATTCCATCCAGGCTACGTCCGATTACCCCTAACCGTTGACCGCTCACCGTCCGCGACTTTATTTGATGCCGAGTATCGAGATCCTCATCTTCGCGCCGCTGATCGTCCTGGCGGCGTATATCATCTTCGGCATCTCGGGCTTCGGGTCGACGCTCGTCGCGATTCCGCTGCTCGCCCATCTCTACCCGATCAAGTTCGTGATACCGATGGTGGTGCTGCTCGACTGCATCGCGACCATACGCCAGGCCGTGAAGCTGCGCAGCGGCGTCTACAAGCAGGAACTGCTGCCGTTGCTGCCGTTCATGCTCGCTGGAATGGGCGCCGGCGTATTCCTGCTCATCCGGCTGCCGGCCGAAATCGTGCTGCTGTGCCTGGGCGTCTTCGTATTCGCCTACGGCATCTACTATGCGCTGCGCCACGATTCGGTATTCCGGCTCGCCCGATGGACGGCCGCACCGATCGGCTTGTTCGCCGGCACGACCTCCGCGCTATTCGGGGTGGGGGGTCCGCTTTACGTGATGTACCTCACCGGGCGCGGCGCGACGCCCGACCACATCCGCGCCACCCTGCCGGTGATCTTCAGCTTCACGACTGTGGGGCGCATCGCGCTCTTCGCCGCGACGGGACTATTCTCGGAAAGCGTGCTGCTCACTGCTGCCGCCTTGCTGCCGATGATGGTGGTCGGCCTCTACTGCGGCAACCGGCTGCACCTCAACCTGTCGCGCGAGAACGCGGTGCGCATCATCGGCGGACTGTTGGTGGTGAGCGGTATCTCGCTCGTGTTCCGGGCCCTTTAGCGCGGCTGCCAGGTGTACGGGTAATCCATCTGTCTCGCGACGCGTGCCCGCGCATCAGCGCCAGCGAACCGCTCCACGAGATGGAGGCCGAGATCAATGCCCGCGGTGACGCCGCCCGCCGTGACGACGCTGCCTTCGTCGACCACGCGCTCCGTCACGACCCGAGCACAATACGGCTTCAGTTCCTCGTACGCCCCGTGGTGCGTCGTGGCGCGCTTACCCTTCAGGAATCCCGCTGCACCGAGGAGCAGCGCACCGGTGCACACCGAGGCTTTCAACTGCACCGGTTCCGCGGACTTCAGCCAGTCGATGAACGGCCCGTCCCGCAGCAGTGTCCGCGTGCCCATGCCGCCGGGCACGACGATGAGGTCATACCCTCCCAACGATTTTCCTACGGAGTCGGGCAGGATACGCAATCCCCTGTCGTCCGTGACATCCGGCGTGGGGGCACAGACGTTCCATTCGAATTCGGCCATGATCTTCATTGTCTTGAGACGCGACAGCGGGTCGTAGATGCCGATGAAGTCCATCGCCGTCATTCTGTCAAAGATCACGAAGGCGGTTTTCACGGGTTTCCTTTAATTCTGGCTTACGTGAGATTATCAGAATACCGTCCTCGCGCCGATAGAACTCATCGGGGCGAGACCAGTTCCCGGCACAGTTCTCTTCTGACGAAGAGCACGCTTACCTCCCGGTCCGGCACCTCGATCAGCACGGTATTCCGGTTACCCCCGTAGGCGTTCGTCACCTTGGCAGCGGAGCCGCGACGCTTCATTTCCGCGGCGAACTCATTCGGGCCGCCGATCGCGGGAAGATCGTGGAATTTGTGCCGCAGCGCCCGACCGACCTCGGCGCACTCCCCGTGGCGCGACATGAGCAGCCATTGGGGCGATTGCGCGAGGGCGGTCGCAGCGGGCAGCCCGGCCAGGAGTAGAACGAGCAGTGGACGTAACAATCTCATCGGCGTCAATAGGCCGCCTCGATCTCTAACCGGCGCCTGGCGCGCGAGCAGAACGTGGAGCCGGGCAGGAAATCCGGCCGCGCGCTCAGTCAACTGTTTTTCAAGCGTCGCGAAACTCACCCCGCCCGGCGGGATACTGCTTCTCCCATTCGCGGCCATTGGTTTGCACGATCGTCATGTCTTCGACCGTGCCTTCATCGAGACATCGCGCGTTGACGCTGAACCCGTCCGGGTGCGATCGCGGCACGTAGAAGGATTTGATGCCGCACACCGCGCAGAACAGATGCTTCGCGATACCGGTGTTGAAACTGTAGGAGGTCAGCACGTCCCGCCCGCTGAGCAGTGTGAAGCGATCGGCTGGAACGATGAGATGCAGGTACCCCGACTTGCTGCATATCGAGCAATTGCACTCGGTCACGCGGATTGCGGCAGGCGCGAGAACCTCGAATCGCACCCGCCCGCAGTGGCAGCCGCCCGTGTGCTTGATCACGCGCGCTCCCGCCTATCAAGTGCTGAATTGAACGCAAGCAACCCAAGCTCTCCGCGTGAACGGAAAATCACGCAGCGGTGCTCACATCCACCCTGACATCCGGCGTCGCAACTGCGACGCTCCCATAGAGTGGTCACCTGCCCTTGAACTTGTCGATGAGGTGGGCGCCCTGCGCTTCGGTCACACCCGCGAGCCAGAATCGCAAGTGAACGGAGTTGAAGACGGATACGTCGCGCCGCACCGGGTTGCTGCGATCGAGCGTGCCCGCGATCTCCACATTGACCCCACGTAACGGCACTTGGTCCGCCTTGGCAAACGATTGCAGAAGTTCCACGCCACACGCGGCGATTCCCGTCAGGAAAAGTTCCGCGGGCGTGATTGCCTCTCCGGGACAACCGTTCTGGACCGGCCCGTCAACGACGAAGTGATGGTTGCGGGTATTGCAGAGCACCCGCCCGAACGTGTCGGTCGAGCGCGCGTTGACCGTGTAGCTTCGGACTTCGCCCTGTGTCATGTCATTTCACCTCCTCCAAAACGGAGCGTGCCATCAACCCGTGAGCCGCCTGCCGGCAGACCGAGACACGCATCGCAGAATGACGCCAAACTTGCAGTGGACGACATCGGAAAATGCTAAACCCACGCTCCGGCATATACAAGTTCCCGCTGCAGATATTCGGATTTGCGATCGCATCTCCAGATCGGCTGCGCGGTCATGATGTCAGAGGCCCCATATAATATGGCGTTTGGTGAGGCACCGATGACCCGCTCGACCCTCCGTCTCGCCCCCGGCGCGCTTTGGCCGGCGCTCGAACGTGCGACGCGTCATGCGCTCGCAAGCGGCGCGATGCAACCGATCGAGACCGAGCAGGAAGTCGTGGAGGATGCCGGCGTGCGCTTTCTCGTGCGCCGCGTCTCGAGCCTCGCGCGGAAGGAAGTCGAACAGCGCCAACGCGCTGCAAACCCTGCGAGTCCGTTTCTGCCCTACGAGCCGGACCTCTTCGTCGCGGAAGTGTCGGCGACACATGTCGCGCTTCTCAACAAGTTCAACGTAATCGACAGACACCTGCTGGTGGTGACGCGGCGCTTCGTGCACCAGGAGTTGCTGCTCGACCGCGATGATCTGGCGGCGCTCTTCGCCTGCATGGCCGGGCGCGAGGCGCTCGGTTTCTACAATGGCGGGGTTACGGCCGGCGCGAGCCAGCCGCACAAGCACCTGCAGTTGGTGCCGCTGCCGCTCAGCGAGGGCGGGGCGCCCACGCCGATCGACGCGCTGTTCGACACGGTGCCGCACCGACCCGGGTTCTGCACTGTACCGCGCCTCCCGTTCCGGCACACATTCGCATGGCTCGAACCAGCGCTGCCTGACGATCCGCTCAAGGCCGCGGCGCGGTTCGAGGCGCTTTACATCGCGGCGATCGGGCACATCGGCGTCACGGCGGTTGAGCGCGAGGGCGAGCGCCGGCAGTCCGCGCCCTACAACCTGCTGCTCACTCGCCGCTGGCTGCTCGCCGTGCCGCGGGCACGCGAGCACTTCGACTCGATCTCGGTCAACGCCCTTGCGTTCGCCGGTTCGCTCTTCGTGCGCGACGAGGCGCAGCTCGCCGCAGTAAAGCGCGCCGGGCCGATGGCGGTGCTGCGCGCCGTGGTGGAAGGCTAGAATTTACAGACACGAGGAGGCTTGATGATAGCTGCGTCGGATCTCAAAGCAGGAACGGTGATCAATCTCGACGGCGAGCTCCATGGCATCATCAGCGCGGAGCACCACGCCGGCGCCGGCAAGTTCGGCAGCATGATGTTCGCCCGGGTCAGGAACCTGCGCACGGGCCACATGAAGGAGCTGCGGTATCACCCGGAAGACAAGCTCGAGGACGTGGAGCTCGAGCGCAGGGAAGTGGAATACCTTTACACCGACGGCGCCGAGTTCCACTTCATGAATCCGGACACCTTCGAGCAGATCAGCCTGCCCAGGGAGGCCGTCGGCGCGCACGAAAAGTTTCTGCTGCCCAACACGCGCGTGCCGGTGGAGTTGCACGAGGGTCGCATCGTCAGTGTAGCCTTCCCGGCGGCCGTGGAGTTGAAAGTCGTCACCGCGCCGCCCGGTCTGCGCGAGCACGACACGGCGTACAAGACCATCGCGCTCGAAAACGGGACGGAAGTGCTCGCGCCGCAGTTCATCAAGGAAGGCGATGTCGTGAAGATCGAGGTCGCCACCGGAAAATACCTGGAGCGCGTGAGGCGCGAGGGCAGAAAACTCTAACTGCGACGCCGCGGTAGAGCGGTCTCCAAAACTGCTATACGAAGTTCTTGATGAATTCGTAGTATGACCTCGCGCCATACTCGGAATGCCTGCTCATTGAACGCCTGATCTTCTCGATCCTGTTGAGATACTCCTGCAGCGTGAGGTTGTTCACTTTTCCAACGCGCTCCGTGCCGACCCAAACGCACCAATCGATGATCCCTTTCGTGAGCGGAGGTCTCCCCCTGGCGGCTCTATAGGCTCAACGTCGGCGTTAACGAGCCGTGCGTTTGCGCGAGCTCCGCATTGCACGTGCGGTTGACGCTGCAGCGTAGGTCGCCATTTCCTCGCGGAGCACTCGCCGCAGTGTCTCAGCGAGGATCCCGTCTTCCCGGGTAATGTGTTCCCGCAGAGCGAGGTTGATAAGGGTCTGATAGTTGCCGCCGCCCTGTTCGTGAACCCGATGGCGAAACCAGTCGAGAATATCGTCGTCGATCCGAATGGTTATTCGGGTCTTGCCCTTGGCGGCGGGTGCGACCGGTCCGCGCTTTGCGCGGGAAAAATCATATTCCCGTTTCATGTGGCACCCTGTTCGTAGGTCTTGCGTTCAGAAGAAGTCGCGCGGCGCGCGGAGATGATGCGAATCCGCTCACCGCGATATGTGTAGACTACGACCAGGATACGGCCTAGAAAATCTGCGCCAACCGCGATGAAGCGCTCTTCGTGCGGCGTTGTATCTCGCATCGAAAGCGCGTGGGGATCATCGAATACGCCTACCGCGTCCGCAAATCGACTTCGTGTTTTCGAAGATTGGCCGTTGCCTTTTCTTCGTCCCACTCGTAGTCCATGCACCATTGTATGCACACATGTGCACAGAGTCAATGAGGGTGGAAAGCGTCCCCAACGCTCGCACACACAGGCGATTCCCGTAAGGAAAAATTCCGCGGGCGTGATCGCCTCCCCTGGACAGCCGTTCTGGACGGGGCCATCAACGACAAAGTGATGTTTGCGGGTATTGCAGAGCACCCGCCCGAATGTGCCGGTCGAGCGCGCGTTAACCGTGTAGCTTCGGACTTCGCCCTGCGTCATTTTGCTTCTCCTCCTTTGCGGCCTCGGGATTAATGGAGTCCGAGTGACTTTTCTCGCTACAGGAAAAGTGACTCCGACCCTAAATCTACTGAAGGTTCCGTCGGGTATATGCATATGCGCTGGCATGTCCAGATGTATATGGTTATCGAAGGCGGAAAGCTCGGCGCTGCGCTGCTGACGGTCCACCTCGCGTTCGGTCACAAGCGCGCGAATGAATCGTGCGCTCATCGCATGTTGCGCACGTAAGGCGAGGGTTGAAAGATTCGACCGCCGTGGCTGTGCCTCACACCCCGCGCCAACGCTCCATGACGCGGGCGACGGTCGCCGCAACCGCAGATCGCGCATCCGCCCGATCCCAGCCTCGCCCGAGCAACCGGTCGTATTCCGTATGCGCATGCCGCACGTGTGCCTTCACCGCCAGCTCGATAGCGTCGTCATCGAACCGCTTGGCGGCCGCCGAGCGTCCGACGCGTCCGCTGTACTTCTCGCAGGCATGCTTCGCGATCGCCTCGGCCTCATCGGCGGGACAGGCCGGGTACATCGACCGGATCCGTTCCGTAAACTCCGCTACGTACTGCGTATCAACACGTTCACGAAGAAGAGCCGCGCGCGCACGCGCCGCGCGCCGGCGCTCCTCGTCACTCAGGCATTCTTGCTCCGCGCGCTCGAGCGCCGCCGGTTCGACCAGCACGCCCTGACGTTCGTATCTCCGACGCGACCGGCTGAAGCGCACGACGACCGCGGACAGGGCGGAGTACTTGCGGCTGCGGCGCGTCAAGGCCGTGTCACCGCGCGGAAGGTATACCAGATGCCCGAGATCGGCGCAGTCGAGACAGAGAGGTTTCTCCTTCTCCATCCGCAAGAAGTCGCCCTTCGACAGTTCGGCACGACATTCCGAGCACACCGATAGATTGACTATCGAGAAAACGACCACGTCCTCTGCGGGAGCGCCTTTGCTTTGGCCGATTACTCCCACAGCTCACCCTCGATTGGCAAATAAAGTTACCGTTTGCCGAGGAACTCGCCGATGCGGCGCACGCCTTCCTGCAGCCGTTCGAGGGAATTGGTGTATGCGAAGCGCACATGGCGCTCCGGTGCGTTCGATCCGAAGTCGATGCCCGGCGTGATCGCGACACCTGCCTGCTCGAGCAGATCGCGCGCAAAGGCGACGCTGTCCTGTGTGAGCCGGCTACAGCCGGCGTAGATGTAGAACGCGCCTTGCGGGGTCTGCGGGATGTCGAAGCCGAACGCGCGCAGCGCAGGCACGAGGTAGTCGCGCCGTGCCTGGAACTCGTTGCGGCGCGCCTCCAGAATCGCGAGCGTTTCGGGCTTGAACGCGGCGAGCGCGGCGTGCTGCGCCGGCGTAGGCGCGGCGAGATAGAAGTTCTGCGCGAGCTTGTCGATCTCGGTCACGTAGCGGTCGGGGACCACCATCCAGCCCAGCCGCCAGCCGGTCATGTTGAAGTACTTGGAAAAGCTGTTGATGACGAAGACATCGTCGGCGAGTGCCAGCGCCGTTGTCACATCGCCCGCGTAGACGAGCCCGTGGTAGATCTCATCGACGATCAACGTGCCGCCGCGCGCTCTCGCGAATTCAGCCATCTCCTTGAGGTGCGCCGTCGGGATCAGCGTGCCGGTTGGGTTCGAAGGGGACGCCGCGAGCGCGGCGACCGTGCGGCTGTCCCAGTGCTGTTCGATGAGTTCCGGCGTGAGCTGGTAATTGCTGTCGGCGCCGACCGCCACACCGACCGGCTCGCCTTCCATCAGGCGCACGAAATGACGGTTGCACGGGTAGCCGGGATCGGCCACCAGCACGCGATCGCCGGGATTGACGAGCGCCGCGACTGCAAGGAGCAGCGCGCCTGACGATCCGGTGGTGACGATGATGCGCGAGGCGGGAACGTCGACGCCGTAACGCATGCGATAGAAGCCGGAAATCGCCTCCCGCAGCGCCGGCAGCCCCTGCGCCGCCGTGTAAAAAAGCTCGCCCTTCGCGAGCGCCGCCATGCCGGCCGCGCAGATCGGCTGCGGCGTTGGGAAATCCGGCTCCCCGATCTCCATGTGGACGATCGAGCGGCCCTCCCGCTCCAGTTCGTGCGCGCGGGCGAGGATTTCCATTACCCGGAAAGGCGCGATGTCGTTCAGACGTGTAGCGGTCACTACCCCCACCCTATCCCGCCCCCTTGGAAATGGGGAGGGAAATATTTTGCGCGATGTCGTGCAGACGCGCGGCGGTCACAACCCCCACCCTGCCCCTCCCCCTTTGAAAATGGGGAGGGAAATATCTGGCGCGATGTCGCTTGTGGTGAAGTTCATGGCCTTCGGGATGTGCACCGTTCACCCCCACCCTCGCCCCCCATCAAGGGGGAGGGAACCTGTCCTATTGGGGGGAGGGAGCCGCCTTTATTTCACCGTGATGCCGCGGTCGGCGAAGTACTTCACGGCGCCGGGATGCCACGGCACGGCGGTCGCCCCGATCGTCTGATTCTCCAGCGTCATGTTCGCCGCTTCGCGGTGGGCGATCACGATGTCCTGATGGCGCTCGAACAGGGTTTTCAGAATGTCGTAGACGAGTTTCTCGCTCATGGTCTCGTGGACGAACAGAACGCCCCAGACGTTGATCGTCTGATTCTCCTTATCCTGGCCCGGATAAGAACGCGCCGGGACCTTGCCCGCGGCGTAAATCGGGCCGTACTTCTTGCGCAGTGCTTCCACCGGACTGGCGTGATCGATGAGCTTGATCTTGTGGCCGGGCGTGGCGGCGACGTCGGTTACCGCGGGGATCGGGACGCCCGCGGCATGCATGAAGGCATCGATCTTGCGGTCCTTCAGCGCGTTGCCGGCCTCCACGACGCTCAGGCGCTCGCGCGTGAGATCCTTCTCCGGATTGATGCCGTGGGCTTCGAGAATGCGCAGCGCCATGATTTCCGTGCCGCTGCCGGGCGAACCGGTGGACACGCGCTTGCCCTTGAAGTCCGCGATCTTCTCGATGCCCCGGCCTTCGGTCGTGACCACGTGCATGACGAGCGGGTGCACCACCGCGAGCGTGCGCATCGCCACCTTGTTGTCCTTGAACTTGCCGGTGCCGTTCAAGCCCTCCCACGCGGTATCCACCATGGAGAAGGCGATTTCGGTTCTGCGCGTGGCGAGCAGTTTCATGTTATCCACGCTGCCGCCGGTGACCTCCGCCGTGACCGCCGCGTTCGGCATGTGCTTGGACAACACGTTCGCCATGGCGCCGCCCATCGGATACCACACGCCGCCGGTGCCGCCGGTGGATATCGAGAGGCGCACCTGCTGCTGGGCATGGGCGCCGGTCGCGAGCACGAATGCGGCCAGTGCGGTTACAAGAATTCTGTTCATGGCGGATCCTCCTGTGGTCGAGTGTCGGCGGTGCCGGCGAATCGCCTTTCCGTCGCTGCCTGCAGCGACGACTTGCGTTCACCGTGTAATCGGTGTCTTGCCGGGGAATGATAGCAGACTGCGCGCCCGCCTCTACGATTTCTGACCTGTGTCGAGCGCAGATCGCAGGAATATGAAGGTGATCAGAAATCGCCCCGCGAGCGGCGCGTAGTTTTTGGCAAAGTTACATAGTGCTTCCATGGTTCTCCCCTCCCATTTCGGCGCCCGCGCGGGGATGGCGATCAGAACTTGACCATATCGAATTTCGTCAGCGTCACGTTGCGCGATAACACCGGCGCGTTGGCGAGGTGCCATGCCGTGTATTGTTCCTCGTAGGTGTTCACGGCGGCCGACATGCCGTCCACCGGAACGATGACCTTCATTCCGCGCAATCCCGCCGCGCTGCCGGTGTAAAGCACCGCGCCATGCGCCGCCGTGCCGATGGCGATGACGGTCTGGACGCCTTTGTCCTTCAGAATCTTGTCCAGATCGGTATTCAGGAACTTGTCCGGCCCCGCCGTGATGACCGGCTCGCTGCCGACGGGAGCAACGTCTTGCAGGGTGTCGGCAACCTTGCCGCCGGGACCCGTCGTGTACACGACCATCATCCCCTTGGCGCGCGCTTCGGCGAGGAATTTCTTGACCGCCGGCAGCGACGCCATGCAGCGCGGCCGCTTCCCGCAATTCGAGTTCATGAAATCGAGCATCAGCAGCGCGGTGGTCTTGGGATCGACCGTGACCGGTTTCAGCGGGGGCGCGGGCGGCGTTTTCACATTCGCCCACTCGTCTATGATGCTCTGCGCGGGCGCAGAGGAAACAGCAAGGCCAAACCCTGCTGCGGCTGCGAGCCGCAGCATGCAGGACAGGTGCGTGCTTTTCTTTATCGCCAGCGGGGGTTCTCGATTCGGATTGTTCATTTTCTCCTCCGGATTTGCGAATGACGGTTAAGAAACGGCGTTAAAGGCTAGGCCAAAACATACCGAGTGGCAAGATACAGTCAGCGCCGCGTTATTATTCCCGCCGCGGTCTCTGATCCCGCAATACGAATTCCTCGCATGCCAACTCGGCTGCCTGCGCGCCTACGCGGTCGTATCCCCACGACGATCCCAATACGGCTCCGGCCCGAAGCGCTCAAGAAGACCCTGGGGCTGGCCGCCGCTGTGCGGCACACCCGGGCTATATGCGGTGCAGGGGGAAACCGGGACTTGCGCTTTGCTATGCTCTGCCGGGGGATGCTGCCGTCTTCTCTTCCTGTTCCAGCCGGATCACCACCATGCTGTCGACTTTCGATTCGCCGAGTCTCCGAAGCACGTCGAGCAGTTCACTCGGGGTGGACATTTCGACGGCGGCAAGGGCAAAGGCATGCCGGCCGTCCTCCTTCACGATGTAAACATTCGCCACCGCTCCGAACTGGGAACAGCGCTCACCCACTATTATTTTCGCCAGTTCCTCTTCGGACAGGCCGGCGACATCCACCTGCATCATTTGCTCCATCCCCCGAGGGACCACCATACGCTGGTGGGCTGCGGGTGTCTGTAGGCGAAAAGCGGACACGCTTCCGTGGGACGCACAGGCGACCGCCGCGACGCTGCCTGTTACCGCGGTGTTCTCCTACCGCTGCTATTGGCCCTACTCGTAAAAAGGGAAACGCGCCGGACTCGGCGCCGCGCAGCGGCTGGGGCGGGGGCAGGACGCCGTTGCCGACTCGTCAATCGCTATTCACGCGAGTTCAATCAGCGGCGCTTCGTGGCAGGTCGAGGTAGCGGCAACGCCGTCTTGTATTTCACCTGCTTCAACGCAAAACTCGATTTGATGCTCGCAACACCGGGAATCCGCGCGAGGTAATCGACGATGAACCGCTCGAGCGACTGCACGTCGGGCACCACGACACGCAGCAGGTAGTCCGCGTCGCCCGTCATGAGATAGCACTCCATGACTTCTTCGCGGGCCAGCACCGAATTCTCGAATGTGTCGAGTGCGTTGCGCATCTGCTTTTCCAGGCTGACCTGGATGAATACGCTCACCGTAAGTCCGAGCCGGAGCGGGTCGAGCAGCGTGACGTAGCGGCTGATGATGCCGCTCGCCTCGAGCGTGCGCACGCGGTTCAAGCACGGCGAAGGCGACAGGTTCACCGCACGCGCGAGATCGACGTTCGACGCGCGCGCGTCCTCCTGCAGCCGGCCGAGTATCTTCCAATCTATCGCGTCCAACGGCTGTTCCGGCATGATATTTCCTATGTCCTATTATTTACAGCATTAAATGCTTCCGTATGTGCTTCTGTCAAGACAGATCGGAACCACGTGCTGCGCCGCCTGCGCTACCATTGACAACGCTCCGCCGCACCAATCACCGGATGGCAGGCGAAGCCTTACTACCGTTCGGAGGAAACCATGACCGACCTGTCCGATCTTTCCTTTCCCGCCCTCTGGCGCGTGCTGCCGCAGGACGCCGATCCGATCGAGACTCGCGAATGGCTCGAAGCCTTCGACACCGTGATCGAGGCGGAAGGCCGCGAGCGCGCCACCTTCATCCTGCGCAAGCTGCTCGATCATGCACGCGCCCGACATGTGCCGC
This sequence comes from Betaproteobacteria bacterium, assembly GCA_016202565.1. Classification (GTDB taxonomy): domain Bacteria; phylum Pseudomonadota; class Gammaproteobacteria; order Burkholderiales; family SG8-41; genus DSOT01. The sequence continues at coordinate 2,025 of JACQOK010000232.1, read as the reverse complement.
TGCCGCCGGTACTGCATACGCCCTACTGCAACAGCATTCCGCTGGCCGAGCAACCGCAGTATCCCGGCAACCTCGACATCGAGAACCGCATCCTCGCCATCGTGCGCTGGAACGCGCTCGCGATGGTGGTGCGCGCGAACCGCCAGCACGCCGAACTGGGCGGGCACATCGCGACCTACGCCTCGATCGCCGATCTCTTCGAGGTCGGCTTCAACCACTTCTTCCGGGCGCCGCATGGCGACCGCACGGGTGAACGCGGCGGCGATCTTGTCTACTTTCAGCCTCACGCATCCCCCGGCGTCTACGCGCACGCCTTCCTCGAGGGCCGGCTCACCGAAGAGCAGCTTGCTCACTACCGCCGTGAGACCGCGGGCAAGGGCCTCTCGTCCTACTGCCATCCCTATCTCATGCCCGACTTCTGGCAGTTCCCCAACGCCTCGATGGGTATCGGCCCGATCACCGCGATCTACCAGGCGCGCTTCATGCGCTATCTCGAAAACCGCGGCATTCTCGAAACCGCGGGACGCAAGGTATGGGCGTTCGTCGGCGACGGCGAGATGGACGAGCCGGAATCGCTCGCCGGACTGTCGGTTGCCGCACGCGAAGGGCTCGACAACCTGATCTTCGTCGTGAACTGCAACCTGCAGCGCCTCGACGGCCCGGTGCGCGGGAACGGCTCGGTGATCCAGGAACTGGAAGGCCTTTTTGCCGGCGCCGGCTGGAAAGTGATCAAGGTGCTGTGGGGATCGGACTGGGATCCGCTGTTCGCGCGCGATGAAGACAACGTGATCCTCAAGCGGCTCCACGAAACGGTCGACGGCGAGTTCCAGAAATACGCCGCGACCGACGGGCGCTTCAACCGCGAGCATTTCTTCAACAAGTATCCCGAACTGCAGGCGATCGTCGCTCACCTGTCGGACGAGGACATCGACCGGCTGCGCCGCGGCGGCCACGATCCGATCAAGATCTACGCCGCTTACCACGCCGCGGCGAACCACAAGGGTCAGCCGACGGTCATTCTCGCGCAGACCAAGAAGGGTTACGGCATGGGCCACTGGGGCCAGGGCCGGATGGGAGCGCACCAGGCGAAGAAGCTCGAGGACGATGCGCTGCTCGCCTTCCGTGACCGTTTCGCCCTGCCGCTTTCCGACGAGGACGTTCATCACCTGCGCTTCTATCAGCCCGCTGCGAGCAGTCCCGATATGCGCTATGTCAACGCACGGCGCGAACAGCTGGGCGGCCATGTTCCCGCGCGTCCGCAGCAGGCGCCGGCGCTTGCCGTCCCGGAACTGGCGAGCTTTGCACGCCTGCTCGAAGGCTCCGGCGGACGCGAGGAATCCACGACCATGGTGTTCGTGCGCCTGCTCTCGCAGCTCCTGCGGGATTCCCGCATCGGCAGGTGCATCGTGCCGATCGTGGCGGACGAGGCGCGCACCTTCGGCATGCAGTCGCTCTTCCGCCAGGTCGCGATCTATTCCGCGTTCGGTCAGCTCTACGATCCCGAGGACCGCGACGAGCTGCTCTACTACAAGGAAACGAAAGACGGCCAGATCCTCGAGGAAGGGATCACCGAGGCGGGCGCGATGTCGTCGTGGATTGCGGCGGCAACCTCCTACAGCGTGCATGGCGTGCCGATGCTGCCGTTCTACATCTTCTATTCGATGTTCGGTTTCCAGCGCGTCGGCGATTTCATCTGGGCGGCCGCCGACTCGCGCGCGCGGGGCTTTCTGATCGGCGCCACCGCCGGCCGCACGACGCTTTCCGGCGAGGGCCTCCAGCATCAGGACGGCACGAGCCAGTTGATTGCCTCGACGATCCCCAATTGCCGCTCCTACGACCCGTGCTTCGGCTACGAGCTTGCCGTGATCGTGCAGGATGGCATGCGCCGCATGCTCGAAGCGCAGGAAGACGTTTTCTATTACGTCACGGTGATGAACGAAAATTACGCGCAGCCGCCGCTGCCCGCCGCTGCGGAGGAAGGAATACTCCGCGGCATGTATCTTCTCCGCCCATCCACATTACATT
>JACQOK010000222.1 GCA_016202565.1 Betaproteobacteria bacterium | reverse complement strand
TGGCGGATCGTGAACATGTCGAGCAAGCCCTGCGTCGGGTGCGAGTGCCGCCCGTCGCCGGCATTGATCACGTGAATGTCGGTCGCGACGTGGCGCGCGATCAGGTACGGTGCGCCGCTCGCCGCATGGCGCACCACGAACATGTCGGCCTGCATCGCCGACAGATTGGCCACCGTGTCGAGCACGGTTTCGCCCTTGGTCTGCGAGGAAATGTTGATGGCGAGGTTGATCACGTCCGCTGACAGGCGCTTGGCGGCGATTTCAAAGGTGGTGCGGGTACGGGTGCTGGGCTCGAAGAAGAGGTTGAACACCGCCTTGCCGCGCAACAGCGGCACCTTTTTCACCTCGCGCTGGGTCACGCCGACAAACGACCGCGCGGTGTCGAGGATCTGCCACAGGATCTGCGCCGGCAACCCTTCGATCGACAGCAAGTGGTGCAGTTCGCCGTTCTTGTCGAGTTGCGGGTTGGCGGGGTTGAGCCACATGGCTACGGCTGCTCCTCGTGCAGTACGAGGGTGAGCCGCCCCTCGCCGGTGCGGGCGAGCTCGATGCTCTGATGGGGGGGCAGGCTGACGACGGCCCCCACGAACTGGGCGGCGATCGGGAGTTCGCGCCCGCCGCGATCGACCAGCGTGGCGAGCCGGATGCTGGCGGGGCGGCCATAGTCGAAAAGCTCGTTCATCGCCGCGCGTATGGTGCGCCCGGTGTAGAGCACGTCGTCGACCAGGATCAGATCCCGGCCTTCGACTTCGAAGGGAATGTCGGACGACTTGACGTCGCGGTGCAGGCCGATCTTCCGGTAATCGTCCCGATAAAACGAGACGTCGAGCGAGCCGCAGGGAACCTGGAGCCCGAGTGCCTGGTGGAGACGTTCAGCGATCCAGACGCCGCCGGTATGGATGCCGACCAGACCGCTGTCGGGCCCGACTGTGGGCCGCATCTGGTCGATGAGCGCCGCGAGCAGTTGCTCGGCGTCAGGTAGCGGTTTGCCCGGCATGGCTATTGTGCTTTGCGCGGCGCGTAGACTACCACATCTTGCCGCGACCGGCTTCCGCGCGCGCGGTTTCGAAATAGGCCTGCAGGATTTCCCGTGCCGCCGCCGCGTCGAGGGTGGCCTTGAGTTTTTCCCCGCGAACGCCCTGTTGGCGCAAGCCGCTCTCGGCCGCCCGCGAGGTGAGCCGCTCGTCGATGAGCCGCGTGGTGAGGCGGAAGCGGCCTTCGAGGCGCTGCGCAAAGCGGCGCGCGAGCCGCCCCAGTTCATGTTCTGCGCCATCGGCATGGGCGGGCACGCCGACGACAAGCTCGACCGGTCTCCATTCCTCGATCAGTGCCGCTATGGCGGCAAACCGGGTGCGATTATCTTCGGCAGAGACGGTGGTGAGCGGGTGAGCGATGCCGACAGCGAGATCGCCGACCGCCACGCCGATGCGTTTTTCGCCGAAATCGAACGCCAGGACCGTTCCGGTCTTGGGGGGAGGAGAGAGGCGAGAGGAGACAGGCGAAGGCCGGTTATTACCCTTCACTGTTCACTACTCAGCGTTCACCGGAATCAGGCGTGGCCGGCCTGTTCGGACAGGCTGGCGTAGTCGACGCCGAGGAGGCTCATTGCGGCCGGCAGCCGCTCTTCCGAGGGCAGCCCGAAGATGACTTCCGGCTTGGCGTGTACCGTGAGCCAGGCGTTCTGCGAGAGTTCATGCTCGAGCTGGCCCGGGGCCCATCCGGCGTAGCCCAGCGTGACCAGGATCTGTTTCGGCCCTTCGCCGCGGGCCACCGCCTGCAGAATGTCTTTCGAGGTCGTCAGCCCGATCTCGGAGCTGACGGCGAGGGTCGACTGCCACTCTCCGAGCGGGGTGTGCAGCACGAAACCGCGGTCGACCTGCACCGGGCCCCCGAAATGGATGGGGATCGACTTGAAAACGTCCGAATCGAGCGGAATGCTGATCTGCTCGAGCAGCGTCTGCAGGTTCATGTCGATGGGCCGGTTCACCACCACGCCGAGCGCGCCCTGTTCGTTGTGTTCACAGACGAAGGTCAGGGTCTTGGCAAAATGGGGATCGACCATGTTGGGCATGGCGATCAGGAAATGATGGGTAAGGTTGACTTTTTGCATAGCGGGTCCCGCGAAACCTATTGTAACCACGGGGCCCGCCCTTCACAAATGGACAATTATGCGCAAATTACTTGCGCCAGAAAACCGGCATGAACAGGATCAGCACGGTGAACAACTCGAGCCGGCCGATCAGCATCGCGGCCGAGAGCACCCACTTCTGAAAGTCATTGAGCACTGCGAAAGTGGTCGAGGGGCCCACATGATCGAGTCCCGGGCCCAGGTTGTTGAGGGTCGCAATGACCGCAGAGAATGCGGTGATAGCGTTGAGACCCGTTGCGGTCATCACGAGCGTCAGAGAGACAATGCAGACGATGTAGATGAAAAGGAAAGCCAGCACCGCGAATACCACCCTGTTTTCCACCGGTTGGCCGTCGATCTTGGTTGGCACCGATGCCGTCGGGTGAAGCAGCCGGATGAACTCACGGTAGACCTGCTTGTAGAGAATGACGGCACGGATCATCTTGATTCCGCCACCGGTCGATCCCGAGCACGATGCGAAGCTCACCAGGAACATCATCCAAAAGGGAGCGAAGATGGGCCAAAGATTGAAGTCCTGCGTCGCGTACCCCGTGGATGTAGCGACGGAGACGACGTTAAAGCTCGCGTGGCGCAGGGCCGTGGGATAGTCCGGGTAAACCCCCATGATCCAGAGGTACCCGGCAATGCCGATGCAACTGCCGATAACGACCGCAAGAAACCACGCGACTTCGGGGTCATGGCGGTAGGGCAGCATTGAACGGGCCCGGAGTACCATGAAATGCGACCCGAAATTGATTGCCGCCAGCAAGATGAAAATAATGGCGATTCCTTCGAGCAGGGGAGAGTCGAAATGTCCGAAGCTTGCGTCATGCGTGGAGTAGCCTCCCGTGCTCATCGTCGTGAATGTATGCATCAACGCGTCTATCCAGCTCATGCCCGCGAGCTTATAGGCAGCGAAGCACAGCGCTGAAAGTCCAAAGTAAACCAACCACAGTCCCTTGGCGGTTTCGGCGATGCGCGGCGTGAGCTTGGCATCCTTCATCGGGCCCGGCGTTTCGGCCTTGAAGATTTGTCGCCCGCCGACGCCGAGCATGGGCAGCACCGCCACGACCAGCACGATCACCCCCATGCCGCCCAGCCACTGGAGCAGCCCGCGCCAGATGTTGATCGAATGGGGAAGCTGGTCGAGATTCGACAGGATCGTGGAACCGGTCGTGGTCAGTCCCGACATGGTTTCGAAGTACGCGTCGGTGAACGACAGGCCGGGCAGCATCAGCAGCAACGGAATGGTGGCGAACAGCGCGCCTCCCGACCACGCCAGAACGACGAGCAGAATCGCGTCTCGGGGCATGATATCCCGGCGGAATCGGCGCGTGGCAAGCCACACGATGTAACCGCTGGCGAAATTGAGCAGCATCGAGGCCACGAACGCCCACAGCGCGCCATCGCCGAAAATCAGGGAAATGCAGATCGGGACCAGGTGCGACAGGCTCATCACCATCGCGATCAGCCCCAGGATCGGGGCCGTAACCAGGAAGCTCGACATTTAAATGAATCCGACGTCGACCTGGAACAGCTTCTCGATCTTCGAGATCATCCGTTTGTTTACCACGAAGACGATGACGTGGTCGTCGGTTTCGATGACAGTGTCGTGGTGGGCGATGATCACCTTGTCGTCGTAGACCGGCTTGCCGTCGCCCTTTGCGCCGGGCCGCTCATGGCGGCGAACGACCGCGCCGATGGTGGCGCCTTTCGGGAGGTCGATTTCTTCGATGCGCCGGCCGACGACCCGGGAGGACTTGAGGTCGCCATGGGCGACCAGCTCGAGCGCTTCCGCTGCGCCGCGCCGCAGCGAGTGCACGGCCACGCAGTCGCCGCGACGGACGTGGGCGAGCAGCGTACCGATGGTGGCTTGCGCCGGCGAGATCGCGATGTCGATCTGTCCGGCCTGCACCAGGTTCACATAGGAGCCGCGGTTGATGAGCGCGATCACTTTGCGTGCCCCCATGCGTTTGGCGAGCAACGAGGACATGATGTTGTTTTCGTCGTCGTTGGTGAGCGCGCAGTAGACGTCCATGTCCCCGACGTTGTCCGACTCGAGCAATTCCTCGTCGGTGACGTCGCCGGTCAGCACCAGTGTCTTGTTGAGTTCGGCGGCGAGGCGGTCTGCACCGGCCTTGTTGAATTCGACGATCTTGACTTCGTACTTGTTCTCGATCGCCTTGGCGAGGCGGCGCCCGATATTGCCGCCGCCGCCGATCATCACGCGCTTGACCGGCTTGTCCATGCGCCGCAGCTCCCGCATCACGCCGCGGATGTTTTCGGTCGCGGCGATGAAGAACACCTCGTCTCCGGCCTCGACGACGGTCTTGCCTTCGGGGATGATCGGGCTGTCCTGGCGGAAAATCGCCGCCACTCGCGTCTCGGTCTGCGGCATGTGCTGCCGGAGGTACTGCACCTCGTGTCCGACCAGCGGGCCGCCGTGGAACGCGCGCACCGCGACCAGGCTCACCTTGCCATCGGCGAACTCCAGCACCTGCAGCGCCTCGGGAAACTCGAGGAGCTTGGCGACGTAGTCGGTGATGACCTGCTCGGGGCAGATCGAGAGATCGACGGCGAAGTTTTCCGGCGCGAAGATTTCCGGGTGCGACAGATAATCGGCGGAACGGATGCGCGCGATCTTGGTCGGGATGTTGAACATGGTCGCGCCAAGCTTGCACGCCACCATGTTGGTTTCGTCGCTCTGCGTGACCGCCAGCAGCATGTCGGCATCGCGCGCACCGGCCTGCTCCAGGATCGCCGGATGCGCCGCGTTTCCATTGACCGTACGCAGATCGAATCGGTCCTGCAGCTTCTTCAGTCGTCCGGGGTTCGTATCGACGATAGTGATGTCATTCGCCTCGGACACCAGGTTTTCGGCGACCGAGGAACCCACCTGCCCTGCACCAAGGATCACTATCTTCAAGTCCGACTCCGTAAGGAATGCGCGATTCTATTCTGCTTGTATGCCCGCGGCTAGGGCGCGTCGAAGGGTGGAAGAGGGACCCTTTGGGATCTGACCCCGGAGACGCGCGTGTGATCGGCGTTGACACGACGCGCCTACGATCGGCTCCACGGTCGCATCCCGCAAGCGGGCCCCTGCTCTACGTTGCGCCGATCGCGGCGGCCGCGCACGCCTGACGATTGCACGTCGTCGGAGCACGGGGGCGCAGCGCCCCTTATGGCATAATGGAAACCGGATGACGAGTGTCAAGCCGTTGAGCCGTATATATTTTCCCGGGGAAATCCCGCCGCACGGCAGCTGTCTCCTGGCGCCCGAGCAAGCGCATCACGTGGCGCGTGTACTACGCCTGCAACCCGGCGATACGCTCACCCTGTTCGACGGAAACGGCATCGAGTATGCAGCCGTCATCGCGCACATCACGAGGTCCGGCGTCACGCTCAATGTGGGCGAGCCCCGGCGGATCGATCGCGAGTCCCCGCTTGCGGTCACGCTCGCACAGGGGATTTCCAGCGGCGAGCGCATGGACTACACCGTGCAGAAGGCGGTGGAACTCGGCGTTGCCGGCATTCAGCCGGTCGAAAGCAGCCGCAGCGTAGTACGGTTGGACGGTATGCGCGCGCAAAAACGCGTCGCGCACTGGCAGGCGGTGGTGCTCGCGGCGTGCGAACAGTGCGGACGGAACCGCGTGCCGAAGGTCGCGCCGGTGATGAGGCTGCGCGACTGGTTGGGACAGGCTGTTCAGCCTCCGCCCTCGGAACTGCGCATGCTGCTTTCACCGCAGGGACCGATCTCCCTGCGGGAACTGCCCAAGCCGCGGGGTAGCGTGGTGTTGCTCGCCGGCCCGGAAGGCGGGCTCACCCCCGAGGAGCGGCACGATGCGCAGCGCGCGGGTTTCACGGCGGTGAAGCTCGGGCCGCGCGTGCTGCGCACCGAGACTGCCGCCGTCGCGGCGCTCGCGGTGATGCAAGCCTTGTGGGGCGACTTCTGAAGGCAGGGGGATGAAGGAGGAAGGCGGAAGGTTGCCGTGAGCGCGTCAGTGCGGGAGGGCGTGAGAACGACAAATTCCATGAGGGCGTTAGAGCGTGAGCGCGGGAGAGCGACAGATTCCGTGAGCGCGTCAGGGCGTGAGAGGGATTTCCTTCCTCCGCTTACGATCTCCCGACCTCCCGATCTCCCGGATTTCACGATCTGCCGACCTCCCGATTTCCCGACGGCCACGATCTCCCGGCTTTCCCTCGGGCGGGTTCTCGCATAACATGTGTTTGAAATCGCGGCGGAATGTCCGCGGTGCGAGCGCGCGCAGGGAGGATACCCATTTCCACGAACAAAGAGCCAGCGGCCGCGGGAAAAACGACCGGATCCGGGCAGGCGCCGGCGCGGCGCCTGCGGCTGTCGGCGCAGGACCGGTTCATCGACTGGTTTCAGTCGGCCGCGCCCTATATCCACGCCTTCCGCGGCAAGACCTTCGTCATCGCCTTCGGCGGCGACCTCGTGACCGACGGCCGTTTCGTGGAGCTTGCGGTCGATCTCAACCTGCTGGCCGCGCTCGGAGTGCGGCTCGCACTCGTGCATGGCGCCCGTCCACAGATCGAGGCCAAGCTCAAGGCACAGCGTCGGCGCAGCCATTTTCACCGGGGGCTACGCGTCACCGACGATGTGGCGCTCGCCTGCGCGATGGAGGCAAGCGGGCGGCTCCGCGTCGAGATCGAGGCGCTGCTGTCGATGGGCCTGCCCAATTCGCCGATGGCCGGCGCCGACATTCGCGTCGCGAGCGGCAACTTCATCACCGCCAAGCCGATCGGTGTGCTGGACGGCGTGGATTACATGCACACCGGGGAAGTGCGCAAGGTCGACTCGGTGGCGATCCAGCGGCGGCTGCAGGATGCCGAGCTGGTGCTGCTCTCGCCGTTGGGGTATTCGCCGAGCGGGGAAGTGTTCAATCTGTCGGTGGAGGATGTGGCGGCATCCACCGCGATCGCGCTCAAAGCCGACAAGCTGATATTTCTGATGGACACGGTCGGGGTCACCGGCCGCCGCGGCGAGCTCATGCGCGAGCTTACCGTGAAGCGCGCACAGGCGCTGCTCGCCCGCGGATCGTTTACCGACAGCGACGCCGCGTTCTATCTGCCCGCGGCGGTGCGTGCCTGTCAGCAGGGCGTGAAGCGCGCTCACCTCATCTCGGGCCATATCGATGATGCGCTGCTGCTGGAATTGTTCACTCATCGCGGGGTGGGTACGCTGATCACGCCGGACCCGGTCGAAATCCTGCGCCCGGCGCGCAGCGACGACATCGGCGGCATCCTGCGGCTGATCGAGCCGCTGGAGGCCGACGGCACGCTGGTCAAGCGCGACCGCAGTCTGCTCGAGCGCGAGATGAACCGCTTCGTCGTCCTCGATCACGACCGCATGGTCGCGGGCTGCGCCGCGCTCTACCCCTTTCCGGACGAGCGCGCGGGAGAGCTGGCCTGCCTTGCCGTGCACCCCGATTTCCGCAACCAGGGGGCGGGCGAGCGGTTGCTTCGCGAGATCGAGGCGCGGGCACGCCGGTTGAAAATCAGGAAGCTGTTCGTGCTCACCACGCGGGCCGAGCACTGGTTCGTCGAACGCGGTTTCACCGAGGCCGGCGTGGACGTGCTGCCGCGCGAGAGGCGGACGCTGTACAACCTGCAGCGCCGCTCGGTGGTGCTGACCAAGCGCCTGTGACAGCGCCCAAAGTGCGCCGCGAACGGCGTTCCAAATGATCTCCAGGTTCGCAAACTCCGGGCCGTTTTCACTGTCGCTGCGCATGCGGCTGCTGCTGGCGGGCGTCCTCGTGCAGACCGTGATGCTCGCGCTGTTGATCTTCAGTGGCATCAGCGTCATGGACGAGAAGCTGGGCGAACGCACGCGCGCTCATCTCGAGGACCAGAAACAGTTTCTCAGGGTGGCGCTCGCTGCGCCGCTAGCCGGCCGCGACTACGCGAGTGCGCAAAATGTGCTCGAGCGCGTGCGCCGCGACGACGGCATCGCGTATCTCGTGCTGTTCGACGCGAACGGCAAAACCGTCGCGGCGAGCGGCTGGGAGCGCGATCGGCCGTTGCCGGCGTTCGACAAAGGCCTGCGGCAGAAGGGCGGCGCAGAGCGGCTCGACACCGAGATTGCCATCGAAATGGATGGAAGAAACCACGGCAATCTGCGTTTTGGCCTGTCCACCGCGTTCATGCAGACGGCACGCGCGGAACTCATTCGCGACAATCTCGCGATCGGGGTCGTGGCGTTGATCCTGTCGACCGTCTCCATGATCGGGCTCTCCTACTGGCTCACCCGCAATCTCACCCGGCTCACGCGGGCGAGCGCTCAGGTCGCCGGTGGCGATCTCAACGTGCGGGTGCCGGTGGAAGGCGGCGACGAAGTCGGCCGGCTCACGCATGCTTTCAATACCATGGCGGCGGCGCTGCAGGGGCGGATCCGGGCGCTCGCCGAGAGCGAGGCGAAGTTCACCGCGATCGCCGACTACAGCTACGACTGCGAGCTCTGGATCAGCCCGGAAGGGAGGCTGATCTGGGTCAATCCGCGCGTGCTGGACATGTTCGGCTACACGCCGGAGGAGTGTCTCGCCACCGAGAACTTTCCGGCCCCGTTCGTAAGCCCGGCGGACGTGACGCGCACCGTGCGCCAGGTGCAGCGGGCCCTAAGCGGCAACAGCGGCCAGGACTACGAGTTTCGCGCGCGGCGCAAGGATGGTTCCGAATTCTGGGCGGCGGCCGACTGGCGCCCGATCTACGACACGCGCGGGGGCTACCTCGGCATCCGCATCAGCATCCGCGACATCGGCCAGCGCAAGCAGGCCGAGCAGCAGCTCGAGGCCACGGTGGTGGAGCTGCGCGAGGCGCAGACGGTGCAACAGCGGTATCTCACGCGCGAGCAGGAAGAGCATGCGCGGCTATCCGCGCTTCTGGCCGCGATGGACATCGGCATTCTGTTCGTGAGCACCGACGACAAGGTGGTATACGCCAATCCCGCTTTTGCCCGGATCTGGATGATCGACCCGGCCGCGCCACTGATCGACTCCCGTCCGGAGGACGTGCTGGCGCGCTCGCCGTGCGCCCTGGCGCGCCCGGAAGAGCAGTCGCGCCACCTCCTCAAGAGGCCGGATCGCGGCGAAATCTTCGGCGTATTCGAGATCCAGCTGGCCGATGGTCGCCTCATCACGCAGCAGGGATACGGCGTGGAGGACGTCTACGGGCGGCCGGTGGGCCACCTGTGGCTGTTCGAGGACGTCACGCTGGAGCGGCAGACCGCCGCCCAGCTCATCTACCTCGCCGAGCGCGATGCGCTGACCGGACTCTACAACCGCCACCGCTTCAACGAGGAGCTGGGGCGGATGATTGCGGACGCCGAGCGCAACGCCACGCGGGTCGCGCTGTTTTTTTTCGACCTGGACGATTTCAAGTACATCAACGATACCTTCGGCCACCGGGCGGGCGATGCGATGCTGATCCGGGTGGCCGGCGAAGTGGGCGGGCAGGTGCGGCGGAACGAAATCTTCGCGCGTCTGGGCGGCGATGAGTTCGCGATCCTGGTTCCGGACGTTTCCGACGAGATGGTGCGCGTGCTCGCGGAGCGCGTGACGCGCTCGATCGCCCTGGTGCGCTTCCACTTCGAAGGGCAGAGTCTGCGGCTCACCTCGAGTCTCGGCATCGCGGTGTTTCCGGATCATGCCGACAACGTGGAGGACCTGATCTCCCGCGCCGACACCGCGATGTACCAGGCCAAGGACTCGGGCAAGAATGCGTGGCGCATCTACCGCAGCGATATCGACACCACGCTGCAGATGGTTTCGCGGCTCTCGTGGAACGAGCGCATCCGGCACGCGCTGGAGAACAACCTGATGGATCTGCAGTTCCAGGGCATCTATGCGACCGCGGAACGGTCGCTGTCGCACCTGGAGGTGCTGGTGCGCATGCGCGACAAGGATGATCCGGGCGCGTTCCTGATGCCGGGGCAGTTCATCCCGCACGCGGAAAGATCGGGCAAGATTCTGGACATCGACCGCTGGGTGCTGCGGGAAGCGATCCAGATGCTGGCTGAAGTACCGGCGATCCCCGCGCTGGCGGTCAATATATCCGGCCGCTCCTTCGGCGAGCCGGCGCTGCCGCAGTACATCGCCGGGGAGCTGCGCCAGCACAACGTGGCCCCGCATCGTCTGCTGGTCGAGCTGACCGAGACGTCGGCGGTGTCGGATCTGCACGACGCGCAGCGCTTCATCGATGCGCTGCGCCAGACCGGTTGCGGCGTCTCGCTCGACGATTTCGGGACCGGCTTTTCTTCTTTCGCCTATCTCAAGTACCTGCAGGTCGATTCGGTGAAGATAGACGGGCTCTTCATCCGCAACCTGCCGAGCGACTACGACAATCAGCTGTTCGTGAAGGCGATCGTGTCGGTGGCGCGCGGGTTGCGCAAGACGACGATCGCCGAGTGCGTCGAGGACGAGGAAACGCTGGACATGCTCAAGGCATTCGGGGTGGACTGCGTCCAGGGTTATTTCTTCGAGAAGCCGCGCAGCGACCATCCGCTGCTCGTGACCTCTTCGCGCGCGCGCGCGAGCCTGGATTACCGCCGCACTTGAAGGCGGGCGGGCCCGGTGGTAGCTTGAAACAATTCTGCAACATCGGATGGTTAGTCTGGAGTCTTGGACATGGCAAGAATGGTGAAATGCGTGAAGCTCGGCCGTGAGGCCGAGGGGCTGGATGTTCCGCCGTATCCCGGCGAACTCGGCCGGCGCATTTACGATAACGTATCGAAAGAAGCGTGGAAACAGTGGCTTGAACACCAAAAAATGCTGGTCAACGAAAACCGGCTCAACCTTGCGGACAAAAAGGCGCGCGACTACCTCGCGCAGCAGATGGAACAGCACTTCTTCGGCGGCGGCGCCGATGTCGCCTCCGGCTACGTGCCGCGCTCGCCCAGATAACCCCGCAGCCGCTCATCTTCCGGCGTGCCGTTCGGAGGACCTGCGCCGGCCATGAGCAAATCGCGCCTTGCCCCCGAGCTCTACCTCAACCGCGAGTTGGGCCAGCTCGCCTTCAACCGGCGCGTGCTGGCGCAGGCGGAGGATCGCAACCATCCGCTCCTCGAGCGGTTGCGTTTCCTGTGCATCGTGAGCAGTAACCTCGACGAATTCTTCGAGATACGGGTGGCGGGGCTCAAGGCCGAAATCGAGGCTGGCGCCCCGCCGATCGGACCGGATCGCATGCGCGCCGACCAGGTGTTCAAGCAGGTGGCGCGGGAAACGCACGACCTCGTGGCCGCGCAATATGATCTGCTCAACCGCGAGATCCTCCCCGGTCTTGCCGGCGAAGGCGTGCGCTTTCTGCGCCGCGCCGACTTCACGCCGGCGCAGGCCGACTGGATCAAGTCCTATTTCGTACGGGAAGTGATGCCGGTGTTGACGCCGATCGGTCTCGATCCAGCGCACCCGTTTCCCCGGGTGCTCAACAAGAGTCTCAATTTCGCGGTCGAGCTGGAAGGCAAGGACGCCTTCGGACGCAACTCCGGGATCGCCATTGTGCAGGCGCCGCGCGTGCTGCCGCGCGTGATCCGGCTGCCGCGCGAGATCACCTCCGCCGAATACGATTTCGTTTTCCTGTCCTCCATCCTGCATGCGCACGTGAGCGAGCTTTTCGCCGGCATGAAGGTCGTCGACTGCTATCAGTTCCGCGTGACGCGCAATAGCGAACTTTTCGTCGACGAGGAGGAGGTGAAGGACCTGCGCACGGCGCTACGCGGGGAACTCCCGCACCGCCAGTTCGGCGACGAAGTGCGGCTGGAAGTCGCGGACAACTGCCCGCCGCAGATCTCGGACTTCCTGCTCGCGCAATTCAACCTCGAACCGGACGATTTCTACCGCGTCGACGGGCCGGTCAACCTGGTGCGGCTCATGAGCGTGCCCGACTGGGTCGACCGGGCCGGGCTCAAATTTCCACGCTTTCTGCCCGGCCGTCCGGTCGAATTCGAAGCGCAGACCGACATCTTCGCCGCCATCCGCGGGAGCGACATCCTGCTCTACCATCCCTTCCAATCGTTCCGGCCGGTGATCGAATTCCTCGAGCAGGCGGCGCGCGACCCGGCCGTGGTGGCAATCAAACAGACGGTCTACCGCACCGGAGCGGAATCGGAGTTGATGGAGATCCTGATTGCCGCGGCGAAAAGCGGCAAGGAAGTGACGGTGGTGGTGGAGCTGCTGGCGCGATTCGACGAGGAAGCCAACATCAACTGGGCGCAGCGCCTGGAGGAAGTCGGGGCGCACGTCGTCTACGGCGTGGTCGGACACAAGACCCACGCCAAGATGGTGCTGGTGGTGCGACGCGAAGAGGAGCGGCTGAGACGCTACGTGCACCTTTCGACCGGCAACTATCATCCGCGCACCGCGCTGCTCTACACCGACTGGGGACTCTTCACCTGCAACGAGGACATCGGCATTGACGTGAGCGACGTGTTCATCCAGCTCACCGG
>JACQOK010000221.1 GCA_016202565.1 Betaproteobacteria bacterium | reverse complement strand
TCGCCCAGCACCAGCGCCAGCACCAGCGGCGCGAGCGGATAGTCGAGCTTCTTGAACAGGTAGCCGACCACTCCGAACAGCAGCATGAGCCAGACGTCGAACATCGCGTTGTTGACCGTATAGGCGCCGACCGAGCAGACGACGATGATGACCGGCGCAATGATCGAAAACGGGATGCGCAGGATCGCGGCAAACAACGGCACGCAGGTCAACACCAGGATCAGCGTCGCGATGTTGCCGAGATACATGCTGGCGATCAGGCCCCACACGAACTCCTTGTTCTCGACAAACAGCAGCGGTCCCGGCTGCAGGCCCCAGATCATCAGGCCTCCCAACAGCACCGCTGCAGTGGGCGACCCGGGGATGCCGAGCGCGATCATTGGCAGCAGCGCGGAGGTGCCGGCCGAGTTGTTTGCCGTCTCGGGGGCGACCACGCCTTCGAGCTGGCCGGTGCCGAACTTGGCGCCGTCCTTCGACGTGCGCTTGGCAACGCCGTAGGCCATGAACGAGGCGGGAGTCGCCCCGCCCGGCGTGATGCCGAGCCAGCAACCGATCACCATGCTGCGCAGCGCCGTTGCCCAGTATTTGCGCAGCTTGCCCCAGGTCTCGAACACGATCTTGGGATTGATCCTGGCGGACTTGCCGGTGAACGCCAGGCCTTCCTCCATCGACAGCAGGATCTCGCCGATGCCGAACAGTCCGATCACCGCAATCAGGAAGTTGAAACCGCGCAGGAACTCGGTGAATCCGAAGGTCAGGCGCAACGCCCCGGTCACGATATCGATGCCGACGGCGGCGAGCGCGAAGCCGAGCATCATCGAGGCCACAATCTTGAACGGCGGCTCCTTGCCCATGCCGATGAAGCTGCAGAAGGTCAGGAAGTAGACCGAAAAAAACTCGGGAGGGCCGAACCGGAGCGCGAATCTGGCGACCGCCGGCGCCAGGAAGGTGATCATGATCACCGCGCACAGCGCCCCGAAGAATGAAGACGTGAAGGACGCGGTCAGCGCTTCCCCGGCCCGCCCCTGCTGCGCCATGGGATAACCATCGAAGGTGGTCGCCACCGACCACGGCTCTCCTGGAATGTTGAACAGAATGGACGTGATCGCGCCGCCGAACAGCGCTCCCCAGTAGATGCAGGACAGCATCACGATGGCCGATGTAGGCGGCATCGAAAAAGTGAGGGGCAGCAGAATCGCCACCCCGTTCGCGCCGCCAAGACCCGGCAGCACGCCGACGATGATGCCGAGAAACACCCCCACGAACATCAGCACCAGGTTGAACGGCGTGACAACGACCGAGAATCCGTACAGGAGCGAATTAAGCTCTTCCAAGTCCGACCTTCCGTCTTTCCATCATCGAGTGCCTTGGTGGCGCCAGGCTTCGTTACAGCCCGACGAAACTCAGCAGATCGAAGGTGCCCCTCGGCAGCAGCACCTTGAACCACACGCTAAACATCAGGTAAAAGGCGACGCTCACGCCGAGGCCGACGGCAAGCCCCTTGTACCACGGATACTTGCCGAGCCACCTCATGAACACCGCGATATAGATCGCCGAAGCGATATAAATGCCGATCAGTTCGATGGCAAGCACATAAAGCAGCGCTGGCAACAGCACCGCGAACACGCGCCTGGCCTGCGACCACTCGACAAAGGCGCCGTGCAGCCTGGACGAGCGCGCGGCCACTGCGAGATTGACCCCGCTCGCCACGCAAATAAGCAGCCCGATATAGAACGGGAAATAGCCCGCCTGCGGCCCGTCCTCGGCCCAGCGCGCCCCGAGGCGGATGCTGTCAAAGATAACCACGCCACCCAGCGCCAGCAGGAACAGCGCCACCACAATCTCCGCTGCGCGCGTGGAAACAGCGGAGCGCCCGGGCTCACGGGAATCTTGTTGCTTGTCCATAAGCTGCTGCGGATTTTCCTTCTGTGGGAGGGAACTCGATTCAGCGGCGGCCGTCGTTCTCGTTCGAAACTGCCGCAGGCGGCCGCATGGCGCGTCCCGCCCGCGGCGTTCATCGAGAATCAGGGTTTGGCCAAGAAGCCGGCCTCTTTCATCAGGTCGCGATGCAGCGTTTCCGTCTTGGCGACCCAATCGGCATACTCCTTGCCGGTCATGAAGCGCGGGTTGAACGCCCCGTCCGCCATGAACTTCTTCCATTCGGGAGTTTCACGGATTTTCTTGAACAAGCCGATGTAGTAATCGACCGCATCCTTGGGCACGCCAGCCGGCATGAAGATGCCGCGCAGCATCAAATAATCCATCGGGATGCCGGCTTCCTTGCAGGTCGGGATGTCGTTCCAGGACATCGTGTCTGTGACCTTATTCTTGTATGGCATGCGCTCATTCTCAAATACGCAAAGGGCCCTCAGTTTGCCAGCCCGCCATTGTGATACCGCCTCGATCGGATTGTT
>JACQOK010000213.1 GCA_016202565.1 Betaproteobacteria bacterium | reverse complement strand
GCGCCCCTGAGCGGGCGCTTGCGCCCGCGGGGCGTGTGCCTGCCAAATGGGCGCGCAACGGCAAGCCGTTGCTCAGCGCCCCGTCCCTTCGGGTTGTGGCCAAAACGCGCGCCTGCGTTGTCGCGGGTCTTGTCAATATTCGCGATATTCACTGCGCCCCGCTCCTCGCATTCATCGCGTTTTGGCCACAACGCATCACGCGTCTATTATTGAGATAGGTTCTAGATGTCCGACAGCCCCCCCGCCCCCGCGAAAAAGCGCGCGCCGCAGCTGCCTTCAGCGTCGAACTTCATCCGCACCGCCATAGAAGCCGATCTCGCCAGTGGGAAATATGCGGGCCGCACATGGGGTGGCAGGCCTGGTCCCGCGAAGACGCACCTCGGCGCGCCGCAAGACCCGGCGCGCATACGCACCCGCTTTCCGCCGGAGCCGAACGGTTATCTGCATATCGGCCATGCGAAGTCGATCTGCCTCAACTTCGGGCTTGCGCAAGACTATGGTGGCGTCTGCCATATGCGCTTCGATGACACCAACCCGGAGAAAGAAGAGCAGGAATACGTCAACTCCATTCTCGAAGCCGTGAAATGGCTGGGTTTCGACTGGGGAGAGCACCTCTGCCACGCGAGCGATTACTTCGACTTCATGTACGAGGCGGCCGAGCATTTGATTCACAGCGGCCATGCCTACGTTGACCAGCAGACGGCGGAAGAAATGCGTGTGAACCGCGGCACGCTGGCCGAGCCCGGCAGGGACAGCCCGTGGCGCAATCGGCCGCCCGAAGAGAGCCTGCGGCTGATGCGCGAAATGCGAGACGGGGAGCACGCGGAGGGCAGCATGGTGCTGCGCGCCAGGATCGACATGGCTTCTCCCAACATCAATCTGCGCGACCCGGTGATCTACCGCATCAGGAAAGCGACCCACCACCGCACCGGCGACAAGTGGTGCATCTATCCGATGTACACCTACGCGCATCCGATCGAGGACGCCCTCGAAAACATCACGCATTCGCTGTGCACGCTGGAGTTCGAAGACCAGCGGCCGTTCTACGACTGGCTGCTGGAACGGCTCGCCGAAGGCGGCCTGCTGCTGCGGCCGCTGCCGCAGCAGATCGAGTTCGCGCGCCTCAATTTGACCTACGTCGTGCTGTCCAAGCGAAGGCTGATCCAGCTGGTCGAAGAAGGTCATGTGGAGGGCTGGGACGATCCGCGCATGCCCACGCTGGTGGGCGCGCGCCGGCGTGGTTATACACCTGAGGGGTTTCGCCTTTTCGCCGAGCGCATCGGCGTCTCGAAGGCCGACTCGTGGATCGAGTATTCCGTTCTGGAAGACTGCATGCGCGAGCACCTGAACGAGACCGCTCAGCGGCGCATCGCCGTGCTGGATCCAATCCGACTCGTGATCGACAACTATCCGGCGGATAAGGAAGAAGAATGTCTCGCGCCCAATCATCCGCAGAAACCGGAGCTGGGCAGGCGCGTCGTGCCGTTGTCACGCGAATTGTGGATCGAGCGCGACGACTTCATGGAAAACCCGCCCAAGGGCTATTTCCGGCTCTTTCCCGGGAACAGCGTGCGGCTGCGCTACGGCTACGTCGTGAAATGCACGGGGTGCGAGAAAGACGCGCAGGGCAATCTCGTTGCCGTGCACTGCGAATACGATCCGCAAACCCGATCGGGCACGCCCGGCGCCGAGAAGGTGAAAGTAAAGGGAAACATCCATTGGGTTTCCGCAAAACACGCCTATGCGGCAGAAGTGCGCCTCTACGACCGGCTATTCAAGGTGGCCAATCCCGGCAACGAGCGATATTTTCTGGAAGACCTGAATCGAGAGTCGAAAAAAATCGTCACTGCGCAACTGGAACCGGTACTTAAGGAGGCGCGGCCCGAAGAACGTTTCCAGTTCGAACGACACGGCTATTTCGTCGCCGATTTGCGGGATTCGAAACCTCAGCGACCGGTATTCAACCGCGCCGTGTCGCTGCGCGACTCATGGTCGGCGACTGCGCCTCGAAAATAGAAGCACCGCCGGGTGGCGCGCGCCACACCGGTTACGTTCAATCCTGTCTTCCACCGTACCAGGTCCGCCATCAGGACGGAGGCGGCTCCGGGTCTGTCCTCTTGATTTCATGCGCTAAAGAATACCAATCGAACCTGAAAGCCGCGGGTCTAAGTCCCCTCAGTTTTATTTGATCTGGGTCAACTTGCGCCCGTACCAAGTTGGCAGAATGCGGTTCATTGGCACGTGTGAGCATCGGGACCGGGCCAATGAAACCTCCTGGCAAAGCGCCTGTATTGCAGCCACGGAAGAGATGTGCGTTCCAGTCGCACGATTCCATGCCGATCACGAGCCCATGAAAAGAGACGAGATAGATGCAAAGACGGCGCGCGACGAGGGTGTCCCGCGCCTGCCCCTGTCACCCGCTATGCCGGGAGCCGAGGTGCGGTCCATTCGCGTCAGTCCCGATGACCGCACAGTGAACCGGATCGTAGCGCTGCCGCATCCCGCTCGCTTCTTCGAGATCCGGTTCGAGTCGATCGGCGGCCTCGGCGCCCACGCGGCAGGGCAAGTGCTGGCGACAGCCGCCGTGCTGAGGATGGGCCTGAATGGCGCTCACTTCTCCTCGTACGGGTCTGAAAAGAAGGGTTCGCTCGTGCGCTCGTTCGTGCGGTTGGGACCTGCCGAACGGCCGATACGGACCAGCGCGCCCGTCGAGACGCCGGATGCCATCGTGGTTTTCCATGCAGCGCTCCTGCGCAATCCGGCAACAGTCGCCGGTCTCGTCAAGGACGGCACATTCATCTACAACGCCCCGCCGGGCCCCGTCCCGGTGGAGCTCGCAGCACTTCCGCATACTGCCCGCGTCATGCGCGTCAACGCGCTCGGGATCGCGGTGGAGGAAAAATCGCGGCCCAACGCAGTGCTGCTCGGCACGCTCGTCGCCGCGTTCCCGTTTCTCGGAGCTGACCGTATTCTGGAGGCGCTCACCGAGGAATTCTCAGGCAAGCACCCGGAGGCCGTTGCGTCGAACGCGCGCGCGTTCCAGCGCGGGGCCGCCGAGTTCGAGACGCTTGAGCACGTCGGCTGCGCCGAAGGCGACCTGCCGGTCGCGCGGGCCGAGCCGGTATGGGGCTACGAAACGCAGCCCGTGGGCGGAATCGTCCCCGAAGCGGGGAACACGGCGTGGAACGACCTCTCGGCATCGCGTACGGGATGGCTGCCGGTGCTCAACCGCGAGAAATGCATCCACTGCGGTTTGTGCGACCTCGTCTGCCCGGACTTCTGCCTCGCGTGGGGAGAGGGCGAGAAGGGCGGCACGTATGAGCGCGAGTTGATGGGCGTCGACTATCGCTATTGCAAAGGCTGCCTGCGCTGCGTGGAGTCCTGCCCGACCGGCGCACTCGCCACGGAGACGGAAACGCCCGGCCTTGCGGACCGCCTGCGCGTTCCGCTCTTCCCCGACTTGATCCGCTGAGGTGAAGACCATGACGACCAGGACGCTGGAAATTCCTTCCCGGGCGACAGACGCGGCGCCGCCTGGCGCCGTGCGGCAAAAGCTCGAGTTCCGGAGCGGCAACGAGGCCGCGGCCCTGGCGGCGCGCGACATCGGTTTTCACTTGATGGGCTACTTCCCGATCACCCCGTCGACCGAGGTCGCCGAGAACCTCTCCAAAATGGGGGCGGATGGCGCACATGAGATCGTGATGGTCGCAGGCGACGGCGAGCATGGCGCCGCGGGCATCTGCTACGGCGCGGCGCTCGGCGGCGGGCGGGTGCTCAACGCCACGAGTTCGCAGGGCCTGCTCTTTGCGCTCGAACAGCTCCCGGTACAGGCGGGGACGCGGGTGCCGATGGTGCTCAACGTCGCGGCGCGGACCATCTCCGGGCCGCTCGACATTCGCGGCGATCATTCGGACATCTACTACGCGCTCAACACCGGCTGGATCATGCTCTGCGCGCGCGATCCGCAGGCGGTGTACGACCTCAATTTCGCCGCCGTGAAGGTGGGCGAGCATCGCGACGTGCGCCTGCCGGTCATCGTGGCCTACGATGGCTTCTTCACCAGCCACCAGAAGCGGCGCATCCAGGTCTTCGACGATCCCGTTGCGGTTCACAGATTCCTCGGGGAACGGCCGGAATTTCCGACGCCGTTCGACACGGAACACCCGGTTACTTTCGGACCGTACATGAATGATCCGGACCTCATCAATAACAAGGTCCAGCTGTCACAGGCAATGGAGGCCGCGCGGCGCGTCATTCCTGAAGTGTTCGCGGAGCTGGAGAAGATGACCGGCCGGTCCTATCCCGTGCTCGACGCCTATCGCATGGATGACGCGGAGGTCGCCACGGTACTGGTCAACTCGGCCGCGGAAACGGCAAAGGAGACGGCGGACGAACTGCGCGAACGCGGCGAGAAGGTCGGCGTGCTCTCGCCCAACGTGCTGCGGCCGTTTCCGGCAGAGGAGTTTCGGCAAGCGTTGCGGCACGTAACGGCCGCAACGATCGGCGACCGCGCGGATTCCTACGGCGCGGGCGGCGGCAATCTGTCGCTCGAGGTGCGCGCCGCGATCCAAATCGACGTGGAGAACCACACCCGAGTGCTGTCGCGGATCTACGGGCTTGGTGGCAAGGACTTCTATGCGGCCGACGCCGAGCGGTTCATGGAAGAGGCGCTTGCCGCTGCCAGGTCGGGGCGCGTCGCTGCGCCGTTTGCCTATCATGGCGCCACGCCCGGCAGGCCCGACAGCAGACCGCGGATCGGCCTTCCGCCGATCAAGACCGCCGAGGTGTCGCGCGGCATGGCCAAGGTGCGCCGCGATGAGGCGACGGGACGTCTCGATGTCGAGCTTCAACCCTTGTGGAAAATGACGGAGGTGCCGAACCGCATCGCGCCCGGACACGGGGCGTGCCCGGGCTGCGGCGCCTTCCCAACGCTGCACCAGGTTTACAACGTCCTCGAGGGCGACGTGGTCGTGTTGTTCCAGACGGGCTGTGCCATGGTGGTGACGACTGGCTATCCATCGACGGCTCATCGGATCAACTACATCCACAACCTCTTCCAGAACGGCGCGGCGACGCTCTCCGGGCTCGTCGAGATGTATCACGAGCGCGTGCGGCGCGGCGAACTGCCCGCCTCGAAGGACATCACCTTCGTGATGATCTCCGGCGACGGCGGCATGGACATCGGCATGGGCCCCGCGCTCGGCGCGGCAAACCGCAATCACCGGATGATGATTCTGGAGTACGACAACCAGGGCTACATGAATACCGGCGCGCAGCTCTCGTACTCGACACCGTTCGGCCACCGCACGTCCACCAGCGAGGTCGGCAAGGCGCTGCCGGGCAAGCGTTACCACCACAAGGACACTGCACAGATTTTCGCCGCGTGCCACCTGCCCTACGTGTTCACCGCGAGCGAGGGTTACCCCGAGGACCTCATGCGCAAGGTTGCGAAGGCCCAGTGGTACGCGAAGCGCGAGGGGCTCGTCTACGGCAAGATCCTCGCCTTCTGCCCGCTGAACTGGCGCACCACCGACGACGCCGCGCAGCCCGTCCTGCAGGCGGCCGTGGACTCGTGCTTCTTCCCGCTGTACGAGGTCGAGCACGGCCACACCACGCTGACCTACGACCCCGACGCGACGGGTCGCCGCCGCCCGGTCAGGGATTGGCTCGAGCTCATGGGCAAGACCCGCCACCTGCTCACTCCCGCGAACTCCCCGATAGTGCAGGGCATCCAGGACGAAACCGACCGTCGCTGGCGCCGCCTGCGGGCCATGCACGAGAACCCGGAACTGTAGTTGGTCAGGCCGGACGCGCCGTTTCTGACCACCGCGCTCCGGCGGGCCGCGCCGGCACGCGGCGGGGACCGGCGATGACCCGGATCCTCGAGACGCGGATGCTCACGCCGAT